>JAWSVH010000070.1:0-13106 GCA_033852015.1 Desulfobacula sp.
TCGAGGCCATTTTAAATGCGCTAAATGGAAACGATGTTTGTCCAGTTAAAAAATCCATTTTAATAGATCGCTCCTCGCTACCAAAAACCCGGTCTCCCATCATACAAACAATTTCATCATTTTTCAGCGCGTTAAGGATCTCAATGGAGCCGCCAAGAAATTGAGTGGGATCAATAATATTAACTTTGTTCCCACCTTTCTGATGCTCATAATAATGCTTATCGATATCTTTTTCACTTCTGAGCATTAAATAATTCACAGGTTTATCAATCACACCCAACGAAGACATGGCAACCTGCCAACCGCCTGCATGGGAAATTAATAATATAAAACCTGAATTCATCTGAATCATATCCTGGGGGTTTAAAAACATGGCGCGAATGGCTCTGGGCCCCAGAATGCCGACAATGGCCCGATCAATGAGGATACGACCAAAATGAAGGATTAATATATATCTGTGTTTAATCCTTTCAAAAAATCCTGCATTGGGAAATCGCCTTGATATATATGGATCTGCTTTTTTCCGAATTGAAGGAAACAGCACCGCATAGTTAAAGGCAATAAAATATAAAAAGAAATAGGCTACTCGTCGCCCACCGAACCGAATGGCAAAATAAAAAAAATTATGCCCAAACTGGGTTCCCAGGCTCTTTCCATCCCATTTTTTATTGTCAGTACTCAATTATTTTCACCTTTACTTGAAAGCATGTATGCAATGGGAAAAAACAGACAAAAAGCAATAAATGCCAAAACAGGTGCCACAAGAAGTGACCCTAAAAACCATTCATAAATTCTGTCAAGACATTGACTGCCCAACGTTTCAAGCGAAATGTCCGTTAAAAATTTCCCCTGATGGGTTAAATAGTAACCTATCTCGATACAAAGTGCTGGAACAATCGGCGGCATCGTCAACTGGCTTGCGCCAATGGAAACCACTTTATTTAACCTGAAAAAGCCCGCAGCCATTAAAATAACCAATGTATGTAATGCAATCAAAGGAAGTGTCCCTAAAAAAACCCCCATTGCACCGGACATGGCAATGGTGAAAGGAGATACTTCATTAGAAAGAAAAAGCTGTATGGATTTTATGGGCTTGAAAATAGAAAACTTTAAATCCTGGCCCTTGCCGGTTATTTTTTTAAAGGGAACCGGTATAAAAGACCGGACGGTGAGCAGTATATTCAGATGCGTCAGCCTTGCATTGTCCCGGATCAATTTAAAATGAGAGACCCTGTTTTTTTTAGACGGATAATAGACGCCAATATCTATATCTTTAAGCGTTACTCCTGCCCAGGCCGCTTTTACCAGGACCTCTACTTCAAATGAAAACCGGGTTTCAGATAATTTTAACTTCTCCAAAACGTATAATGGATAGGCTCGAAATCCCGATTGAGCATCCCCGATCTTATTTCCCGTTTGAACCCTGTACCAGAAATTGGAAAACCCCCGTCCAAATTTGGACATCCCCGGAATCTGCGGGGACGAAAAATCTCTTTTCCCAACAAATAATGCTTTGGGATTTTCAATGATGGCCTGTTTGAACACCGGAAAATCTTTTGGATCATGCTGAAGATCTGCATCTATTGTTACAATATGGGTCATGCCAAGGGTTACAGCTTCCTTTGCCGCCGTCCGGACAGCACATCCTTTACCCATATTCTTTTCATGTTTTATAACCGTAATGTCCAGACCATCAAATATATTAGAAGGCAGGTCACGGCTGCCATCATCCACAACCAGAATATGATTATGGTGAACCAGGCATTTTTCAATGACACTGACAATGGTTTTTGCATGATTGTACAATGGAATAACAATCAGTATTTTTGGGGAGTTATTTTCCATACAGGATAACTAATTATAATAAATTGAAATATCATCAAACAACTGGCTTGAAAAAAGAATCTTCCTTAACTTAACCAGACTGTCATGAAAAATCTGTGTATTATCATATACCTGAAAATCCTCATTTAAAATATCATATATCTTTTGAGTTCCGCGACCCAGTTTGTCTGAATTTCTAAAAGAGAGCGCTTGTAAATCTGCCAGGGTTTCAAGTGTAATAACATGTTTAGCATTGGAGACTAATCGAAATGCTTTTCTTGCTGCCACCGTCCCCATGCTGACCACATCCTGATTGCTTGCATTACAGGAAATAGAATTGGTACTCATGGGATTTGCCAGATGTCTATTCTCTGCGGTGGTTGATGTTGCCAGATATTGAGCCCCCATAAAACCCATGGTTAGCCCTATTTCACCCGGGATGAGCTGTTCTGGCAACCCTTCATTCAGATTCTTATCCAGCAACTTATTCAACCGTCTTTCCGACAGGTTGCACAGGGTGGATATCCCGATACAAAGTGCATCCATTGCAAAACTGATGCTTTGACCATGGAAATTGCCACCATGTATGATCTTGCCTTTTTCAGGAATAATGATGGGATTATCGTTGGTGGAGTTGGCCTCTATTTCGACGGTTTTTACCGCAGCATCAAATGCTTCTTTCACCGGGGCCAGAATTTGCGGGGTGCACCGTATTGAATATACATCCTGAACATTTACATTGGTCTCAAAAACAGGGGTATCTGTATGGTTCTGATTTCTGATTCTGTCGTGCATATTTTTTCTGACAGTAATATTTTTCGTACCGTCATACAATTTTTTTATGGTATCAGCGATACTCACCTGACCCGGATGGGGTTTAACCAGATGAAGATCCTGATCAAAAGCATCATCAATACCACCAAATATTTCAATGGAAAACGCAGCATTCACACAGGCAATATTTATTAACTTTTCAGCACCGAATAGAGTAAATGCTGCAATGCCTGTCATGGCAGCCGTTCCATTCATCAAGGCAAGACCTTCTTTATAACTTAATTTGAGCGGCTTTAAACCCGTTAATTCAAATGCTTTTTCAACCGGCATCAACTCTTTTTTTAAGTAGACATTTCCCTTACCGATAATGGCAAGGGACATATGTGCTAAATGAATTAAATCTCCGGAAGCACCCACACTGCCGTTTTCCGGAATATAGGGCGCAATCTCATTATTAATCATATCCCGCATCAATTCTAAAAGCGCAATTCTGACACCCGAATATCCTTTTACAAGGGTATTCAAGCGAACAGCCAAAATCCCCATAGCAATATAAGGTAAAATAGGAGAGCCCAAGCCTGCCGCATGACTGATGATCAAATTATTTTGAAGCGTTTCGATCTCTTTATCATTAATAATTTTGTTACACATTGGGCCAAAAGAGGTGTTGACACCATAAATGATTTTCTTTTCTCTGATGGCATCTTCTAAAAACTGTCTGGACAGTTTACATTTTTCAATGGCACTTTGGCCCAGTTCAACTTTTGTGTCACCGATACCTATACTGACAATATCTTTGTAAGTTAAATCATTTCCCGTCAAAACAATTGCTGGTCTTTTTTCCATATTTTTCTGCCGCCTATTCTACTTACTTAAATTATCAATTTTCTCTTAAATCAAAAAAAGTCATTCTTTTACGTTTTTTATCAAACTGGTAGACCTTTTTATCGGCCTGCTCTGGTGAAATAAGCTTTATTTCCGGAACCACCCTGACCTTTGCTCTCAAAACATCCTTAATCCATGTTTCATCAGTCTGTTCTGAACAAAGGGCTGCATAAAGAATCACCCGATCTGTACCATCCGTATTTTTCCTTGCCTCAATATATCCATTATGAAAACGTGAATCCCCTTCAAGACTGTATAAAATTGAATTTGGGAAAACACTGGTTCCCTTATATTTGAGCATCTGATTTTTCCGTCCAATAATAGGAGCAAGTCTTTTAGTTGTGCGTCCACATGAGCACGTTTCATTGATCAAATAAGAGATATCGCCGGTCTTAAATCTGAGCAAAGGCATGCCTTCTACACCCAAAGGCGTCGTCACCACCTCTCCTCTTTCACCCTCTTTTACCGGCTGTCCATCATCATCAAGAATCTCGATAATGTTCATTTCTGGCCTTAAATGTCCCCCGGACCTGGCCGAACATTCACAAAATGTCGTGGCAATTTCAGAAGATGCATAGGTGGAATAAATTTTTGCCCCCCACATCTGCTCAAGCTGTTCTGAGATAGGAAGAAGCTGTAAATTTTCACCCCTGGTGGGTTCTCCAATGGCAATGAGTTTTGTAATCGTACTGGCCGCAGGATCAGCATGGTTGTCCAAAGCATATTGACCAATTTTATAGATTAAAGATGGCACACCGACAATCACAGTGGCGTGGGTCAAGTTGATCAATTCCCAATGTTGAGAAGGACTGCCAGAACCACTTCGCAACATCTTTGCACCCAACTTTATACCTCCTAAAAAATAGGCAATCCCCGCCATAAAACATCGATCAATGGCAGCACATACCAACATAGTATCTTTTGAATCAACTCCGGCAATTTCAAAGGCAAGCTCTTCATTATATGCCAACCGGGAAAGATCACTTCCGGTCAAAGAGATAATGGTTGGTTTTGAACCTGAAGTTCCTGAAGTCAAGCAGACATCTGCAATCTTTGAATCATCCACGCATAAAAATTCACCAGGATCAGACAGGTCTTTTTTGTCTGTCAAAGGCAGTTTTATAATATCAGACACTGTCTCAATCTGATTAAGACCAATTTGTTTTTGGGAAAACAACCGACTGTAAAAAGGGGATTTTTCAGCCAAATAGCTCAGATGTTTTAAAAATAAAGTAGATTGAACTTCATTGATCTTATCATTAGATTCAAATTGTAATGAAGCATATTTACGTGCTGGGAAATCCGCAATTATATTGTGTGCTAAAAAAGGTCCTGTTGCCATCAAAATATTCTGCTATTATTAATAGTTATAGCTTAAATCAGCCCATTTCAAAATCTCGTCACTATAGTCATAATCTTTTTTTTATGCAAGCCTATTTTAGCAAAGCACCTTGCTGATAAACCCCTTGACCAGCCCAAATAATTAACACCCAAATCCCATGATAATTTTTCAGAATTCGGGTGTTAAATTTTTTGATCAATCTATCGTATATTTAGTAGGAAACCGTTCTTTCTTTATCATTAAAAATGACCGCTTTATTTCCAAACCGGTTCATCCAGTATCGCCATTGATTCATATCAAGGTTGGGTGTTTTATGCTCAGGCGGATAGCCATAAGCTACCAGGACCGCCTTCTTACTCATCCCAGCGACCAGATTTCCTCCTTTAACTGCACTGATTTCAGATTTATTAAAGCCTTTAACCAGCTGATTAAAGGTTTTTGTTCCAAACATAAAATCTTTATATTCCTGGATGGTTTTTCCCGGATGGTACTTGGCGACAAAAGTCACCCTATATTTTTTCTGATCTTTTAGCGTATCAAAAAAGATTGCCAGGCCCTGGCGATTGGATCGCCTGGCTGCTATTGTTTTCTCGATTCTCACGTTGGTTACCTGGGTTCCGGCAGGAATAATCACCCCGGTTTTATAATTGATACAAGCAAGACGTTGTTCTTTACCAATCTCATACCAGATATTATGTGCGGTATATAAATTTCCACCTTCTGCACAAGCGGTTGACCCAAACATCGCACCCCAGATAAAGACACAAAAAATAAGAACTATTTTCAACCCATTCGTTTGAATATTTTTCACTATTTTTCTCCTCAGTTATTTTGTTTTATTGTTGATTATTTGTAGTCAGCCTTGATGTATAAAGTCAAGAAAGAGCCCAAAAAATGTCAGTATTCTATTGCTCGGTCTACCTTTAAATGATATAAATCCGAAACTTTACAAATAAAAAGGTCATAGAATCACATGGAATTAAAGAGAAAACTTAAAGAAATGATTATTGAAGAGCTTCAGTTAGAAGATGTCACTCCAGATGAAATCGATGATGATGCACCTCTTTTTGGAGAAGGTTTAGAACTTGATTCGCTTGATGCTGTAGAACTTGTTGTTCAACTACAGGTTTATTTTGGCGTTGAAATAAAAAATATCGAAGAAGGCCGGCCGGCATTGCAATCCATCAACACACTGGCGCAATTTGTTCAAGAACGTCAGGCTGTCAAATCAGGTGAGGCACTATCCTGAAACTGTTTATCCAAGGGGTAGGCATTGTTAATGGATATGGCAGTAAAACTTCAGATCTTCAACATGTATATAATGAAGATTTCAACTTAGTCAAAGAACATCTAAAACCTATCCAAGGTACCAGTGGCAATGTCTATCAAAGTAGCGCAGACACCCTTACCATTACAGATTTTCTGCCTAAAAAAAAGTTACGTAGAATAGATCATTTTTCCAGAATGGCGATGTTAGCTGCAGGAAAAGCAATTCAAAACGCAAGTCCATCTATTGTTAACAAAGAAAAAACCGGCGTTATTGTGGCGTCCGGGTTTGGTGCTGCACGTACAACCTTTGCTTTTTTAGACTCTTATATTGAAAAAGGCGACTCCCTTGCTTCTCCAACTCACTTTTCCAATTCTGTCCATAATGCAGCCGCTGCCCATATTTCTATCGGATATGGGATACAGGGTCCAAGTCTCACGGTAAGTCAATTTGACATGAGTTTTATTTCAGCTCTTTTAAGTGCCGGTATCTGGCTTAAAGAAGGAAAAGTTGACTCTGTTCTCATTGGCAGTTGTGATGAGTATTGCAATGTTCTAGGATATTGTATTCGTGGACTTTGTTCAAAAAAGCAAAAAGCGTACTCCTTTTCCGAAGGTTCCACCTTTTTTCTGATCAGCGCCCAAAAAGATGACGACTCAAACCATGGCTGGTTTAGCGATTTGACGATGGGAAACTATCATAAAGATAAGATTAATATACCTGAAAAATCCCATTTAATACTGTCTCCTTGTTCCAGTGATACAAACCTCGATGATTTTTTTCAAAATTCAAACCTCTCTTCTAAAGAACAAATGTCAGTTCGAAACCATTGCTTGTCCCCCACCGATAATGCCATTGACGCCGCATATGCAGCCAAAGCACCCCAGAAAATATGCCACATAAAATTAGGTCAAAATGGTGAATATGGGCAATTCATTCACACCCCAACCCCAAAATAATTCAATTAGATATTCATCTTTTTTTATCAAAACAACTATAGGATAAGGGCAATCTTTAACTCCAATTTTGCATTTGATTTTAATTTCTTTTAAGGGTAGTATCCGTTCTTAGTAAATTTGGTTTGGTAAATTATTAATCACATTAAACATATGATCATTTAGTTGGCTTTATTACCGTTTATGACACCCTATTTCATATTTCAAAAGGCACCCAAATACATAATAGCCTTTTATTTAATATTCATTTTATTTTATTTGCCACCCTGTTCCTCCTTTGCACAGGAGGATAAAATATATGAACCTACTCTGACAGGTATTGGTATAAATACAGGATATACATACGATCCATCTGAAGAGATCTTTTTCACCCAGATATCTTTTTTGCGATTATATGATTATGATAAAATCTGGTTTCACAACGCCCCTGAAAACTTAAGATTTAAAATTGAAGCAAGCCTTGGTGGCGCATATATGAATAATGGTGATATTAAACTTATCACAAACATTAATATGCTTGCACTATATTACATAAGCGCTCTTGCAACAAAAAATATCAAGCCATATATCGAAGGGGGTATCGGAGCAATCTTCACCGATTATCGTGTTGTGGATCAGGCCTATCGGTTAAATTTTAATCCACAGGCCGGTATTGGTCTTGAATTTAAAAGAGACAACAATAAAAATTTATTTTTATCAATAAGGGCTCATCATCTTTCCAATGGTGGCCTGAATAATTCAAACAGAGGACAGAACTCAGCTGTGCTCACATTTGGACGATATTTTTAATTAGTATTAAAAGGAATTAGATTTTTCATGGATAAAATCATTGAAATAGTAAATAGGATGCTGGAAGAAGAATTTGAAATTGAACCTGAACTTTTAAAACCAGAATCTTTATTATACGAAGATATCGGCTTGGACAGCCTGGATGCCGTTGACCTGATTGTATTGGTTGATAAACAGTTGGGCGTCAGGATAGAAGAAGATCATGCAAGATCCATCAGAACATTAGAAGATGTATATAATACGATTGCAGATCTGTCCAAAACTGTTGTGCCCAAATAAAATATGACCCCCATTCAATTTTAGTATGTACTTGACGTAACAAAATCATAATTGACCTTTACAGGTATCTGAAATGTTAACAGGGAATTCTCAATCCAGATTTTGGCCGTTGACTATTGTATTTTTATTTTGCATTTGGCTGTTTCTTGTAGTAATCTTAACTTTACCAAAGTTAAATAATTATATTTTCATGGTTCCAATTCTTCATTGCGATTTTTTACATTTTTCCGCAAGTTGATTTTCCCCTTGAATTTAACCGTTACTACGATTCAGCATGAACATGGGTGATTATGACAAAAGCATAATAATATTTATTTGCTATTTAAATAAATTATAGAGTTTTGTCAGGCTGTTATTTTATAAATTTTCGCATAAATAATTCTTTTTAAGTGAGAATTATATTGAATTGGCCGAATTGATTATAATTATTCCTCCCGGGTAAGGAGTTTTTATGGTTCAAGGAATTGATTTATTTTTTGCTTTATTCAACAACCTGGCAATTTTTATTGCCCTTGTTACGGTGTATGGCTATCTGCTCGCCCAATTCAAGGAATTAATCTGGTATAAACGTCAATCTATTTTCGGCATCTTTTTCGGTATTTTTACCATTGGATGTATGTTTGCCAAAATTCCTGTTTTCGAGGGCGTTATTGTTGACCAACGAAACGCAATTGTTGTCATCAGCGGTGTCTTTGGAGGACCGTTTTCCGCTGTCATCACTGCCATTATTGGTGGAAGTTTCCGCATCTATCTTGGGGGAGGCGGTGTATTGGCAGGCTGTATCGGAGTCAGTCTGTCAGCAACGGCCGGTATCATATTGTATAAGATCTCCGGATGTTTTACTTCTATACAAAAAGCGCTTGCAGGAACATTATTCGCCGTAATAGCAATCCTACCCGGTTTTCTTTTTGTTAAAGATCTTCAGACGGGATGGGGGTTAATGAAGGCAATGGCATTGCCGTATGGCTTTGCCATTTTTTGCGGGATTTTAACCGTCGGCCTTTTGCTTAACAGGGAGGAAGAAAAATACTATTTAGGGTTGTCTTTCAAAGAGAGTGAAGAAAGATATCGTGAATTAATCGAGGGGACGGAAGATCTTATCACTACCACGGACGGGCAGGGAAATTTTACATTTGTAAATCATATGGCTGAAAATATTTTAGGCATATCTCCTGAACAATGCATTGGAATGTCTGCATTCGATTTCATCCATTCGGATGACCAGGCCATGACAAAGGAATGGTTTAACAGGGGCGTGGCTCAAAAAAAGAAACAGATGAACTTAGAAAATAGACAGGTCAACTCCATGACAGGAGAGACACGTTCAGTTTATTGGTCCTCCTCATTTCATTATGATGCATCCGGTTCTATGGTCGGAGTGGGAAGCATTGCTCGAGACATCACCGAACACAAGCGGTCAGAAGAGGCACTCAAAAGTCTTCAAAACCTGTTGAATAATATTATAAACTCCATGCCTTCAGTGCTGGTGGGAGTAAACTCGAAGGGAAAAGTCATCCAGTGGAACCATGAGGCAGAAAAAATAACAGGTATGCCGTTTGAGGAAGCAGGTGGGCGTTTGTTGAATAATGTATTACCCCAAATGGCAGATAAAATGAACCAGTTATTTGAGGCAATCCGTTCCAGAAAAACAAAAAAAGAAGCCAAGGTTGTCAATAAAACAAACGGCGATGTACGATTTTCAGATGTAACGATTTATCCGCTGATTGCCAACGGGGTCGAAGGGGCAGTTATCCGCATT
The DNA here is from genome assembly GCA_033852015.1 of Desulfobacula sp. Lineage (GTDB taxonomy): Bacteria > Desulfobacterota > Desulfobacteria > Desulfobacterales > Desulfobacteraceae > Desulfobacula. The sequence continues at coordinate 9,876 of JAWSVH010000070.1, forward strand.
GACGATGTAACCGAGCATGTAATGCTGGAGGAGATGATGGTTCAGGGTGAAAAGATGCTCTCTGTCGGGGGACTTGCCGCAGGCATGGCTCACGAGATTAACAATCCCCTGGCAGGTATGATGCAGACCGCCAATGTGATGGCAAGCCGGCTGACTGACAATATCAATAATCCTGCCAACCTGAAAGCTGCGGAGAAAGCGGGAACTACAATGGAAACCATAAAAAATTTCATGGAGACCAGGAGCATTCCGCGCATGATTAAGACCATCAATGAATCAGGACAGAGGGTGGCTGAAATCGTGGATAATATGCTGAGTTTTGCAAGAAAAAGCGATGCCTCCATCTCTTCTCATCAACCAGATGATCTCATGGATAAAATCCTGGAGCTTGCCGCAACCGATTATGATCTCAAAAAGCAGTATGATTTCAAGACTATTGAAATTATAAAGGAATACGATGACAACCTTCCCATGGTTTCCTGTGAAGGCGCCAAGATCCAGCAGGTGCTATTAAATGTTCTTCGCAACGGGGCTCAGGCCATGCAGAAAGCAACACAGGATACAGATGGGATCAACCCTAAATTTATATTGCGGCTGTCCCAGGATATAGATAAAAATGTGCTGTGCATGGAGATTGAAGATAACGGGCCCGGCATGGATGAAGACACACGCAAACGGGTTTTTGAACCCTTTTTCACCACAAAACCTGTGGGAGTTGGCACAGGCCTTGGACTTTCCGTGTCCTATTTTATCATTACTGAAAATCATGGGGGTACAATGGATGTTGTGTCTGAGCCTGGTAAAGGGACAACATTTATTATCCGCCTCCCATTAGAAAAAAGGGATAAGAAAGAATGAGAAAAATCCTGATTCTCGATGATGAACGGGGTGTCATGGAAAGCTTTTCTGATTATTTTGAGGATCGATTGTGGCAGGTAATACAGTCTGAGAGCGGCGAACAGGCCTTAAAATTGATAGAGAAAGATAAAGTTGATGCTGCTGTTGTAGATGTCCGTCTTCCCGGAATGGACGGTAATGATTTTATTCGAAAGGCCTACCGGTTGAATCCTGAAACAGCCTTTGTTGTCTGTACGGGGTCACCCGAGTATATTGTTCCAAAGGACCTTCTTGATTTTCCAAATGTCTCTGGCAGGCTTTTTAAAAAACCGGTAAACAATTTTTCTGAAATAGAAGAAGAACTTCTCTGGATAATAGGACAAAAACAAAAAAATGAATAACACACCCATGCCATTAAAAATTCTTATTATTGATGATGAAGTCGCCATTCGAAATAGTTTTTCCGATTATCTGGAGGACCGGAATTATAAAGTACTCACCGCGGAAAACGGCCATATCGGCATTGAACTCATTGAAAGTGAGCAGCCTCACGTTATACTGGTAGACTTGCGTATGCCGAAGATGGATGGCATTGAAGTATTAAAACTGGGCAGCAAGATTGCTCCGGACACCCCGAAAATTGTTATCTCAGGAGCAAATCAAATTGGAGATGTGGTACAGGCCCTTCGCTACGGCGCATGGGATTATCTGGTAAAACCGGTCAAAGATCTGTCCATACTGGAATATACCGTGGAAAAGGCGTTGGAAAAAGCCCGTCTTATTCATGAAAATCGTGTCTACCAGAAACATCTTGAAAAGCTTGTGCAGGAAAGAACCATTGAACTTGAGCAGTCCAACAAACACCTCTCAAATATCAATTCCAGGTTGAGAAAAATTGTTGAAACAACCCAGGGCTTGTCAGGGTGTGTGAAAATGCAACGTTTCGGCTCCCAGATACTGGATCAGTTTGCCCATCATATGGTGGCCACAGGCGGCAGTCTTTATTTTGTTGAAGAAGGCGGTTTACGCCTTATCCATTCCTTAGATCCCGGCCATGCGCCTGACTTTCTCAATTTCCCTTTGTCCGAGCATTCAGTTCTAGGCCAAGTGATGAAAACTAAAAAGCCTCTTCTTATAGACAATGTAAAAACAGCCCATACTGTTAAGCCTAGCGGGTGGACCGGATATAAAGACGGTTCCCTTTTGGTGTTTCCAATTCCGGACGGCTCAGGTAATACGGTGGGAATTTTAACACTACACAGCAAAGTAGAACCTCCATTCATAGAGCAGGATAAAGAGATCGGCAGCATACTGGCTTCTTACAGCTGTGAAACCCTTCGAGCAGTAAAGGCGTTTGAAGCATTAAAGAAAAGTGAAAACCAGCATAGAACGTTATTTGAAAGAACAAATGATGCAGTTTTTATTGTTGAAAAAAATACAGGCCGATACCTGGATGCCAATGAAGCGGCAGCCCGGCTGACAGGCCGGACACTGGATGAACTCAAACAGATGACAATCAGTGATATTTCATCAGAAGGTTCTGATGAACGGCTGTTGATTGATGCAGAATCCGATAAAGCAATGGATCTGGGTACCATAACGTATTCCAGGCCAGACAATACCAACAGGGTTGCAAGGCTCAGTACTGTGCCGCTGAACGACTATGCGGTAATTGGTATTGCAAGGGATATCACACACGAACTGGAGGTTGAAAAACAACTGCGCCAGTCCCAGAAAATGGAAGCGGTTGGAACCCTTGCCGGAGGGATCGCCCATGATTTCAATAATATTCTGTCTAGTATTTTCGGCTATGCCGAATTGGCACAATTGGATATTCATCATCCTGACAAGTTAGAAGATAGTATTGATCAGATAATTAAAGGGGCGAAAAGGGCAACAGAGCTGGTAAAACAGATCCTGACATTCAGCAGGCAGACAGAACAGCAAAAAATCCCGATTAAACTGTATCTAATCGTCAAGGAGGCCATTAAATTTTTACGTTCTTCCATTCCTTCAACGATTGAGATTAAGGAAAAAATATCATCCAAGGGGACAGTACTGGCAGATTCCACCCAGACTCACCAGATCGTCATGAACCTATGTACGAATGCCTATCATGCCATGCGGGATACAAAAGGAGTATTGACGATTGAATTAAGCGATATTGACATACAAGCCAACGCTTATTTGTCAGAAAATATCCATGTACCCGGCACTTATGCCAAGCTTGAAGTCAAAGATACCGGCCATGGGATGGATAAAGAAACCCTGGAAAAAATATTTAATCCTTATTATACAACTTAGGTTCAAGTTTGAAGTGCGAAAAATTCTATTTTCCATACAGCACCTCCACAGGGGTTTTATACCCATGTCTTTTTCTTGGTCTGGAGTTTA
>JAWSVH010000262.1:0-885 GCA_033852015.1 Desulfobacula sp.
ATGAGACAGGTCAGGATTCTAATAGTGGATGATGAGATGGTCATCCGCGAATCTCTTGCCGGCTGGCTCAAAAGAGACGGGTACAATGTCAGCACTGTTCCCAGCGGTGAAGACGCCCTCGAAACTTTAAAAAATGAAAGTTTTGATATTCTGCTTTTAGATATACAAATGGACGGGATCAGCGGCTTAGATGTTCTGACCCATGTGAAAGAAGATTATTCTGACATAGATGTGATCATGATCACAGCTTTCGGGTCCGTACCGTCGGCTGTTCAGGCCATGAAACTACACGCCTTTGATTATATTTTAAAACCCTTTGATCCCGACGAATTGGGAGTCCTGATCAAAAAACTCATCGACCATCGGGCAAGAAAACAAGAAAACACATTTCTTAAAGATGAGTATAAAAACCGAAGCCGATTTGAAAGCATGATCGGCCAGTCAAAGCCCATGCAGGATATCTTCAGACTGATTGAAGACATAAAAAACATAGAGTCCTCTGTATTAATTACTGGGGAAACCGGTTCTGGCAAAGGCTTGGCCGCCAAAGCGATTCACTCCAATTCCAATGCAAAGGATGGTCCTTTTGTTGCTGTAAATTGTGGTTCGATCCCCAGACATATCATGGAAAGCGAGTTGTTCGGTCATCAAAAAGGGGCCTTTACCGATGCCAAAGAGACCCGGAAAGGTCGCCTGGAGATGGCATCCGGAGGGACTCTTTTTTTAGACGAAATTGGCGAAATCAGCATGCGAATGCAGATCGATCTTTTACAGGTATTAGAGGATAAAATTTTTTACAGGGTTGGCGGAACCCAACCCCTTACAGCAGTATTCCGGGTGGTGGCGGCCACCCACGCAGATCTGGAAAAAGCCATAAAAGAAAAA
>JAWSVH010000010.1:0-5739 GCA_033852015.1 Desulfobacula sp.
AATTATCGGTTGCGAAAACCCGCCTGGCCTTACCAGGAAGCCCCACAGAAACACCTGAGATTACAATCTGATTGGGATTGAAATCAAATCGTTCCATGGCATCAATCGCACTTTCCCGTTTCTGACGCAGGTACTCTTGATACAAAATTTCATCTAACTGATTCTGGTTTTTTTCTTTAAATGTTTCAAAATCCTGGGACATATCTAATTTAGGTAACTCCTCTTTAATTTTTACAGCAGGTGCCGCGGATATAGCGGGTACAACAGGTAACGGCTGTACTTTAAAAATACTATTTAATTCCAAAAGGTATTTTCTGCAGGCAGCAAAAGATTTCATTTCACTACCGGCTTCTACGGAAACAGCCGTTTCATATTCTCCGATATTAATATTTTTAAGCAGATTAACCAGCAGTCTTGACGGCCCGATTTCAATAAAATGAGTTCTGCCGGATTCATATACATTCTCAATGGACGTTATAAATTCCACCGGCGATATAATCTGTTTTGCCAGAAGATCTTTCACATCCTCATGGGATACAGGATATGGTTTCGCATAGGTATTGGAAATGATTCTTCCAAACGGTGCATCCTTAAAATTCACCGTATCCAGATAAGCTCTTAGTTGTTTCGACGCATCTTCAAGCAGTGGCGTATGAAACGCACCCGTAAGATTCAGCTTTTTAAAGAACACCGACTGCTGGGTTAAAAATTCACAGAATTTTTCAATATCTTCTACTTTTCCAGATACCCCAGTCTGTTTCTCACTATTTTTATTGGTGATATAAATATTGGAGACAAAAGATTCTCGAATGAACTTGGCAGTCTCTTTTTCATTCTTAAAGACAACCATGATCTTGCCGGGGACCTTTAAGGTGGACTCATACATCAAATCAGACCGTTTAATGATCAAGCGCATGGCATCATCAAAAGACAACATCCCATTACAAAATAAGGCGGTATATTCGCCCACGCTATGACCAATAAAATAATCCGGTGAGAATCCTTCCTGAGACAATCGACTGTAAATGGCTGCAGAAGACAGAAAAACTGCTGGTTGTGTATTCTGGGTAGAATTAATGGCATCATCAGAACCAAACATCATATCCAAAAGAGAATACCCTCTTTTCGCCTGGAATATTTTTTCTCCTCTTTGCATGATATTTTTGATGTGATCATCACCATCAAAAAGATCTTTCATCATCCGACTTCTTTGAGCCCCCTGGCCGGAAAGAAGTGCAACAATCCGCAATTTCTTGCCTGCCTGATCAGCAGAATACGCATGATCAACCAAAACAATGTCTTCATTTGCCTGGGCTGTGAAATCAACATCAATGACATTATTGCTTTTTTCAAGAACAGCTGGCAGCGTACCCATAATCATATGACAGTGGTTGCCTCCAATGCCGTTAACATTGGCCGCGAATCTAAAAGGCTGACCCGTTTGCCGAACAGCGATCTGTCGGGGTGGTTTAAGTACACTGCTCTCATTTAGAACAGAATGTTCAGGGTCATAATTAAAGTCCGGCAACATTTTTCCGTTTCGGTTCATGAGCATCAGTTTTGCCATCGCCACTGCCGGATTGGCAGCTTTAAAATACCCAAACTGCGCCTTGATATTTCCACAACTCATTTCATGATCAAAACACTTCTCAATCACCTGCTTTTCAACCATATCTCCAAAAATATTGGAAAAGGCGAACAGATCCAAATGGTCAATGTCTTTTTTACGAATTCCACTTTTATGATAGGTTTCATTAATGGTGGAGACAAACGTGTGCTCAGAAGGTGCCAGCAAATGATCCGGAACACTGGATCGAACCACGCACTCATTGATTTCGCCCAGGATATCAAGGTTATACTCTTTGGCTTTTTTATAGGTGGTCATCAGATGCATTGCGGCACCCTCACCCATGACATATCCATCTGCCCTTGAATCAAAAAAGTTACAATCGCCTTCAGACAAAAGCCCCAATCGCTTAAACGCCATCAAGACACCAGGATAAAGGTTGGTATCCACACCACCGGCCAAAACAAAATCAAGATCTTTTTGTTTCAGATTCCGGGCAGCATTTTTCATGGCCACCACTGCAGAAGCACACGAAGCATCAATCACATAATTGGCCCCGTTTAAACCAAAGTAATTGGCAATTCGACCGGAAATAATGTTGGATAAAAGTCCGGGGGTAGTATCTTCATTATTTTCAGGAATCGCCGTTCTGATTGCCTCCACCATTTGTCCTGCAATAATATCCAGCTTAGACTGATCAAACGCCTTGCAGTCTTTAATGGCATTGCCAATAACATGTTTTCTAACCCTGACAATATTTTTGCTCTGACGCTCTCCTGGAATCGTCCCTAAGATAACACCGACTTTATTGGCAGCTTCTAATTGTGCCAAAAGTCCGGATGTTTCCAGGGCTTCATTGGCTGCCTCAAGCCCAAAGATTTGACCTCTTTCAATATTTTTGACCATCTTAGGCGGCATTCTGTACTTTAAGTTGTCAAATTTATGGTCCTTAACCACCCCAGCATTCACCTTGGGAAGACGATAATGTGACATTTTATCCAGACTCGCATACGCATCATTGTCAAAATGTTCCGTAGGAATATGGGACAATTGTGATTTACCTGATTGCAGTTTCTCCCAGAACTCTTCTTTGTTTTTAGCGCCGGGCAAAAAGACACCAAGCCCTGCAACGACAATTCTGTCATCATTGTAATCATAGTCTGTATCTGTAAAAATATCTCTTGGAACTGTCTGATAGGCATCTGTCATCTGTTCAACGACAATATGGTAGTTGATCCCACCAAACCCATAGGAAGAGACCGCAGCCATTCTGGATGCATTGTTTTCAGGAACCCATTTTTGAGATTCTTCAACAATAAACATAGAAACATCATCCAAGCTGTGATTCTCAGAAAGTTTTTCAAATTGACCATTCGGTGGAAGTATTCCTTTATTCACTGCCAGCAACGCCTTTAGCATCCCGGCAGACCCTGCACATCCCAGAAGATGCCCGATCTGGGATTTAATTGAACTGATCCCGGCACCAGACTTTTTATAGGTCGCTTTCAAAGTTTCCAGTTCTACCTGGTCACCAATAATCGTCGATGTCCCGTGTGCTTCGATAAATCCGATATCTTCGGGTACAACACCCGGACGAATATTTTCAAAACAACGATCAAGACTCAGCACCTGGCCTTTAGGATTGGGAGCTGCAATTGCTTTTCCCTTGCCATCTGAACTTGAACCAATGGCATTGATCACACCAAAAATTTTATTATTATCCCGCAGGGCATCTTTCATTCGTTTTAAAACAAAAATGACCGAACCTTCCCCTAGAATAAACCCATCTGCTCTCTGATCAAAAGGGTATGATCCTACCTTGGACAATGTGCCCATTTTAGCAAAACCAACAAACGACTCCGGCGCCAGATGTGTATTAACCCCACCCACGACAACCTGATCATGATCTCCGGATAAAAGTTCCCCCACAGCGGCATCAATGGCTGTAACCGAGGAAGCACATGCTGCATCCACTATATAATTGGTACCCCGGACACCTAAGTCCCTTGCCACTCGAGATGCTTCTATGTTTAACAAAATCCCATGAACCGGATCATATCCTTTGTTTTTTCCTTCAATACCATCCTGAATCGCTGTGCGAACACTCTTTTTTTCATCATCATTCAAGTGCTGATATTCTTCCGTCTTTTCCAGCATGGCCAACAGCTCTGGGTACCAGTATTTAAAATGAAGTTCATTACTTAATTCATTGGAAAGGCAAGTGGCAATAATTACGGCGGTCTTCTGGGGGTCATCACAAACAAGACGATTATCTTCTCCCAACATCCCTGCATTTTCCACTGCTTTAAATGCCGTCTGCAATACCATTTTCTGACTGCGGGACAACCTTGCCGCTTTTTCTTTGGTATAGCCAAACCGTTCCCACTCAAACTCGAAATGATCCACATGGCCTGCAAGAATTGTATATGTCTTATCTTCCGCACTTTTATCAGGATCATAATACAGATCACGATCAAAGCGGTCCTCGGGCATTTCGCTGATGGAGTATTTTTTGTCTAAAATATTTTTCCATAAACTTTCCGGGTCATCCGCATCAGGTAATGTACATCCGATACCCACAACAGCAATTTCATCATTTATTTTATTTTTCGGACTGGAGAACAGTTCAAGGCAATTGATATTTTTATACAAAAATGATTTGGCTTCAAAATATTTATCATGGATTTCTTTGATGGTCACACCCCGGTCAAAAAAGGCCAGACTGTCACCCACTAGAAAATTACCTTTTTCTTTATGTTCTTCTCCTTCAAACCAGGTAAAATACTCCTCCCCAGGCTTTTCAAAATCAGGCAGAAAACCTTTGGCACCGATAAGAAGAGAACCGATATTTCTTTTTTCAAACGCTCTTTTTCTTTCTGAGAGGCCTTCCTTGTTCTTAAGCATTGCAGCTTCATTTTCCACCATCATTTTGGCAAATCCTGTGGGAGCGGTTCGTGAAGCAAGCCCCAAAGTTTTACCAATAACAACGGTCCTGTTCTCTTCTATAATGATATCCCGATATTGGGACTGGATCGCTTGGGTCGAAACAATCTCATCAGCAAACAGATAAGCGGTTCCAACCTGAATCCCCACTTTTGCACCCTTGGCTGCCAAAAAAGAGGTCATCCCTGAAATAAAAAAGGATGCAAATCGAGTCGAAATCCCACCGGCAAATACCAGATACAAATCAGACAGATCAGACCCTTTGTTAATTAAAGAAGTAATCGCAGCTTCCCATAAAACCATTGAAGAGAGTGCTCCCACATGGCCGCCGGCTTCTCCACCTTCAAAGATAAACCGTTTGCAGCCGCTTTTCATGGCATTTTCCATCATGGACACAGAAGGCGTATGAAGATAAGTTTTCGTTCCTGCCGCTTCAAGCTCTGCTGCCTGGGAAGGAATTCCACCGGCAAACAGGGCATACGGCACCTTATATTTTTTCACCAGATCAAGGTGTTTATGAACCATGGGGTTGAACGCCTCAATGCCAACAAGCCCTGCACCAAAAATCTCTACCTTTTCTTTTCCGTCTTTGAGCATATTCTTGGCCAAAGATGCAGGTAATGACCCCACTGCAAAAAATGGTAATGCGCCTTGCTCCAATACTTTGTTTGCAAAGTCTGAATTATCAGAGATATTGGCCATAGGGCCTTGAATCAAAGGAAATTTTGTGCCTTGATCTTTAGCAAAGTCCGATCCCGGTTTAACTGGATCATGTTCATCCACTGCATTAATATGCTGACCAATGGTTACAAAAAAAGTGGCAATAATATCTTTTATACTGGTGGAATCTTTAATGAAATCTTTTGCAAACACCCCATCCTGGCCCAGGTAAAACAAAGACTGGATAAACTGGGCATCATTATTATCTGAAGCCACGATATTATCCACGATGGATGCATATAATTTTGGGGCACCTTCTGAATCACCTGCATACTCAACCGCTGCCAATTTCAAATCTTTTACAATTTTAGTTCCCAACTTTGCAAAGACTCTATATATATCACTGCCTTCATAAGAAATTTCAGTGGAATCACTTTCATCCACCATGGACAAAAGCTTCTTAAAATTATCAGAGACCGGAGCTTCATCACTCATCAGCAACTGACTATCCATAACCAGACCAGAGACGCCTGCTGCAAACATCCCTGCTGCCGTATATTTACCCACAC
>JAWSVH010000071.1:0-13593 GCA_033852015.1 Desulfobacula sp.
CTAGTTCCATTTATACGGATAATTTTATCAAATTCCATAGTATCAATAGACAGGGTCGCTGACTCAGTTTTTGCTCCATAAATAACTGCAGGGATGGCGTTATTTCTTCTTAATGTTCTGGCAGCACCTTTACCATTTGGTTCTCTTAATTTTGCATTTAACTCAATTAATTCCAAAGTTCTTTCCTCCGTTTCTGCAAATCTTTTTGCAGAAAACTAATATCAAACATTTTATACAAATAAAGAATTTACAGAATCACCCCTGTAACTGCGCATAATTGCTTCCCCAACTAGGTTCGCAATTGATAGCGTCTCAATCTTTTTACACTGTTTTGCCTCTTCGGACAGAGGGATAGTATCCGTTACAACAAGAGAATTTAAAAATGATTTCTCAATTCGATCAATTGCCGGACCAGAAAGCACAGGATGTGTGCAATACGCATGAACTGCACTGGCACCATTTTTAACGATTACACTCGCGGCCTCTGTCAAAGTCCCTGCTGTATCCACCATATCATCGAGGATGATCGCTGTCTTACCCTCAACCTCTCCAATAATAGCCATGGCTTTGGCCTGATTAGGCGCACTTCTTCTTTTGTCTACAATCGCCAGGCTGGCGTTAAGGCGCTTAGCATAAGCCCTGGCCCTTTCAACGCCACCGGCATCAGGAGATACCACAACCAGATTTTCCGGATAACGAGATTTGATATCATCAATAATTACCGGAGCTGCATAAAGATTGTCCACTGGACAATTGAAAAATCCCTGAATTTGCCCAGCATGCAGGTCCATAGTAATAACTCTATGAACACCAGTGTTTTCCAAAAGGTCTGCAATTAATTTTGCGCTAATGGGAACCCTGGGAGACACTTTCTTATCCTGTCGAGAATATCCAAAATAAGGAATAACAGCCGTAATCTTGCTTGCCGATGAGCGCTTAAAGGCATCAATCAAAAGCAACAGCTCAACAAGATTGTCATTCACAGGCTTGCAGGTTGATTGAATGACATAAATTTCTTGTTTTCGAACATTCTCATGAATCTCAACCTGAGTCTCTCCGTCACTGAATCGGTTAACTTTTAACCTTCCCAATGGCTTTGCAAGAAACTCTGAGATCCTGTCAGCAAGGACGGGATTAGAATTTCCAGCAAAAATTGACAAACCGTTCATATCAAGTCTCTTTTTTTCAATTATAAAATCTGGTTATAAAAATATGGCTGGGGCGAGAGGACTCGAACCTCTGAATGCAGGGATCAAAACCCTGTGTCTTACCACTTGACGACGCCCCAGTACATTAAACTCAAAATCTCACTTAAACGAAGAAATAAATACTTTTCTTTTACTCCCACGCCACGCCTCCAAAAGCTTACCATAACCTTTCTGGGCATTTTTCTTACTTGAAAAAAGAACAAAAAGAGCAGCCCCGCTCCCAGTCATAAAAACGGTTTTGTTCAATAACAGCTCCATTGCTTCTTTTGTCTTTTTGATTTCAGGATAAAGCCTACAAGCTGGCTCCATGAGATCATTATACATCTGCCCCCTGAAATCAAAATCCTGTCCCTGTAACGGCACATTCAAACCAGTATTCATATTATATTTTGATTTTGTTGTCAATCTAAAATCAATATTTTTATATACTTTTTCGGTAGAAGCAGACACCCCCGGATCACACAAAACCAAGTGATAGAGCTTTAATTTCTCAACTTTTTCAAGCTGTTCACCCACCCCAGTTGCCATTGCCGAGGCCCCAAATATAAAAAATGGGACATCAGCGCCCAGTTGCAAACCGACTTTCATCAATTCTGCCTTGGAAAACGGATTTTCAAAGTGATCATTCAGTGCCATTAGAACAGTGGCAGCATTTGAACTTCCTCCCCCTAAACCGCCACCCGGAGGGATCTGTTTTTCGATCCGAACGCCAAGCCCCGGACATTCTTCTTCCCAATTGACTTTACCGGATTTAAAAAACAGTTGTGCCGCTTTATAGGCAAGATTGGTTTCATCTTCAGGCACGCCTGGATAATCACATTCAACTTGAATATTTTTAGAAGAAAAATCAATATAGATATCATCCTTAAGATCAATCTGTGTCATCAAAGAACACAGGTTGTGATATCCATCTTCTCGCTTACCGGTTACATGTAAAAAAAGGTTGATTTTTGCAAAGGATATATGGCGTTGGATCAAGCCTTAACCTCAACAAACGCCAATCTAATTTCACTAAGCAACGCCTTTAAAAGGTTTTGTTCCTCATCATTTAGATTGCCCCGGGTTTTCTCCTCCAACATGGCAATCATATCTATGCTATGCTTTGCCAAATCAAGATTAACTGATTTTTTACCGCTTGAAGGGTCTTCCACCTTTCCAAGCTGGACAAGCCCGGATGAATATAATGATAAAATAAAACTTGAAAAGTCAATTTTTGGCAACGGATTATTCTCTTCCAAAGAAGCCTGATTCATTGTAAAACCGTTTCCCTTCTCCATTCTCTTTCTCCTTGAATTTTTTTAACCCACTGTCCATTGGACATCACATAAGTCTTTTGTAACTGCTGCAAGGTAACCGTCAAAATAAAAATTTTCAACCCTATATTTTTTGTCTTGATAACAGACCATCAAATTTTTTTCGTCTATTACGGCCTCAATTTTTGTCTTTGACAGGCCTCTAAGCCCTTGAGCCGTAATTTTTAAAACCGTCTCTTTTGCTGTAAATGTCCTAAAAAAGATAGCCTGACGGTCCTGAGATTTAAATTTCAAGCACTCGTCAGGCGTCACAATCTTTTCAAATAAAGCATCTGATACTGGCTTTATTTTTTCTATATCAATACCGATGTTCTGCCTTGAAACTACTCCGGCCACAACATCTTGCTTATGTGACACCGACCAGAAAACACCATTCATTGGAATGGGAACCCCCTGCCCGTCTTTATTAAATTCATCAATCAATAGCCCTGATTTAACGGCAGATGCCCGGGCACTTTCCCGGGCAAACGCACTCAAAGCCATCACTTTTTCTTTTCTTTTCAAACACCGAATATTATCCGGCACTTTACTAACCATAGGATATAAAATACAAGCCCCCCCCCTATTAGTCTTCCAATCGAATAATAATATCCGCCACAGTAGTTCCCTGCCCTTCCTCATGAACAAACAATGGATTAATGTCCAACTCTTTTATCATTGGATGGTTGTCTGCCATTACCTTTAGCGAAACAATATGTTTTTCAATAGTTTCAATATCAGATGGGCTTTCTCCCCTGAGTCCTTTGAGGATCGGATAGCCCTTGATACTTCTGACCATTCTTCTTGCAGAATTTCTACCCATGGGCGAGAGCCTGAAAATGACATCTTTATACACCTCAACAAATATTCCTCCCAACCCAAACATAACGGCATGACCAAACACTGGATCTTTTGACAAACCAAGAATAACCTCTTTTCCTTTGGGAGCCATCTTCTGAACTAAAACACCATCAATCTTAGCACCTGGATTATAATCTTTTGCTCCTTCCATAATTTGAGCATAGGTCTGTTTTACAGATGCCGCATCCTCCAGACCAACGACAACGCCACCGGCCTCAGTCTTATGCAGAATATCAGCAGAAACAATCTTCATAACCACCGGATACCCAATTTCATCGGCTATCTGGACTGCCTGGTTTTTATTTTTTGCCAAAGACATTGGCAGTGTTTTAAAACCGTAACACTCCAACAATTCATTGCCATCAAGCTCTCCAATAACCTTTTTACCCTCTTTCAAATATCCATCAATAATCTGATGAGCCCTTTCTACATCATAGGACAGATTGAACTGGGGTAAAATTTTTCGAAACAACCACTTTACGCCAAGTCTTAATGCCCCCAGAGATCTGGCAGCGCTTTCCGGAAACTGATATACTGGAATTTTATTCTTCTGTAAAAGCTTAACACCATCGGAAACATCCACCACCCCCATAAATGCACAAACGATAGGCTTAAGATTGTTTTTAGCAATATTGACTATCGCTTCTGCCGTACCAATGGCATCGGTCATGGATTGGGGAGTCAGAATAATCAACGCTGCATCCACAGCCTCGTCACTTAATACGGTTGCCAGAGTATTTTCATATCTGTCTTTTGCCGCATCCCCAATAACATCTACTGGATTATGAAAATTTGCTGTGGAAGGCAGATATTTTTTGAGTTCTTTAACCGTATCATCGGAAAGCTTTGCAAGCTTCAACCCCGATTGTTCGCTCATATCTGTGGCAATGATACCGGGTCCACCTGCATTGGTAATAATAGCAATATGATTGCCTTTGGGATATTTATTAGCAGCAAATGCCTGGGCATAATCAAACAACTGATTTACCGTGGCACATCTCAGGATACCAGACATAGCAAAGATTGCATCATACAAAGCATCTGACCCTGCAAGTGCTCCGGTATGAGAAGCTGCAGCCAATGCTCCGGCATCAGAAGACCCTGATTTAATAGCAATTACATGAGTGGGGTTGGTACCGGATGTCATCTCCCGGACTTCAGATATAAATTCTTCTCCGCTTCTGGATAACTCTTCCATATAAATCATGACCACATCTGTATCCGGGTCATTGTGATAATATCTTAACAAATCTAACTCATCTACGTCTGCCTTATTACCAATGGAAATAAATTTAGAAAAACCGAATCCTTTGTCAGCAGCATAATCCAACACTGCCGTACAAAGCGCGCCACTTTGAGAAATAAATGACACATTTCCAGGCTTCGGCATTCTAGCAGAAAAACTGGCATTCAAAGAAACTTTAGGCGAAGGATTAATCACTCCCAGGCAGTTTGGCCCCACAAGCCTGACACCAGACTGGGCACACAAAACTTTAATTTCCTTTTCAATCTCTTCACCCTCTCCACCCACTTCTTTAAACCCGGCAGAGACAATTACAATGCCTTTTACACCTTTTGTAATACAATCTTTCACCGCCCCTAAGGCTCCCATTGGCGGTAGAATAATCATCGCCAGATCTATCGGATCTGGAATATTTGCAATGGATGTATAACACTTTACACTTAATACAGATTTTGCTTTTGGATTCACAGGATAAAGTGTCCCGGTAAATCCACCGGACAAGATATTTGCAAAAATATCATGACCCACTTTTCCTTTTTGAGTAGACGCTCCTATAACTGCAATGGTTTCAGGTGCAAATATTGCATCTAATTTATCCATTCTTCCCCCTTCATTATATTTAATAAGATTATTTTTTAATTTTGATCTCTTTTCCGTTTTAACTTAGATAAAGCAATAAACGAATCCAAGTATAATAGCACTTGCTAAAACAATTATCTACCATTTGATTCCTTGTATATTAAGAAGCCTTTTCAAGACTCAATACTTCTGCTTATGGAAAACAATTTAACCCATAAAAATTTGCATTATTTAAAAAGGGTATGTATTCTCATTTTGCAATTAATTTTTTAACATCTTTAATCGCCAAGGAAACATCTGATGAAAAGTCCAACATTACATAAAGTACTAAAATTTGATAAAGAACATGAAGTCAAAAAGATCACCACCCGCATCCTTGAGCTTCTGCGTACTCATTTAAAACGCCGGGGGCTGGTTGTTGCCATATCAGGAGGAATTGACAGCTCGGTTTCTGCCGCCCTGTGCGTTAAAGCTCTGGGAACCAAAAAGGTTTTTGGATTATTGCTGCCCGAAATGGATTCATCCTCAAAAAGCTTGTCCCGGGGAGAATTGCTGGCACAACATCTGGGCATAGAATATCTCAAAGTTGACATAGCTGAAACACTTTCTGCGATCGGATGTTATCAATGGCGAGACCAAGCTATCAAACAAGTATTTGAAAACTATGATAAAAACTGGAAAAATAAGATAGTCATCGAAGGAGGAATGGACGGAAAAATTAACCATTTTCACCTGATTGTCCAGTCTCCCGAAGGTGAAACCTTTAAAAAAAGGCTGGGATTAAAACAGTATCTGCAAATTGTTGCTGCCACCAATTTCAAACAAAGAATCCGAAAAACCATCGAGTTTTTCCATGCCGACCGCCTTAACTATGCTGTAGTCGGAACGCCAAACCGGGTTGAATATGACCAGGGGTTTTTCGTTAAAAATGGAGATGGTTCTGCAGACTTAAAACCCATAGCTCATCTGTATAAAACACAGGTTTATTCTCTCGCGCGCTACTTTGGACTACCCGAGGAAATCTGCACAGCCCAACCCACCACTGATACATACAGCCTGCCCCAGGGACAGGATGAGTTTTACTATTCTCTTCCCTTTGACAAAATGGACCTGGCACTGTGGGCCTATAACAATAAAAAACCAGCCGAGGAACTTAGTGAACTCATCAATGTCAGTGCTGAGAAGGCTGCATTCATTTATAATGATATTCAAAGCAAAAGAGCAACAACAGCTATGCTTCATTGGCCTGCTCTTCTCATGGAAAAAGTTAACGGCCCTGTGAAAAAACCAGAAGAACCAAACCATATGGTTTAAACCACACTCAAAATAAACCCTGATAGGTGAAAATAAAAATCCCTGATCTGCAATTGCGGATCAGGGATTTTTTATCTGCTTTTACTATTTATGAATACTACTTAAACACTATTTGAGCGCATACTGTGCAGCTTTCAAAGTGTTTTTCATGAGCATAGCAATGGTCATGGGACCTACACCACCTGGAACAGGAGTGATTTTACCGGCAATTTCTTTGGCAGCATCAAAGTCGACATCGCCTTTAAGAATGGCTTTACCAGTTTTTTCATTCATTCCCACTCGGTTAACTCCAACATCAATAACAGTTGAACCAGGTTTGATCCATTCAGGTTTTACCAAATCAGGAACACCGGCGGCAACAATCAGGATATCTGCACGTTTACAATGAGCTGCAAGATCTTTAGTGCGGGTATGTACAATAGTAACGGTTGAGTTAGCACCCACACCTTTTTGAGCCATCATCATAGCAATGGGTTTACCAACAATATTGGATCTTCCCACAACGACCACTTCTGCGCCAGAAGTTTCAGTATTGGATCTGACGATCATTTCCTGAATACCGGCAGGGGTACAGGGATGGAAAATAGCTTCATCACCACCAATCATCAGACGACCCACATTTACCGGATGGAATGCATCAACGTCTTTATCAGGGTTGATGGCATTCAATACTTTTTTGTCATCAATTTGTTTTGGTAGAGGAAGCTGAACCAGGATACCGTGGATATCTGGATCATTATTATATTTGTCAATCAAAGCCAGAAGGTCAGCTTCTGAAATATCTTCAGGCTGATCATCCTGAATTTCATGGAAACCCAGACTGATAGCTGTTTTTACTTTCAAAGTAACATAGCTGATAGATGCAGGGCTTGAACCAACAAGAATGGTTACAAGACCTGGCACTTTGCCATGTTTTTCTTTCATTTCATCGACGTCCGCTTTTACTTCAGCGAGAATCGCTTTTCTTATTTCTGTTCCGCTAATAATTTCAGCAGTCATTTTTTTCTCCTAATTTTTTAAAACAAAAAATTAATAGTTTTCGAGTGCAGGTCAGGCCCAAACCTTAACTTTCAAAATCTGAGCCTGACATAATCATCGTTTAAATTGGCAGTTTTTGGCTAGAATACACCCTGAACTTTACCAGTTTTAACATCAACATCAACCCGTTTGAAAGCAGGGTTGGAACCCGTACCTGGCATCAGAGAGATAGCGCCTGCAACAGGAACAATAAAACCAGCACCACCATAAGTTAAGACTTCTCGAATGGTCAGTCTCCAACCTGTTGGAACACCCTTAAGTGCGGGATTGTCAGATAAAGACAGATGCGTTTTAACCATACACATACCCATTCCGGCCAGTTCAGGGTCACCCTGAATTCT
Organism: Desulfobacula sp.; assembly: GCA_033852015.1. Classification (GTDB taxonomy): domain Bacteria; phylum Desulfobacterota; class Desulfobacteria; order Desulfobacterales; family Desulfobacteraceae; genus Desulfobacula. Next base: position 7,877 of record JAWSVH010000071.1, read on the forward strand.
TTTAAGGGCAACTTCAGCTTCAGCAGAATAATCAACACCATCAGCACCATAAACTTCTTTGGCAATCAGTGAGATTCTGTCTTTAACCGGCATATCCAGTTCATACAAGAATTTAAATTCACTTTTATCTTCACATGCTTCAACAACAGTTTCAGCAAATTCGATGGCACCATCACCGCCTTTTTCCCAGTGACGGGAAAGAGCGACTCTTGCGCCTTCTGCCTCACAAAGCTCACGAACTTTTGCAATTTCCGCATCAGTATCCGAGTAGAATGCATTAATACATACAACGGGAGCAATTCCAGCTTTACGAACATTTCTAATATGATGGATAAGGTTACAACAACCCGCCGCAACCCATTCAACATTTTCTGTAGCGTATTCTTCAGGCATTGCTTTACCGGGTACTGGAACAGGTGCACCACCATGACATTTAAGTGCCCGAATTGTTGCAACAACAACAGCGCAATCTGGTTTAAGACCAGAAAAACGGCATTTAAGATTCCAGAATTTTTCAAATCCGATATCTGCACCAAAGCCTGATTCTGTAACGTGATAGTCAGCCAATTTCAGACCAACTTTATCAGCAATAACAGAGCTCTGACCAATGGCAATATTGGCAAAAGGACCCGCATGAACAATAACAGGCTGTCCTTCAAGGGTCTGCATCAATGATGGATTCAAGGCATCTACCATCCATGCTGTCATAGCGCCTGCAACCTGAAGATCTTCTGTAGTAACGGGTTTACCTTTTTTAGTATAAGCAACAACAATTTTACCCATTCGTTTACGCATATCTGCAAGATCATTTGCAATGGCAAGAATCGCCATAACTTCTGAAGAAACCGCAATACCAAATTTTGATTTCATCATGAAACCATCAGATTTTCCGTTTACACCGTCGATACCGATGATGATATTACGAAGTGACTGGCAGCAGAAATCCATGATCCATCCCATTTCAACTTTAGTAGGATCGATATCAATTCTCTTCATACCGGACAGTCTTTCAAGCTGCTCGTCAGTGTAGTTTCTTTCATGCTGCATACGGGAAGTCAAAGCAACCATGGCAAGATTATGAGCGTTCATAATAGCATTGATGTCACCCGTGAAACCTAGAGAAAAAGGTGTCAGAGGGATACACTGTGCAAGTCCGCCACCAGCGGCAGAACCTTTAATGTTCATAGTTGGCCCGCCAGAAGGCTGACGAATGGCTGCAACAACACTTTTACCAATTTTACCCAGGCCCTGTACAAGACCCATGCTTGATGTTGATTTCCCTTCACCCAGAGGTGTCGGAGAGATCGCTGTTACATCAATATATTTCCCATCTGGTTTGTCCCCGAGACGTTTAAGAACAGCCTGGAAATCTATTTTTGCGATGTAATGACCCTGGGGAAGAAGTTCGTCTTTTGTCAATCCCAGTTTTTCACCAATTTCATAAATGGTGAGCATTGTTTTTTCTGCATCTTCTGCAATTTCCCAGTCTAGATGTTTGGTTGGATCTAATGCCATGTTATACTCCTTTATTGCTGTGGACTCGAATATGAGCCAATTTTAAATAAAAAGATAATGATGGAACCAATATATACATTTTGGTCATAAAAATTCTAACTGCAATGACCTACCTATTAGATTAAACCCAAAAAATCAATATTTTTCACCTACAGAATCAGCATTTATTAAATAAATCTGATTCATTGGCATACCACACAGTAGTGAAGGTGCACGAAAACAGTTTACGTTGGGGTTTTCAGCCCCTAAACTTCAAAATTATAAAATTCATTCAACTATTGACAAAAAACCCTACAAATTATATGAGGTACGCTGTTATTAATGAATATTTGGATTTAGGATATTATAAGGTAAAGATATATGAGGAAACATTTCAAGTTAAGTTCTTTAGAGTTTAATTTAAGAACCTCATTTCCTATCTTGCCTTTTCTGATAGTGTCATGTCAGTTTAATCTTAACCCCCCCCAACTCATAACTATTTGTTAAATCTTAGGAGGTAAAAGTGGGATTTGAAATAACCAAAGAGAAATATGCCGGCAGTATTAAAGGTATCACCATAGGATCAGGTGACAACGCCCTTACCGTCGGCGGTCAGACCAGCTATCCTTTCTACCAGTTCGAAGGAGAAATGCCCAACAAACCCGTTATTGCAATGGAGATTTGGGACATGGTACCCGAAGATTGGCCCGAAGCAGCTCTGGCGCCATTTAAAGATGTTGTATCCGACCCTGCAGCATGGGCCAAAAAATGTGTTGAAGAATACAAGGCACAAGCCATTGTACTCCAACTGAAAAGTACGGACCCCAATGACAAAGATGCCAGCGCAGACGATGCTGCCAAAACTGTCAAAAATGTTTTAGCTGCGGTAAATGTTCCAGTAATTGTATGGGGATGTGCTGTGCCCGCAAAGGACGAAGACGTCCTTAAAAAAGTATGTGAATCATGCGAAGGCAGCAACCTGGTTATTGGACCTGTAGAAGAGAAAAATCATAAAGGAATTGGTGCTGCCGCCATGGGCTATGGCCACACCATAATCTCTTCTTCTCCAATCGATGTCAACCTTGCAAAACAGGTTAACATTCTCCTCGAAAACCTCGGTGTTTCCCTTGATAAAGTTCTTGTTGACCCCACAACTGGTGGTCTGGGTTATGGTCTTGAGTATTCCTATTCAGTAATGGAAAGACTGTCCCAAGCAGCAATGACTCAAGGTGATGATAAACTTCAAAATCCAATGATCAACAACCTGGGTAACGAAGTTTGGAAATGTAAAGAAGCCAAACAACCCGTTGAAGAAGCACCAGAACTTGGAGATCCTGAAAGACGTGCAATCCTCATGGAAGCGGTTGGTGCTGTTTCTTACCTGATGTCCGGATCAAGCCTTTTGATCATGCGTCATCCTGAGGCGATCAAACTGGCCTCAGCTTTTATTGACCTTGCAATGGATGGTGGTTCTGCAATGGATGTTGCAGCAATAACCAAACAATTAGATGACGTCGATATTGACTTTGCTGGCATGGCTCCGAAAGCTGATCTCACCATCAAAGAAGAGAAAAAGAAAGCAGCCCCTGCTAAAAAAGCTGCCCCTGCTAAGAAAGCTGCTCCTGCTGCCAAAAAAGAAGCGCCGAAAGCCGCCGCAGCGCCCGCTCCAAAAGCTGAAACTGCTCCTTCCGCTCCTGCTGCCGATCCAGCTGCCCAAGCAAAAGCAAAAGCTGATGCAGAAGCCAAAGTCGCAGCCGATGCTGCTACGAAGGTTGCCGCTGATGCTGCCGCTCAAGTGAAAGCTGAAGCCGATGCTAAAGCCAAAGCTGAAGCTGATGCAAAAGCAGCTGTTGAAGCAAAGAAACAGGCTGAACTTAATGAAGCGTCCAAACGTGAAGCAGATGAAGCTGCACTCAAAGAAAAACGTGCTGCTGAAAAAGCAAACCATGCGACTGCTAAAGCCGATGCTCCAAAAGCTGGTGGTAAAAAGACCCCTGCAAAAATCAATAAAGATATGCTTGAAAAACTTATTGATAACCTTGACAGGATTCATAAAAGAGCAAGCTAAACCGGTACATTATGCATAACCTGATGTTCAGGTATGCAGTTTTTTATATACAATCAAGAGGAGGAACCTCTAATGGCAGAAAAAGTAAAAGCAGCCAAAGCACCAAAATTGGCTGATCCAATAGAAGCATCCGTTGATGTTGCAACCCAAAAAATGATCATCCGCTCACATGAGCTTGGTGTGGAAACCATTTTTGACAGAGCCGTCAACATGAAACAGTGTAACATTGGTCTTCAGGGAACTTGTTGCAAAAACTGTGCAATGGGACCCTGTCGTCTTCCGCTTCCAAAAGCCGGAATCGAAGGCGAAGATACAAGAAAAGGTCTTTGTGGTGCAACTGCAAATACCATCGCAGCAAGAAATTTTTCCAGAATGATCGCTGGTGGTGCTGCGGCTCACTCCGATCATGGTAGAGCGGTTGCGGAAGTCTTTTATCAAGCCGCCAACAAGCTAACTGATGATTATACAATCAAAGACCCCATCAAACTCTTAGCCATTGCACCGCATTATGGTGTGGAAACAAAAGTTGAAGTCGATGGTGAAATGGTTGACAGAGACATCGATGAAATCGCTGTTGAATTAGCTGATGTTGCCCTGGCTGAATGGGGTAAAAGTGGAAGCACAACACTTATTCCCAAACGATTTCCAAAGGTCAGATATGAACTGTGGAAAAAATTAGGTATTCTTCCCAGAAATATCGACAGAGAAATTGTCGAGGTCATGCATAGAACCCACATCGGGGTTGACCAAGATTACAAAAACCTTATGAAGCAGGGTGCCCGATGTGCGCTTGCAGATTTAAGCGGCTCCTGGATTGCAACTGATCTTCAGGATGTTATGTTTGGAACACCTTCTCCACTCATTTCCGAGGCAAACCTGGGTGTCATGAAAAAAGACCATGTCAACATCATTGTTCACGGTCATGAGCCTATCCTTTCAGAAATGATTGTTGCGGCTTCCCAGTCTGCTGAAATGCATGAACTTGCAATAAAAGTTGGCGCAAAAGGAATTCAGCTCAGTGGTATCTGCTGTACAGCAAATGAAGTGCTCCAGAGACACGGCGTTCCCAATGCAGGCAACTTTTTGCAGCAGGAATTGGCCATTGTAACTGGCGCTTGTGATGCAATGGTTGTGGATGTTCAGTGTGTATTTCAGAATCTTGCCAATGTGGCAAAATGTTTTCATACAAAACTGATCACCACTCACCCCATTGCTAAAATGGAACAATCCAATGTTATTCACATTGAATTTGATGAGCATCATGCCATGGAAGACGCCATGCGAATTGTGACCATGGCCGTTGAAAACTATAAAAACCGTGATGCCGAAGTACAGATTCCACCAGAAAAACAAACTCAGGTGGCTGGTTTTTCTGTTGAATCGGTTAAATATCACCTTGGTGGTTCTTTCAGAGGAACATACTACACACTTAATGATAATATCATTAATGGTCGTATCCGCGGTGTTGCCGCAGTTGTTGGGTGTAACAATGCAAGACAAAAACATAACAACGCCCACCTGACGGTTATCAAAGAACTGATTAAAAATGATGTTATCGTTCTGACAACTGGTTGTGGTGGTATCACTGCTGCCATGGACGGTCTGCTCCAGCCAGACTCTGCTGCAGCTTACTGTGGACCTGGTCTTGCGGAAATTTGTGAAACTGTGGGTATTCCACCGGTTCTCCATATGGGTTCCTGTGTAGATAACTCACGAATTTTAAATGCTGCCATTGAAGTTGTTAATGCTGGTGGCATGGGTCAGGATCTGTGTGACTGGCCAGTAGCCGGTTCCGCTCCAGAATGGATGAGTGAAAAAGCCATTTCCATTGGTCAATATGTGGTGTGCTCTGGTATTTATACCGTATTTGGCGGTACGCTTCCTATTGATGGAGCTCCAGTGTTTAAAGAATACTTGAATTCAGGTATGGAAGAACTTTATGGTGGAATGTGGGCCGTAGAAGCAGATCCCATCAAACATGCTCACATGCTGATTGCTCATATCGATAAAAAGAGAAAAGAACTGGGTATCGATAAAGCAAGAGAAAGAGACATGATGGATATGGCTGATCGTCAGGCACTTGAAGGCTAATATAACAGATTACAACACAATAAATCCTCAAAGAAGGGGGGACATAATATGTCAAAATTAATCG
>JAWSVH010000263.1:0-2468 GCA_033852015.1 Desulfobacula sp.
GCGACCTGGAAGAAGGCAATCCAAATGTTTTATGTGCTTCATGCCATAATGTTGATTCAAAAATCAAAAGGAGAGAGGCGTTTCATTATCAATGCATGGGATGCCACGATAAAACCAGGCTAACTCCAGAGGCGACAGGCCCTACCCTGTGTGGTGAATGTCATACCCTGAAAAAGTAACATGCATAAAATATTATAAGCGTGGAGGCAATAAGTGGTAAAAGCAAAAAGAAAACCGATTGAAGAGATAAAAGAAGCTATCAATGGGTATAAGAATATCTTAACTGTAGGCTGTGGCGGATGCGTTTCTGTATGCCTTGCTGGCGGTCAAAGAGAAGTAAATGCATTAAATGCTGAATTAAATGTTCATTTGAAAAAGGACAACACACCCAAAAAGCTTTCCGGGTATACAATTGAGCGTCAGTGCAATGAACAGTTCATTGAAGAGTTGAAAGGAAAAGCAGATCAATACGATTGCATTCTTTCAATGGCGTGTGGTGCTGGTGTCCAAAACATAGCAGAACAACTTCCTTCCATTCCAGTTCATCCAGTTGTGAACACTGTTTCCATCGGGATTGACAAAGCACTGGGAATGTATGAAGAAAAATGTCGCGCCTGTGGTCATTGTGTCCTGGGATATACCGGTGGTATCTGTCCTGTTACCCGTTGTTCTAAAGGACTATTTAATGGCCCCTGTGGCGGAACAAACTCTGGCAATTGTGAAATCAGTTCAGAAGTGTCCTGTGCATGGAATGATATTTACAACCGTTTAAAAGAACAAAACCGGCTGGATGATATCATGAAAGTCCATCCTCCCATGGAATGGCAGAACCAGACACCCAGAACCATTATCCAGGAACCGTACGAAAAAAGATATCGGGCCTGATGTAAGGTGGTGCCAAAAATCTTACCAGACCATTAAAGACTGGAATTATTTTTGGAGTGTCAAAACAACTATTAATTAAAAACGTTGGTATATTATGGAATTATCAAATATTTTAACTTGGACATTTGCCTATGATTTTGTAAGGGGCCCTATGGTATGGGTAACCTTTATTGTGTTTATCCTCGGCACGATGTTCCAACTTCTCAAATTTCTGTCATTAAGCCGCAAACCGGAAAAAATGACACTTAAGCCAGGACCGGGTAATTTTATCAAACCCCTGCCAAAAGAACCTCAGAAAAAAGATTGGTTAATTTGGCTTAAATTATCTATTGCCGGCACAAACCCATTCATTATCATTGTTACCACGATCTTCCATGTGCTGTTGGTCCTTTTACCTGTTTTTGTTCTGGGCCACAATATACTATGGGATAACGCTTTTGGTATCAGTATGGTTTCTTTGCCAGAAGGCATCACGGACATCGCTACTCTGGTTATTATTCTCTGCGCCCTGGTCTTTTTATACAGAAGACTTTTTTGTGACAGAGTTAAAGCCATTACCACCTGGTCAGATTATCTGTTCTTGTTCCTCGCAGCAGCGCCTTTTATCACAGGATATCTTGCCTACAACCAGATTATTTTAGATTACAAACTTGTGATCACACTGCATATTTTATTTGGTGAAATCATGCTAATGGCAATACCATTTACCAAATTTGTTCACATGATCTACCTTGTACTGGTCCGATTTACCGTATCAAGCGAGTGGGGTTTAGGCAAAGGTGACAGAGCCTGGTAATTCAGTGCTTTATAAAAAATAAATATTTTTCGGACCGGAGAGTAAAATGTTCAGAAAAAAAAACACAGCAGGCGTTAACAGCGAAGAAATAAGAGCCATTCTGGATGAGAAAAAGGCAAAGATGAAATTGTCTTTAAAAGCTTGTGCTCATTGCACCCTTTGTGCAGAAAGCTGTTTTTTGTTTATGGGTCGAGATAAAGACCCCAAGTACATGCCGTCATATAAATTTTTAAACTCAGTTGGCGTCTTATACAAGAAAAAAGGTAATGTAGACAAACTGGATTTAGGAGAAATGCGGGATCTGGTGTGGGAACGTTGTGTACTATGCACCCGTTGCTATTGCCCCATGGGAATTGATATCCCGGAGATGCTTTCTCTTGCCAGAAGAGTCTGTCGTAGCCAGGGAGTTTTCCCACAATATGACAAAGAATAAAAGACCGGCTTTTTGCCAGTGTCTAAACATATGTATGAATAAAGAATTCAAATAAGGATCCATGCAAATGAAATCAGGAAGTAATTTTGAGAAAATTTTAGAGGCCGGACACTTCGCTTTTACAGGCGAACTTGGACCACCACGCGGATGCAATATTGATGCAATCAAAGAAAAAGCCGCACCACTTTTGGGTATGGTGGATATGGTCAATATTACCGATAACCAGACTGCCATGGTCAGAATGTCCAGTTGGGCTGCAGCAATGATTGTCAAGGACTTAGGACTTGAACCCAACTACCAGATGGTCTGTCGTGACAGAAACCGTTTAGCCATGCAGGCTGATATTTTAGGTGC
>JAWSVH010000264.1:0-5809 GCA_033852015.1 Desulfobacula sp.
TCATTAAACACAATCAGATTAATCTTTGCCTTAATCGGGACCAACATCTTCACCAAGCGAGCAGCATCTTCCATTGAATCATTGATGCCTTCCATCAGGATATATTCAAAGGTAATTTTCTTTCTGGGTTTCATCCTAAACGTCCGACAGGCTTCAAGCAGCTCTTTTAACGGATATTTATTATTAATGGGCATCAAAGATGACCGCATCTTGTCGGTGGTGGCATTCAAGGAGATGGCCAGGTTCACCTCTGTATCCAGGCCCAACTGCGTAATTTTGGGTACCAGGCCACAAGTGGAAACCGTCACCCGCCGTGTAGCAAATTTGAGCCCATAATCACTGTCAGTTATAATACTCAATGCCTGGATCAGATTTTTATAATTAGCCAGAGGCTCTCCCATCCCCATAAATACAATATTGGAAAGCTGTAAAGGCTCAACACCTGCCGCAAGCAAATCATACCTGGCATCTCTGACCTGGGAAACGATTTCCGACACTGTCAAATTTCGTTTCAAGCCCCCTTTAGCAGTCAGGCAGAATTGACAATCCTGTGCACACCCCACCTGACAGGATACACACAACGTATAATGATCTTTTTCCGGGATCAATACCGATTCAATATGCTGTCCATCTTCAAGGCGATACAAAGACTTTTGAGTGGTGTCTTTTGACACCACTCTTTTTTCAAGGGTCAACCGCTGAATGAAAAAATGGTCGCCCAGTATCGTTCGAAGGTCCTTGGAAAGATTGCTCATTTCATCAAAACCATTGGCCTGTTGAAGGTAGATCCACTTAAAAATCTGCCCTGCCCTAAATGATCGAATGCCATTATCCTCAAACCATTGCACAAGATCTTCCCGCGTGAAATCCAGTATATTATACATATAATTTTATCTACCTTATTTGATTAATTTCTTGACATATCACAGAATCTATACTAATTTCAATGATTTGATTTGATATTTTGAGGTTGCGTTCTATATGTTTGAAAATCTGAGTGACAGGCTGGACTCGGTCTTTAAAAAGTTAAAAGGCCACGGCACCCTGAATGAAAAAAATATTGAGGACGGTTTAAAACAGGTTCGAATGGCCCTGCTTGAAGCTGACGTCAATTATAAGGTTGCAAAATCCGTCATTTCAGATATAAAGAGCAGGGCTTTAGGCCAGGAAGTAATGCAAAGCCTGACCCCTGGCCAGCAGGTCATCAAAATAGTAAATGATGAATTTACCAGGATGATGGGTTCTGAACATCAGGGATTAAACCTTGATGGCAAGTCCCAAAATTCTATTATGCTTATTGGGCTTCAGGGCTCTGGTAAGACCACCACGGCAGGAAAGCTTGCTCTTTTTTTAAGGAACGAGGGCAAAAAACCTTTTCTGGTGCCCGTGGATGTGTATCGGCCAGCAGCCATTGACCAGCTTAAAAAGATTGGAAAACAATTAGAGGTGCCTGTTTTTCAATCCACAACGGAAATGAAACCGTTGAAAATCTGCCAGGATGCACAATTGGCTGCCAGGGAACAGGGATGTGACACCCTGATACTGGATACAGCAGGCCGCTTACATCTTGATGAAGAACTGATGGACGAACTTAAAGCCATAAAAACTGGGCTCAATCCTTCAGAAATTCTATTGGTTGCAGATGCCATGACAGGACAGGATGCTGTAAATATTGCCGGTTCTTTTGACAAGGCGCTGGATATTAACGGCGTGATCCTGACAAAAATGGATGGTGATGCCCGAGGTGGTGCAGCCCTTTCCATTAAAGCCGTAACTGGAAAGCCATTAAAGTTTGTTGGCGTGGGAGAGAAATCAACTGCCCTTGAGGCGTTCCACCCAGACAGAATGGCCTCTAGAATTTTGGGAATGGGAGACGCGCTTTCATTTATTGAGAAAGCACAAAAAGCCGTTGACCAAAAAGACGCCAAAGCTCTGGAGAAAAAATTAAGGAAAAATGCCTTTACCCTGGAAGATTTTAAGAACCAGATGAGCTCTGTTAGGAAAATGGGGTCCATCAAAGATCTGATCGGCATGCTGCCCGGAGTAAATAAAAAGCAGCTCAAAGGCTTGAATATAAGTGACAAAGAGTTTGGGAAAATTGAGGCAATTATTAATTCCATGACCCCGCAAGAAAGACGTGTACACGCCATGATCAAAGGGTCAAGAAAAAAAAGAATTGCCAACGGGAGTGGGACATCGGTTCAAGATGTAAATAAGCTCTTAAAAAGCTATACCCAGTCCATGAAAATGATAAAAAAGTTTAATAAAGGCGGCATGAGTTCATTAAAAAACATGCTGCCGTTTTAAGGAGAAGAAAAAGAATATGGCCGTTAAAATTAGATTGACCCGAAAAGGCACAAAGAAGAAACCTTTTTACAGAATAGTGGCTGCCGACATCGAATGCCCAAGAGACGGAAGGTTTTTAGAACTGTTGGGAACATATGATCCTATGGTTGAGCCTGCTGTTGTTACACTCAAAGAAGACAGAATAAACTATTGGCTGGGTGAAGGTGCTAAACCAACTCCAACTGTCCAGAGCCTCTTGAAAAAGAAGGGTGTGAGCCTGAATTAAGTCCAGGAGGAACAGTTATGAAAGATTTGGTGGAATACATAGCAAAGGCACTTGTTGATAGCCCTGAACAGGTTTTGGTTTCGGAAGTCAACGGAGATCAGACCTCAGTTATCGAATTGAAGGTGGCAAAAGACGATCTGGGAAAAGTGATTGGCAAGCAAGGAAGATCAGCGCGTGCAATGCGGACTATTTTAAGCGCAGCATCCACCAAGCTTAAGAAACGAACGGTTCTTGAGATCATAGAATAAAAATGGGCAAAACATCTTCGTTTACCATAGGCAAGGTAACCGGAGTTCATGGACTAGGTGGAAACCTTAAAGTCTGGTCCTTTGCAGATTCCGTTGATACTTTTTGCCCCGGAGAAAATGTTCTTTTAAAATTTAAAGATAATGAAGGTGCACCTTATATCATTCTTAAAGCGCTGCCCCATAAAAAAGGTGTTTTACTTACCCTTGAGGGTATTAACACCCGGAAACAGGCAGAGGATTTGGTGGGGTACGACATTCTCATAAACCGTGAGCAACTGGATGAACCCGAAGATGACTCCTGGTATTGGGAAGATCTCCATGACCTGGATGTTTTTGATCATCACAAAGGATTTATCGGTAAAATTACCGAGATTTTCCCCACCGGTGCCAATGATGTTCTGGTGATAAAAGATGGAAAAAAGGAAACACTTGTACCGATGCATAAGAACTTTGTAGAATCTGTTGATATTGAAAACAATACTCTGAAAACAACACTGCCTGAGGATTATGAATGAACTTTACAGTGTTAACCCTGTTCCCAGAGCTTTTATCAACCTTTTTTAATCATGGTATGATTTCCAGAGGCATTGAAAAAGAGCTTCTCACCGGACAATGTATAAATATCAGAGATTTTGCAGTGGATCGCCACAAAACAGTAGATGACAAACCCTATGGCGGGGGAAGCGGCATGGTCATGAAACCTGAAACATTACAGGCCGCTATTTTACATGCAAAAGAAAAAAAACCTGCATCCAAGGTGATGCTAATGAGTCCTCAAGGGAACCCTTTTAATCAAAAGATGGCTCAAGGTCTGGCGTCAAAAACTGGAAGCCTTATTTTTATTTGTGGCCGCTACGAGGGCATTGATGAACGGGTGTACACCACGCTGGTGGATGAAGAAGTTTCTATTGGTGATTATGTCATGACCGGAGGAGAACTTGCAGCCATGACAATGATCGACTCAATATCCAGATTAATACCTGGAGTTTTAGGCAGCTGTGAATCCTATCAATCAGATTCATTCACAGATGACCGGCTTGAATATGCACAATATACCCGGCCGGAAAATTTTGAGGGATTTAAGGTACCAGAGGTTTTGCTATCCGGTAACCATGAAAAGATACGACAATGGAGAAAAAAGTCAGCCCTGCAAAGAACATTTTTAAAGCGGCCGGACCTTTTTGATGAATCACCGCTGGATGATGAGGAAAAAAAAATATTGAAACAATGGCGCCAGGAGCTTGCAACCCTTGTCAAATAGCAATCTTTATGTTGCACTGATTCATTTTCCTGTAATGAACAAAAAGAATCAGCCAATTGGATCATCCCTGACAACCATTGATATGCATGATATTGCAAGGGCCTCCATTACTTTTGGAGTTAAGGGTTTTTTTGTTGTAACCCCCTATGAAGACCAGGCAACGATTGCCAGACAAGTTATAGAGCACTGGACAAAGGGCGTGGGTGGAAAACTCAACCCGTTCAGAAAAGATGCTCTGGAATTGATCCATGTGACCCAAACCTTTGAGGATGTGGTGGCATGGTTAAAAGAAAAAGAAAAAAAACCGGTGATAACGATTGCCACAAGCGCAAAGGAAATCCCCGGTTCAATAGATACAAAACGGCTAAGGCAACAGCTTGAAAATGATGCGTCCCATGTTCTTGTTTTTGGAACTGCATGGGGCCTTGCAAATGAGTTGATTGAAACATGTGATTATATTCTGGACCCCATAAACGGGAGTACACAATACAACCATCTTTCTGTCAGATCTGCAGCATCCATATATTTAGACAGAATTATAAATGGCAGATAAAGTCCATACTTTGGGATGCCAAATGGGAAGGATACTAGGAGGAAGAAATGACAAATGTAATCGAAAAATTAGAAAAAGAACAATTGCGTCTTGATATCCCTGATTTTACTTCAGGAGATACTGTTAAGGTTCATGTAAAAATTAGAGAAGGTGAAAAAGAACGTATCCAGGTTTTCCAGGGTGTCGTGATTAAAAAGACAAAAGGTTTTTCAGGCGCTCGTTTTACTGTAAGAAAAATCTCCGGTGGTATTGGTGTTGAGAGAATTTTTCCCCTTTACTCACCTGTCCTTGATAAAATCGAACTAATCACCCAGGGTCGGGTCAGAAGATCCAAACTTTATTACTTAAGAAATCTACGCGGTAAAGCTGCCCGTATAAAAGAAAAACGGTTTATATAAAACACCCTTTATATGCTTATGTGGGAATTTGAACACAAAGCGATTGCTAAAGGATATAACATAATTGCAGGTGTTGATGAGGCCGGCAGGGGACCCCTTGCTGGCCCTGTCGTATCTGCAGCCGTTATTTTACCTCAAAATTTTTCAGTCAAAGGGATTGATGATTCTAAAAAATTATCAGAAAAAAAAAGAGTCGCTCTTTTCCCTTTGATTAAGTCTCAAGCCATTGCAGTCGCAATTGGCATAGCTTCCCACACGGAAATTGATCAGATTAATATCCTTCAAGCCTCTCTTCTATCCATGAAACGAGCGGTTGAAAACCTATCTATGAATCCAGATTTTCTACTGATTGATGGAAAATTCGGTATAGACTGTTCCATTGACCAGACGCCTTTGATCAAAGGAGATTCAAAAAGCATATCCATTGCAGCAGCATCCATTATTGCAAAAGTCTCCCGGGATGCTATCATGAGAGACCTTCATCAGACATATCCTGAATACAATTTTATCCAACATAAAGGGTATCCAACAAAGGCCCATAAGGCAGCGGTTCTAAAATATGGTCCCTGCCCGGTTCACCGTCGATCTTTTCGAGGCGTAAAAGAGGTCTGCCATGTCAAAGGATAAAATCAAACTCGGCACTTTGGGTGAAACCAAAACCATATCCTATCTTAAATCCAAAGGATTTATTATCCATGAAACCAATTATAGAACCCGGTGTTGTGAAATAGATATTATTGGAGAAGATGAAAACACGCTTTGTTTTATTGAAGTTAA
>JAWSVH010000265.1:0-3578 GCA_033852015.1 Desulfobacula sp.
GCACCAACGTCAATGACCAGGTTGGTTATGGTCAATGATTTTTTCATCTCTTCAGGGGTCAAAAAATGGGTGGGTTTTGATGCGATGACTCCCTTTATCCAAGCGCCTTTTGTATTTTTTATTCTAACCGCATGGGCACTTAAACTCTGGGGATTCCAGCCGCCCAAGGGTAAGAATTTGAGGGTTCCACTGGGATTGATGGATTGGATCATGAATCCGACCTCATCGGAGTGGGCATCCAGCATGGCTATTGGTTGCTTTTTTTTTGAGGGCAAAGATTGGTGGATAAACAAATTCCTGACCCGGTCTTCCTCAAATTTAAAGTCTTTTTTCATATGGTTTTTCGCAATAGATATGACTTCATCTTCAAACCCGGAAACCCCGGATGCATTTGACAGTTTTTCAATTATGTTTACTGAGTTCAAGATCGTTCTCCTATCTATTTTTTTTTGCAAGTCTATATTTATTATTCGAATGTTACCGTTTGGGACAGGCTCTGTCAATGCTGCAAAAGATCTCTATACGTTGGAAGTTTTTCGCTGTGATATCGCTTGATTTGACTAACTTAGTAAGATTCTTTATACTCTACAGATCATTCTAACCCATAATTATTATAAGGAAGGTTATATTATGAATATCTTGTTTAGAAAAACAGGTTTTTTCTTTTTTTCCATTCTGTTTATTTTAAGTATCTCTGGATGTGTAAGTTCTGAAAAATACGAAACTTTGGAAAGCCAATATAATCTTTGTCAAAAGGATCTAAGAGAAACGCAGCAAACGACAAATACTCTTCTTCGAGAAAAGGAGAATCTTGTCCAGGAAAAAGATGAACTTGAGCAAGTGAAAAAACAGATGGTCAAGGACCTTAAATCGGAAATATCTGAAAAGTCCGTCCGGATTCAGATGCTTGAGGAAAATCTTAGGGTGACAGCCGTTGAAAAACTTTTTTTCGAATCAGGATCGGCTGATGTTAAGAAACAAGGAAAAGCGATTCTTGATAAAATCGCCCAAACACTTAAGAATGCCCAAAACATGGAAATACATATCGTCGGTCACGCGGATCAACTTCCCCCGGGAAAAGATGTATCAAAAAAATATCCTTCCAACTGGGAATTGTCTGTAAATAGAGCGACGGCAATTATACAGATTCTGCAATGGGGCTATGGCATCGATCCAGAACGGATGGTGGCTCAGGGTGTGGCCCATTACAGACCGTTGGTGATGGAAACCCAAAAAAACCGTGCAATGAATCGTGCTGTCGAGATCACTTTAACGATGATGCCTGATATGAATTGAAAGAGGTTTCTGGCAGAATAATAGTTATGAAAAAATATAATATAGTCTTTATTATATTTTTGCTTTTTTTTTATTCATGCACACATGCCCCTTTACCCCAAAGGCCTTTAATGTCGGATATTGAGATCGTCCGGCTGAAAAATAATCGTGCACTTATTGAACGCCTTGCGCCTGTTTTTTTAATTGAAAATCCTCACGTGGCATTGAATCGGATAGGAACTCCCAAGGCGGTTTTGAATGCCGCCAATGAAGAGACCGTTTTTGTCGATTCATCCCAGGCCACGATTTACACTGAAACAAGAGATTTTACAACATTGCGTGGTGCATATAAAAATCTGATTTATCGGATTCATTTCAAGGAAGTTCCACTAAAAATACAACCGTTTTATCTTGGAGCGGGTAAAAATGTGGGACTGATTGTTATCATCACGGTGAATGCTAAAAATCAACCCCTGCTTTATACAACGGTGAACACCTGTGGTTGTTATATCGCTTTTATCCCCACCTCATATCTGCCGAAACAAAGTTTTCCTGGCGATTGGGAAAAACAAAGACAAAGTGTCTTTTCTGAAAATCTCCCCGGATTTTTGAAGTATAAAGCTGTTAATAAAGAAAAAATTATGATCCTGTTGCGACATGGGTCCCATCGAGTTAAAGACATCTGGATTGAAGAAGAAAACAAGATTTTAAATACGAATGTCATTATAGCAGATCATCAGCCCTTAACGTTTCTGGAACATCTGGTTCGAAATGACGGGCAGACCACTTCGTTCTATGAGACAGCAGGTCATCGTGCCGGATATGTTAAATCAAGTCAGAAAATATGGGAGCGTCTTTTGATGAGCTGGTGGGCCATGGACTGGAAGGTTGGTGAGGATAAGAAACTGGGGAGAAACAAGCAGGATGGACCTGTTTTTTATACGGATCTCAAACCATGGGCAAGGGATGCATCGGATATGCGGGACTTTAAAATATTTTTGGAATATTGGGAATGGAAATTATAATGATATCTATAATATAGTTAGGGTTCATGTGGTCAGTACCGTTAAAAATCATGAGAAAAATATATGATAATTAAAAGAGGTTTTAGAACCAATATTCAGGATATTCTCTTGATTTTGCAAGATTATTAACGATCAGTGCTACAGCTAACATGATCAAAACCCCAACACCAACAGGGATGAACACATATAAGAAACCAAGCTCATGAATTTTTTCACTACCGATAACCGCAATTAAAGCAGTCGCGCCTCCGGGTGGATGAAGCGTCTTGGTGGCATGCATTACAGCGATTGCTGTCGCCACTGCGAATGCTGAGGCAAACCATGGAAAAGGATAGAATAGTTTGTATGATATCACGCCAATGACAGCGGATAAAATATGACCACCAACAAGATTTCTGGGTTGTGCTAAAGGGCTTCGGACCGCTCCGTATATTAGTACGGCGGAAGCACCGAAAGATCCTATTATATAGACCAAATCATCGCCAACAAAAAGATTATAGTTCAAAAAAGCCACGGGTGTTATTCCTAAAAAAGCGCCTATCCATGACCATGCTATTTCTGAAAGACTAACAATGGAAGGACTTTTTTTGCCCCCCCTCATTTTTTTGAAAAATGACATTCAATTACCTCTCACAAATTAGGGAGTGTTAACACATCGTCTGAACAATATCAGACCTGGCAATAATTCCGACAAGCTTTAATTGATCATCAATTATGGGAACTCTGTTGATATTTTTTTGATCCATGATATTGGCCACCTCCAATACAGGTGTCTGGGGTGAAGTGATGATGGGTGGCGATGACATTATATCTGAGGCCACACAATCATTGAAATTAGTAGCGATACATCCTGTGGTTTCAATGCATTGTAAAATAACGCACATAAGCGATGGCTTCTTATCATCATTCATCTTTTTTAAGAAATCTTTTTCTGAAATTACTCCTGAGACTGAAAGATCATTTCTCAGCACCGGAAGTCCGGAGATTTCGTTTTTAGCCATTACTTTTACAACTTCAATAAGAGAATCATCTTCGCTGACAGTCATCACATTTCGTGTCATTATCTGCTCAGCTTTTATTGCATTTCGCAGTTTTGACAGGGCATGCTCAAATGCCACCTGATACAACTCCATGCAATCTGATGGAGTGATATCCAGATACCCAGGTATTTTTTTCATGGCCTGGTAAATATCGTCTTCTGTTATTGACTGTCCGCACTCATTGAGTGAACTGAGTTTCATTTTGCTTTTCTCCTATTTTAAGTAAAAAGCTATGTTA
>JAWSVH010000266.1:0-451 GCA_033852015.1 Desulfobacula sp.
ATCAACCATTTATAAATTGATCGAACAGCGCCCTTAAGTCCCATGACTGGATATTCTTTATATGCTACCCGGTCCAATTGCCATGAAAGACCGTTAAAATACTGATATAATCGTACAATCATTCCAATAATACAGACCCCTAAAGAAAGATAGAACATGGGCCCTGTTAATAATGTGTACATTACTGCCTCCATATAACTTATAAATTAAATTTATTAATTTTTAACCTAATCATCCCGATCCGTAAGGTACAGCCAGTAAATCGGCATAAAAATCAGGATCGCTCCCATAACAAGGTAAGTAATACCTTTAGAATACGTCATAAAATCGTGGAGAGTAAAAAATTCCATTTGTGTTCTCCTTTTTAATGATCTTCTTTATAGTCAGGATGTTCATGTAAAATCGGCATCCGCGTGACAATAAATTTATAAACAACCACGCCCAGAGTAAC
>JAWSVH010000072.1:0-11769 GCA_033852015.1 Desulfobacula sp.
TATCAACAACCACGGGCAGGGTGGGGAGGTCACTCTCTTTTTTCTGAATCATTTTCAGGATTTCAGCTTTTATTTCCATTTATCCCTTTTCATATGTATTGAAAGACACTTTATTGAACTGTAAAGTGTCTTTTGAGTGAGCTTTTTTTACTTCATCAGCGTATCCCATCGCGACAATTGATTCAATCATTATATTATCGGGTATGTTCAGAACTTCTTTAACATATGCATCTGAATTAAGGGAAGAGGAATGTGCTCTTTTGCGAATTTGTATCCAGCAACTACCTAATCCTATATCATGTGCGGCAAGATGTAGGAAAATTGAGGCAATAGAAGCGTCTTCAATCCAGACATCACTTTTTGATGTGTCAGCACAGACAACGATAGCTAAAGGAGCATTCTTTAAAAAAGAAGAGCCATGGGATTTGGCAAAAGACAGTTTTTGAATTAGAGAAGCATCCTGAACGACGATAAATTGCCAAGGGTTGAATCCCTTTGATGATGGTGACCTTAAAGCCGCCTCAACAAGTATATTTATTTTTTCTTTTTCAATCGGTTTTGATTTGAATTTTCTGATACTTCTTCTGCTTTGGATTAAATCTATAAACATCACAGGTCCAGTACGAATTAATGAAAACGGGTAATATTAACATCGCTTTGCAGTTTCATGGAATCAAACTTTTTTCTTAACATTTGTTTGAATTTATTGCGCGTTGTCGGCCATAATAATAGTAATCCAAAACTATCTGTTATCAGCCCCGGGGTTATCAAAACGGCACCGGCAGCAAAAATGATGGCTGCATCTAACAGCTCTTCTGCCGGCATAAGGCCTTGTTGCAGGTTGGCCCGAAGTTTCATCATGGTATTCATGCCTTCCATCCGTGCAAGCCATGCGCCTGCAAATCCTGAAAAAATGACCAGTAGTATCGTGTTAAAGCTGCCAATGATGGCACCGGTTTTTATTAACAGATATAATTCTACCACCGGAATCAGGGTAAAACATAAAAAAAGTTTTAAAAGCATTTTTGATCCTCAAATTGTGTGAATAACATGAAACATAATGGATACCAATATTTATTTTGTCAAGTGTCCAAGACGTTTTTAAGTGAATGGGTTTTGTTCGTAAGGGCAGTGTTTAAGGATGTTTAGAAGACAGCTTTATTTTAAGTATCATTAAGAATCCAGCTAAAATCATTATCAAACATAAGACTTGTCCCATAGTGAAGCCTAAAAGAACATAATTGAGATGATCATCGGGTTTGCGTACAAATTCAATGGCAAATCTGACAATGCCATATCCTATCACATACAAGCTGAACATCATTTGTTTGAATGCACTCTTTTTACGTAACAACCAGAGTATTGCAAACAGGACAATCCCTTCAAAGAAGGCTTCATAGAGTTGAGATGGGTGACGTAAGGTGTGGGTGGGATCGGTGGGAAAATACATTCCAAAGGGTAGGGTAGTTGCCTTTCCGTAGAGCTCTGAATTGAAAAAATTACCAAGTCTGCCAAAGGTGTAACCCAATGGAATCGCCGGGCATAAAAGATCAGAAAACTGTGTTAAAGATAAATGGTATTTTTTGCAGAAAAGAGATCCTGCGGCTAAAACACCTAAGAGGCCACCATGATAAGACATGCCTAAAAAACCTGTGAATTTAAAGCCGTTGTATACATCAAAGGGTAAAAAGGCATTAAATGGGTGAAGTCTATAATATGTAAAATCATAAAAAAGAACATATCCTAAACGACCGCCCAAAAGAACGCCCATGGCTGCCCAGAAAATAAAATCATCAATATGTGTTTTTTTTATAGTAAAGGATTCGGTTTTAAGTCGGTGTATTAATAGAATATATACGGTGATAAAAGCAAGAAGATACATCAGGCTGTAGTATCGAATACCAAATCCATTAATTTGAATAAGGAAAGGGCTAATTTTATAAGGAATTTGATTCCACCAGCTCATTTGTATCGATCGCTTTTTTAAGTAATGGTCAGTTCACCCGTTGGGGCCCATATCTTTATAAGGTTTTTTCTTTTAACAGAAGCGCTAATAATATCTAAAAAAGATGCCCTGGATATTTCAGCAGCTCCCATGGACAAAAGATGGTTTGTCGTAACCTGACAGTCAATCAGATCAAAATTATGTTTCTCTAAAAAAGTTGCTAAAGCAACAAAGGCAACCTTTGATGCATCTTTTTGCTTGGAGAACATGGATTCGCCAAAAAAAGAGCCCCCCAGACAGATACCGTATAATCCACCAACCAGTTCGTTGTCTTGCCATGTTTCAAATGAGTGGGCATAGCCTAAATGGTAAAGTTCGATATATGCTTCGATCATTTCTTCTAATAGCCAGGTGCCGTCAGGACCCATTTTTCTGGGTTGTGCACAAGCCCTGATGGTCTGCTCAAAGGCGGTATCTACTCGTATATTGAAGCTTTTTTTTTTGATGGTTTTATTTAGGCTTTTTGAGATCTTGATATTTGCAGGGATCAGTACCAGTCTGGGGTCTGGGGACCACCACAGAATGGGCTCGTCATCTGAAAACCAGGGGAATATCCCATTTTCATAGGCAAGTATTAAACGTTCAGGTGAGAGGTCTCCACCAATGCATAAAAGACCATCAGATCTTGCAAGCCATGCAGGGGGAAACTCTAAGCTTTCTTCTGACAACCTGAAAAGGGGCATTCAACTTTTAAATGTAAAGTTAAGAGCGTTGTTACGAAGCCCAATGGAAACTTGGCCGCCTTTTTCTAGTTTGCCAAACAGAATTTCATCTGTCAGTTTGTCTTTTATGTTGGCCTGGATTAGCCTTGTCAGCGGGCGTGCTCCAAATTTAGGGTCATAGCCTTCTTTAGCAAGAAAAGTTCGTACTTTAGCAGAATACTTTATGGTAATCTCTTTTTCCTTGAGCATGACTCTGAGCTCTTTCATGTTCTTATCGACGATCATTTCCATGACTTTATGGGACAGATGGTTAAACTGAACGGTATTATCAAGTCGATTTCTAAATTCCGGGCTGAAGGCTTTTTCAATGGCTTTGGAGCTTTTTGAATCTGTATTGGCAATTTGAGAGCCAAACCCAATATTATTAGAACTCATTTCTCTGGCGCCGGCATTGGAGGTCATGATAATAATAACATTTCTAAAATCAGCCAGTTTCCCATTGTTGTCCGTCAGTGTTGCATAGTCCATAACTTGCAGAAGAATATTGTACAGATCCATATGTGCTTTTTCAATTTCATCCAACAGCAGAATTGAGTGAGGATGCTTTCTGATGCTATCAGTTAGAATTCCACCCTGATCAAAGCCAACATATCCAGGAGGTGCACCGATCAATCTAGAGACGGAGTGTTTTTCCATATATTCACTCATGTCAAATCGGATAAATTCGATTCCCAAATGAACGGCTATTTGTTTGGCAACTTCTGTTTTTCCTACACCTGTGGGGCCTGTGAAGAGGAATGATCCTATGGGGCGGTCAGGAGCTGCAAGCCCGGCCCGTGAGCGTTTAATGGAAGTTGTCAGGGTTTTTATGGCATCATCCTGACCAAATATTACCTTTAGCAGTCGTTTGGGAAGTGATTCTAAGTTCGCTTTATCTGTGGATGTCACACTCGTGACAGGGACTTTAGCAATTTTAGCAACAATTTCTTCTATATCTTTTCGGTGAACTACTTTGCGTTTGCCTTTCCCCTTTAGACGGAGATATGCACCGGTTTCATCTATTACATCAATGGCTTTATCTGGAAGGAAACGATCGTTGATATATTTGTCAGATAAATATGCTGCAGCTTTAATGGTATCTGCAGGGTATGAAAGTCCATGGTGTTCTTCATAATAAGGTTTAAGTCCATCCAGAATTAAAGTGGCTTCTTCAAGGGAAGGCTCTGAAACTTCAATTTTTTCAAAGCGACGTGAAAAGGCCCGGTCTTTTTCAAAATGATTTTTATATTCTTCATAGGTCGTGGTACCAATGCATTTTATATCTCCAGAAGAGAGCGCGGGCTTCAGGATGTTTGACGCATCCATGGAACCGCTGGTGGTGGCACCAGCTCCTACCACAGTATGAATTTCATCGATGATCAGTAAAGCATTTTCTTTGGCTTCCAAGGCTTGGATAACATCCTTGAGACGTTTTTCAAAATCTCCACGGTATTTTGTTCCAGCAAGTAAGGTTCCCATGTCAAGGGAATACAACTCACAGTTTTCTATGAGATCGGGTACGTCCTTATTATTTATTTTTACAGCCAGTCCTTCAGCAATTGCTGTTTTTCCAACTCCGGGGTCTCCCACCAGAATGGGATTGTTTTTGCGTCTGCGACATAGCACTTGCATAAGTCTGTCGACTTCGTCCTGTCTACCAATCAGCGGATCAATTTTGTTGGCCATTGCTTTTTTCAGCAGGTCTGTTGTAAATATTTCTAAAGGGTCTTTTTTCTTTTTGCGTTTTGTCTGCAAGTCTGAATGTTTGAGCAGTTTCTGAGATGGATCAGTAGAAGGTTCAGGCTTTTTTTCAAATTCAGAAGTATGTGAAATGTATTTTAAAACATCCAGCCGGGTAATGCCCTCAGATTCCAGATAAAATGCTGCATGGGAATCTTTTTCCTGAAAGATAGAGGCTAAAATGTCTCCGAGATTCACTTCGGATTTCTCAGCTGATCGAGCGTGGTTGATAGCTCTTTGAATCATCCGTTGAAATCCGATGGTCTGTTGCAGAACATATTCGTTTTTAGTATCTATTTTGGTGAGTTTTTCATCAAAGAATTTTTCAAGTTCTTCTTTGATGAGCTCAGCGTTTCCACCGCATTTTTCAATAGTGAGAGCACCGGCTTCATGGTTAAGGATCGCATAAAGAACGTGTTCAACACATACATACTCATGCCTTCTCTTTTTTGCTTCTCGAACAGCAAAACCGAGTGCTGTACTTAGTTCTTTGCTTATCATAGCTTACTCCTTCTCCAAAGTGCTTTTTAAAGGAAATCCTTTGCTGCTGGCCAGATTGTGCACTGTTTCAACTTTAGTTTCTGCAATTTGTCTGGGATAGATGCCACACATGCCAAGTCCTTTATTATGTATATTAAGCATTATTTGCGTTGATTTTTCAAGTGATTTTCCAAAAACGCTGGTAAGTATTTCCACTACAAACTCCATAGTAGTATAATCGTCATTATGTAAAAAGACTTTATACATAGGCGGATTATCATTTTTTTCTTTAGAAGAAATATCCTCTTTTGTTTTAGAATTAGTGGAGGTCATAAATTGTGATTTCCTAAACCATACAGCATTTCTTGTGTTTTTTACCACTGCCGCAAGGGCATGGGTCATTTCGTTGAACTTTCTGTGAGGCTCTTTTTTGAGGTTGTTTCATGCTCGAGCCATCGGAGTGGGAAAATGTAAGGTCCTGGGGGTGATCATTTTTAATTTCATCAACTGGAGCAGACGTCGAAATCTGTATTTTAAATAAAATATCCACCACTTCTTCTTTAACTCTTTCCATCAACCCCTGAAACATATCGTAGCCTTCTTTTCTGTAAACCCTTAAAGGGTCTTGTTGGGCGTAACCACGCAACCCAATACCTTCTTTTAGATGATCCATAGATAAAAGGTGTTCTTTCCAACGGGTGTCTACAGTCTGTAAAATCAGGTGCCGTTCAATCTGCCGCGTAATATCTTTTCCAATGGCTTCTTCTCGTTGGTTATAAAAGTCCTTTAAATAATTAAACAGTCGTTCGGCCAATTGTTGCGCATCCAGATTATCTTTTATCGCCACATCCAGGTCTAATTTGAAATTAAACAGTTGTTTGATTGAGTTGCCAAGGCCTTTTATATCCCATTGGTTCAAAGGGGTTTTATCAAGGGTAAAGTCATCAATGATGTCGTAAACTTTGTCTTCCACCATTTCAAGGACAAAGGGTTTTAAATCTTCTTCCATCAGTATTTTTCGTCGCTGTTTATAAATGACTTCCCTTTGTTGGTTCATAACGTCATCATATTCAAGCAGTTGCTTTCGAATTTCGAAGTTATGGCCTTCTACTTTGGATTGGGCATTCTCTATAGCTTTGCTGATGAATGAATGTTCAATATGTTCTCCGTCTTCAATGCCAAGCTTATCCATTACCATATGAATTCGGTCACCACCAAAAATCCTTAAGAGATCATCTTCCAAAGATAAATAGAATTTTGAAGAACCTGGATCTCCCTGTCTGCCGGAACGACCTCTTAACTGGTTATCAATTCGACGGGATTCATGACGGGATGTGCCAAGAATATGCAGTCCTCCAAGTTTTTTGACACCTTCGCCAAGAACAATATCTGTACCACGGCCAGCCATGTTTGTGGAGATGGTTACCGCACCCTTTTGTCCGGCATTGGCTACAATTTCTGCCTCTGCTTTGTGGTGTTTTGCATTTAAAACAGTATGTTTGATGCCTCTTTTCTTGAGCTTTTTGCTCATATCTTCTGACACATCGATGGAGATGGTCCCCACAAGAACAGGTTGCCCTTTCTTATGCAGCTTTATAATGTCTTTTATGGCCGCATCATATTTCTCTTTTTGGGTTTTATAGATTAAATCCGGAGTGTCTTTTCTGACCATATCCTTGTGGGTGGGAATGACCAGAACATCCAGATCGTATATCTTTTTAAACTCAGGGGCTTCGGTTTCTGCTGTGCCTGTCATGCCCGATAATTTGTCATACATTCGAAAAAAGTTCTGGAAGGTTATGGAAGCCAGCGTCTGATTTTCATTTTCAATTTTTACATTTTCTTTGGCTTCAAGGGCCTGGTGAAGGCCTTCACTGTATCGTCTTCCTGTCATCAGGCGTCCGGTAAATTCATCGACAATTATCACCTGGTTGTTTTTAACAATATAGTCGGTATCTTTTTTAAATAGGGTGTGTGCTTTAAGTGCCTGGTTGAGATGATGAAGCATTTCAATATTTAAAGGGTCATAAAGGTTGTCTACTTTTAAAAGATTTTCTCCCTTGGCAATGCCTTCTTCAGTTAGAGAAACACTTTTAGATTCTTCATCAAGCGTATAGTCGATATCTTTTTTAAATGCGGGGATAATGATGTTTACCTGGACATAAAAATGGGTGGATTTCTCACCGGGACCGGAGATGATCAGAGGGGTTCTGGCCTCATCAATAAGGATACTGTCCACCTCATCAACAATCGCAAAATTCAGGTTTCTTTGGGCAAGGGATTCGGTGTCAAATTTCATATTATCTCTTAGATAATCAAATCCGAATTCATTGTTGGTCCCGTAGGTAATATCTGAGTCATAGGCGTCTTTTCTTTCCTGGTCATCAATGCCATGAATGATCGCTCCTACGCTTAATCCTAAGAAATTATAGAGTTTGGCCATCCATTCGGCATCTCTTTTGGCTAGATAATCATTTACAGTAACAATATGAACGCCTTTGCCGGATATGGCATTTAAATAAGCGGGAAGGGTGGACATCAAGGTTTTTCCTTCACCGGTTTTCATTTCAGCAATACATCCTTGATGCAGAGCAATGCCTCCAATAAGCTGGACATCAAAATGGCGCATGCCCAGACTTCTAACAGATGCCTCTCTTACAAGTGCAAATGCCTGGGGTAAAATATCATCTAATGTTTCCCCATTTTTTATCCGTTCCTTAAACTCATCTGTTTTTTGGGCTATCTGGTCATCAGATAATTTTTGGGTTTCAGGTTCAAGTTCATTAATTTGATCAACACTCGGCTGAAGGGTTTTTAAAATTCTTTCATTATTTGAGCCAAAGATTTTAGTGATAAAATTGAGTACCATTTGATAGTTTACCTATGATTTAAGTTATGAACAGTTAGTGTTTCAAATAAAACATATAAGCATTAATTGACTAAATCAAAACAAAAATTTGAAATTATTTTTTGTTTGTAGAAAAAACAAAATGAGAGATGTTTGATAAAAACTAATTTAAGATGTATTTCGTTGGATTTACAGGGGTTCCGTTAATGCGGACTTCATAATGTACATGAGGGCCAGTGCTTCTGCCAGTATTGCCCATTAAACCGATAACATCACCTCGTTTGACTTCCTGGCCTGTTTTAACCAGAACCTTTTTTAAATGGCCAAATTTGGTGACTCGACCGAATCCGTGATCAATAACGATAAGATTACCTATGTACATTTTCCCGGCGGCATATGAGACTCTTCCGTTTGCAGTGGCAATAATCTTTGTTCCTGCTTTGTTAGCGATATCTAAACCGGAGTGAAATTCTTTTCGGCCTGTAAATGGAGATTTGCGGTATCCAAATTTGGAGGTGAGCCATCCTGTGACAGGTCTTATGGATGGCGTGGATGCCAGAAGATTTCTTTTTTTATCAAGCAGTTTGATAAGATCTTCAAAATCTAGAGATTGTTTTTTAGCGGCAAGGTTGGTCTGGGTGACTTGTTGATGCATTTCACGCATCAGAGTGTTGTGCTTTTCTTCTAAGGGGATATCCGGGTCAAGTTCATCTGTGGGGATAGCACCGATACCGATGAGTCCGCTGGAATCAGAAGTTTGCTTGATATCAGCAATTAATCGTACTTTATCTTCGAATTTTGAAAGGTTACTAACTTGTTTTTTTAAGATTTCTATTTCACTGGCAAAGCTTTGAATCTGGCTGCGTTGGCTTTTGATTTCATCGTTTCGATGGGAAAGAGCCTTGGTTAATGAACCATTTGTAAATGATGTGGTTTTAAGACGTAGATAATCGTAACCGATGAAAGATGTTCCTGTAATGGTCAGAAAAGCAACGAGAATCAATATGCCCATACCGTTTCTTGGAAGAGAAAACTCTTTAATGTCAGAGGTGTTACCAGCGTGAAACCATATTTTAATTCTTTTTCTCATTATAGACCTTCTTAGTTAGATATTTTTTATATGTCAAGCACTATATTCAAATAAAGGCAATAAAATCAATTATAAAGGTGTCATTACGGCATCTAAGCCCAATTTTTCATTTATGTCAAACATAATATTCATGTTTTGGACAGCCTGTCCTGCAGCTCCCTTTAAAAGGTTGTCGATGGCAGATATAACAGTAATTTGACCTGTTTCTTCATTTAGGTGAAAACCAATATCACAACAATTGGTGCCTCTTACATGGGAAATTGCAGGATATGTGTCTTTATTCAGTAATCTTACAAAGAATTCATCGTCATACCAGGATTCATAAATTTGTCTAATCTCTTTTTCGGAGATTGGTCTGATTGCCTGTACGTAGATGGTTGATAGCATTCCCCGGGAGAGTGGCAAAAGGTGTGGAACAAAGGTTATATTTATTTTCTTTTGCGAATGTGCGCTTAATATTTCATTTATTTCAGGCGTATGTCGGTGGTTTCCAACTTTGTAAGCGTTGAATGATTCATTTGTTTCGCAAAAATGTGTTGATAAGGATGCCGCACGCCCGGCGCCACTGACGCCTGATTTTGAATCCGAGATGATACCCTCGGCTTTTATTATTCCTTCCTTTAATAGAGGGATTAAGGCCAGTAAAATTGTCGTCGGATAGCAGCCTGGGTTTCCGATCAGGTCTGATCCTTTGATTTGTTCTCTATATATTTCACTTAGACCATAGACACTTTTTTCTAAAAGATGTTTCGAAGAATGTTTTTGATAGGCTTTTTCATAAGCTGAAACATCAGAAAAGCGATAGTCCGCAGACAGATCCACAACCTTAATGTTGCGGTCTAAAAATTCAGGGGCATATGCCATTGAAACTTTGTGTGGTAGTGCTAAGAAAATAACATCTATTTTTTTTGAAAGTACTTGAGCATCCAGTTGCTCACAAACCAGGTTTTCAAATCCTCTCATGGATGGGAAAACTTGAGTAAGCGATTGGCCTTTATAACTGTTAGAGGTTATTGAACAAAGTTTTGTCTGGGGATGATTGGAAATCAATTTAACCAATTCAACCCCTGTGTATCCTGAAGCACCTGCAATACCAACGTTAATCATTTTAATCTGTCCTAACTGTTTTTATGTCCATTATATTCCACAAATGTATGGTTTTCACCATGCAGTTCTTGATCAATAATCTTAGTTATCATTTCCCAGTCCCCTTTTGCAAGCCCGGCGCCTATTTTTGGGTAGGCAATCCGTTGGCCTTGAAAATCTTTTTTTATTTGGGCAAAAATTTTTCTGACAGCCTCATAATTAACCAACACCCCTGTACCCGAGAAATCATACTGGGTATATGCATTGATAATGGCAAACGTATGTGTTTTATTTTTGACCCAGACAACGGTATATGTCCCCAGTTTTTTCTTGTCTCCTTTTGGGGTGTTTTGATCAACCCGATAAGCCTGGGGGAAATGCTCTTTAATCTGTTTAGCTATTCCTGCTCCCATTGAACAAAAACAATTGCACCCATGAACAATAACATCAAATTGTCTATCTAAGGCCAAGTGAATTAAATCACCGTTTTGCACATTCATTTTTCTTAACTCCTCCAGGTAGTGTGATTTAATGCAAAAA
This sequence comes from Desulfobacula sp., assembly GCA_033852015.1. Classification (GTDB taxonomy): domain Bacteria; phylum Desulfobacterota; class Desulfobacteria; order Desulfobacterales; family Desulfobacteraceae; genus Desulfobacula. The sequence continues at coordinate 10,491 of JAWSVH010000072.1, forward strand.
ATGTTCCGAAAAGTTAAACTGGCTGCTTTAATTATAAATATCGGTAGCTAACCTACGAAAATTAATGATTAAAATTTTGATTATATACGTCTGAGGTGATTTTAATTCGATATTTGGCGTCAAAAGTTCAAAGGTTTTTGTCAAAAAAAATGATATTTTATTCACTGATATTAAAAATGAGTGGTGATATTTAAGCATATTGGTTATTTGTCATCTGTAAATGGAAAGCGTCTTTGTCTGGTAAAATAAATGTAATACGGCAAAAAATCATATAATTTTATTTGTGTTGTTATAAAACAAAGAAAATGAGCTATGGTTTAAAAATAATTTTTTTTAGAGAACCGGTCAATGCGATTTCGCATTTGCTGGGTGCATTGGCATCTGTTGTCGGGCTCATATTGTTAGTTGTCTTTGCTGCAAGCAGTGCGGATGCCTGGCATGTTATTTCTTTTAGTATATTTGGTTCCAGTTTGATTTTGATGTATACGTCGAGTTTTTTGTATCATGCACTAAAAATATCTGAAAAAGCCTTGCTGGTATTTCGCAAGATTGATCATATCATGATTTTTATTCTCATTGCAGGTTCTTACACGCCGATTTGTCTTGTGCCGCTACGAGGGCCTTGGGGATGGAGTCTTTTTGGCGTTGTCTGGGGTATTGCATTTGTTGGTATCTTCTTGAAAATTTTTGCCATGAATGTACCTCGATGGGTTTCTACGATGATCTATTTGATTATGGGATGGGTGTGTGTGGTGGCCATATATCCTCTGGTAACACGTCTTGAGCCGGCTTGTTTCTTTTGGTTAGTTCTGGAAGGTTTTTTTTATAGCTTCGGAGCAGTGATTTATGCCATTAAAAAACCAAATCCATTTCCAGGAATATTTGGGTTCCATGAAATATGGCATTTGTTCGTTATTTTAGGTAGCGCCTCTCATTTCTGGCTAACCTTTAAATATCTCATGTAGATCCTTTCAAAATATTCAAAGTTTTAGTAAAAATTTCTTAAAATTTAGGTGTATTAGGGTTTTTAATTATCAAAAAAACGCTATTGTATGGTATTCTTTTGCTACGTGCTTATTTTTTGAATATGGAATTTATCAAGAGAGCGGATATGAAAATAATTAAAGTAAAAAAAATAACAGACCACAATTATCTGAACCTTTTTTCAGCGACGTATACCGATCGATTAAATGCTGAAAAACAATGGATTTTTGCATCACGATCAGATCAATCAAATCCCCTGGAGGATGATCATACAATCCCGGATGCTGTGGTAATT
>JAWSVH010000267.1:0-2534 GCA_033852015.1 Desulfobacula sp.
GAAAATATAATTGATAAAATTGTAGACGGTAAAATCGAAAAATTTTACAAAGATGTCTGCTTGATGAGTCAGTCTTATGTGAAAGATCCTCAGAAAACCATTGCTGAATTGGTTAAAGAAACGATTAGTAAAATCGGTGAGAATATTCAGATCAGAAGATTTGCACGTTTTCATATAGGAGAATAAAATATTGAGTGAATCTCCGGAGTTTGAACGGGTTTTGATCAAGTTGAGCGGTGAAGCTTTGATGGGAAATCAGAGTTTTGGTATTACTCCTGAAATGATTCAATATGTTGCAGTGGAAATTGCAAAGGTCTGTAGCTTGAAAGTACAGGTTTCTGTTGTAGTTGGCGGTGGGAATATTTTCCGTGGTATTGCTGGAAGTTCTGCCGGTATGGATAGAACTTCCGCCGATAACATGGGGATGTTGGCAACGGTAATTAATTCTTTGGCTTTATGTGATGCCCTGGAAAAAATTGATATTCCTACCCGGGTTCAGTCTGCCATTCCCATGGATAGGATTGCTGAACCTTTTATTCGGAGAAAAGCGATTCGGCATCTTGAAAAAGGTCGAGTGGTTATTTTTGCGGCTGGAACAGGCAATCCTTATTTTACGACAGATACCGCCGCTGTATTGAGAGCAAATGAAACAAGGGCTCAGATTCTTTTTAAGGCCACGAAAGTTGATGGGGTGTATGATAAAGATCCCATGGAACATGCAGACGCTGTCAAGTTTGATGAATTATCGTATATGAAAGTGATCGAAAAACAGCTTCACGTGATGGATATGACAGCGATCTCGCTTGCCATGGAGCAAGGGCTTCCTTTGCAGATATTTGATCTTAATCAGGCTGATAATATCTATAAGGCAGTCATTGGCCAGGGGAATGTCGGTACTCGGATTTATAATAGATAAAGAACCACTATTAAGGATTTACTGTTATGATAAATGAAGTGATTGAGGAAACCAGAGACCGGATGGGGAAATCTGAGGCTGCTTTTGAAAAAGAGTTGTCAAAAGTGCGGACGGGAAGAGCATCTCAGGCGATACTTGATGGGGTTAAAGTGGATTATTACGGAACCCAGACTTCTTTACCCCAGATGGCTACGGTCTCTATCCCGGAAAGTCGTTTGATCACAGTAAAACCATGGGATGTTAGTGTTATCAATGAGGTTGAAAAAGCAATTTTAAAAGCCAATCTTGGTTTGACACCCTCCAATGATGGTAAGCTGATTCGGATTTCCATACCTCCGCTGACAGAAGAAAGAAGAAAAGAAATTGTAAAAACAGTGGCCCGGACGTGTGAAGACTATAAAGTGGCCGTTAGAAATATCCGCCGAGATTCAAATGAAATGTTAAAAGAACTGCAAAAAGAAGGCGAAATTTCTGAAGACGATTGTTTTAGTGCTCAAAAACAGGTCCAGGATTCCACCAATGCAGTTATTAAGAAGTTAGACAACATCTTTGTCGAAAAAGAAAAGGAAATTCTTGAAGTCTAACTTAAAAAATGATGAGACCCTTAATCTAGAAAAAATTCCATCTCATGTTGCCATCATTATGGATGGTAATGGTAGGTGGGCCAAAAAAAAACTGATGAATCGGGTCAAGGGTCATGAAAAAGGTTCACAGACGGTTCGAACCATTGTAACAAATAGCGCCCAGCTTGGGATTAAAGTTCTTACTTTATATGCATTTTCAACGGAAAACTGGGCCAGACCAAAGGCTGAAATTAAAGCCTTGATGGTGTTACTTAAAAGATTTGTTGTTTCAGAAAGAGACGAATTACAAAAAAATAAGATTCGTCTGAATATTATTGGCCAAAAACACAGGCTTCCTGCCGATGTCCAAAATGAAATAGATACGACGCTAAAATTGACGCAGAATAATACCAAGATGGTGTTAAATTTGGCTTTAAGCTATGGTTCAAGAGAAGAGATTACCAGGGCAGTTAAAACGATTGCTCAAAAGGTCACTTCAAAAGAACTGATGATCGAAGAGATCACACAGGATTTAATTTCAGATCATCTTTATACTGCCAATATGCCTGATCCAGATTTGATTATACGTACCAGTGGAGAGTATCGATTAAGTAATTTTTTATTGTGGCAGGCTGCGTATTCAGAGATTTACATTTCTGATGTTTTGTGGCCGGATTTTTCTAAAAATGAATTTATTGAAATTTTAAAAAATTATCAAAAAAGGGACCGACGGTTCGGTAAAATTGCATGCAGCACATCAAACGATGGTTAACCGCACTTGTTCTTGCTCCCATAGTAATATGGATTATAGTTAAGGGCAATATAGTATTACTGGCTGCGCTGCTTTGCGCTGTAGCCATCTTTGCCATAAGAGAATACTTAAGAATTATTTTTGGGAAAGATAAAAATCCAGCTTCAAAGACCATAAAGATTATTTCATATTTGATTAGTGTCTCATTGATTGTGGGTGCTTGTTTTGGATCGTGGGAAATGTTGTTTCTTATTCTTACGGTAAATTTAATGGTTTTATCGGTGTTTGTTTTGGCAAGATTTGA
>JAWSVH010000073.1:0-9999 GCA_033852015.1 Desulfobacula sp.
AATCATCTAAATTCTCTATTGAATGTCCTATATGTCCTTTAGTGCTTTGCTTTTTTTCATCTTGGTTGTGAATAGTGTCTGCTTATTCAAAACCATTGTTATTTGTGTAGAGGTCACAATATTTTCCAAGTATAACCAACCTGAAAGGTTGTCTCCGTGGCTGATATCGTGCAACCAAGGTGGCTGATATCAGCCATATAATTAATCGATTGACTAATTCAGCTACTTCCAATCAACGAGAACATCACAGAAATCAAAGGGGTATTGCTTCTTCTCACCAGTGGAATGTTTCTTGCTGTGTGAATAGTAATAGTAAGATTTAGCTAATTTTACCAAAGGAGAAGAGTAATGATGTTGAACAAAAAAGTTATTTCTGTTTTTTTAGCTGGTTGTAGTCTTTTGTTATTCACAGTGACAAATGTGAGTGCCGGTATAATTGATTTATCTGGATATGGCCCGAATTATTTAGAAATTGTAGAGACCCAAAGTAATGTTGAGGGATTAATTATTCTTCCTCGAGAGAATCCAAATGATCCACTTGATTGGTATTGGGGTGTAGTAGGTAGTAGGATTACATATGACATTTATAACAATACAAATTACACAATTACAGGATTTGCAGTTGGGGTTGACTCATCAGCTGGCTCCGATTCTGATGACGAAGAAAGTCTCTCCGGGTGGAGTGGTTTCGTTGCAAATAGGTGGGAGTCAAATCATGGTTTGAATAGTTTTTGGGAAGATGGCAACTATCTTTCTGAATATAACTACGCTTACTATGGCCAAGTTTATGAGCAAGTATTTGAGCCAGGCAATCCTGATTATTCGCCACCTGGTGATCCGCTTGATCCCTACACAGGAATTGTAGATGAATTTTCTTTCACTTTTGATGATGGCACCGCCGCCTCTCCACTCATTATATTTGCTACTAATAGTCTGGGTGAAGAGGTGACTCTATTAGGAGAAAGTTCTCACGTCTTGGGAGAAAACCGACTATATGTTTCTGGTGGCCCAGCTCCAGTTCCGGTACCCACAACAATACTTTTGTTCGGGCTCGGACTCTTGGGATTATCGGGTATCTCAAGAAAAAGAAAACAATAATTTTAATTCATTCATAGTGCCTGCATTATTATGCAGGCACAAGATAAAAAATTATCCCCTTAAATCATATAGAACAACGTCATAATACCCGACGGTCTCTCAAAATGCCGGCTGCTTTTTTTTAAAGAAAAAAAATACAAAGGAATGGCAGATTACTCTTTTGGCTGGACGCTTGATGTAAGTCCCAGATTGGTATACCTGCAAGACCTAACACAATTCCTGATGTCAGTACACTGCTTGTCATACCTGAAGATCAAGACAGACAAAACCAATCTGATGTTTCGATTACAATGCACGGTAAAGTGATGTGGAAAAATATTGCTCCTTTTATTTTAAAATTAGATAATTCGTCTCCGACTATTCAGTATCTACCCTTTAGTTTATTCTTATTTTTGTACTGGTGGATATGCACCACATTGCCCCTAAACAATTCTGATTGATTCCCTTTTTCGTCGTCAATTATCTTGAATAACAGAATATTTAAAAACGAGGGCAACTGGCATTATTCTTGCTAATTAAAGTAACATGAATAAAGCAAATGTGCCTCTGATGTAGACAACACATGCGACAAAAAAAGGAGAAAAAAATGAAAAAATGGCTTTTAGTATGTTTGCTCATGATAGTGTCCTTGGTGGGGGTGGCGGAAATGGCGCAGGCAAATCTTGTTATCTATTATGATCAGACCAGTTTCCTGGCAAATGCAGGATCAACAGCCGCATATGATTTTGAATCAGATCTGGCAACCTATATTAGTCCGCCAAGTTATAGTGGAGGAGTTAGTGGATCTGTACGTGATTTTGGCGACTTTAGCATTGATTCTACCAGTACCGGCATATACAGCTCTATGATCCGTGATCAGTCTGGAAATAAGGATATCTTTCTTAACACCTATAATAATGCTGCCTCCTTGAATGTCATCTTTGATAATGCTGTGACGGCTTTTGGCTTTTCATATGTTGCAGAAGGTAATAACAGTTATGACCATAGCATATTCAGTTTGCTTGGCACCACCTGGGACCTTGGCACTCCAGGGAGTTCAGGTTTTTTTGGTATTGTTGAAACCACAGGAACCATTGCAGCAGGAACAACATTTTCATTCGGCCAGCAGTCATCCAACTGGTCGGGCCTGTCCTTTGACAACATTACTTATTCATCAACTCCTGTACCTGTGCCAGCCTCCTTTTTTCTTTTGGGTCTCGGGCTTATCGGCCTTACAGGAGTTAACAGAAAAAGAAAATAATTGTTATTTCATAAAAGAATCAAATTAAAAAGCAAGGTTAGAAATGGCTTTGCTTTGTAATTTTTCAATTACACTTATTAAAGATACCAACATATAAAAATCATTCCACTACTTGCACTCATGACTAATTATCCTTGTAAAAACCGCTATATGGCGTTCAAATTATTAATGATACCAGAACAAACTTTGATGAGTTTTAGGCGTTTACTTCTGGCTAAATTACAAGTCTTTTATCGTTCAAATAAAACAAGAGACTATTCCCTGTAGAGAAGATACCCAAATATGTTCCACCCAAGGAAGATATAATAAAAATATTGAAAACAGCTGATCCGGGAACAGGCGAGTATCTTTGGACAATTGTTTACACTCTTGGGAGAATGTCTGAAATTAACAATTTAAAAAAGACAGATGTTAATTTTGAGGGTAAATTTGTGACTCTCTATACAAGAAAAAAAAAGGGGGGAGCTTGACACCAAGACAAATTCCCATGACCCCAAAACTCTACGATATTTTAAAGACATGGATTGACGGAGACAAATCAGATCATCCTTGGGTATTCTGGCATCGTTACTATAGCCGAAAAGAGAATAAATACGTTGAAGGGAAATACACGGATCGAAAAACTTTCATGAAAAGCCTTTATAGAAAAGCCAAAGTCAAGTATTTCAGGTTTCACCCTTTACGCCATTTCGGTGCTTCGATGCTTGAGAAAGCAAACGTTCCAGTAAGAACCATCCAGGATTTATTGGGACATGAGAATAGAACAACGACTGAGATTTACTTACATTCATTTAAGGGTTCAGATCGCAAGGCAATGGACATATTGGGGGCAGCGTTAAGCTAAAAGTGCCATACCAAACGCCATACCAAAACAAAAAGGCTCTTAACGAATATCGCTAAGAGCCTTTTAAAAGATGGTACGCCTGGCAGGATTCGAACCTGCGACCTACGGATTAGAAGTCCGTTGCTCTATCCAGCTGAGCTACAGGCGCAAACAATCAAGACTTTTAGCAAATTGGATGTAATTTGTCCATGAAAAAATGGCGTATATTTTTTTTTAGTAAATATATATTGCTTTCAACATAATCATGATAATGATATACTCAATTTTTATTAAAAAAACTTAAGGTATATTGAATGTCAAAAGTCGCCAAACCCAAAAAAAATAAAAAGTTAACTAAAAAAGATTTTCTTATTCCTAGACCAAAGGCTAAAACTACAAGTTCAAAAGCCCTTGCAAAGTCCGACCCCATTCAGAGTTATCTTAATGAAATCAGCAGATACAAGCTTTTAAACAGAGAGCAAGAAGTTGAACTTGGTACACGGATCCAGGAAGATGAAGATCAGGAAGCTGCATATATCATGACCACCTCCAATCTACGGTTGGTGGTTAAAATTGCCCTGGAATTCCAGCGGATATGGATGCAGAACCTTCTCGATTTAATCCAGGAAGGTAATATCGGCCTGGTCCAGGCGGTTAAAAAATTTAACCCTTATAAGAATGTTAAATTTTCATATTATGCCTCTTTCTGGATCAAAGCCTATATCCTTAAATTCATCATGGATAACTGGCGGATGGTTAAGATCGGAACCACACAGGGGCAGCGAAAACTATTTTTCCGTTTAAAAAAAGAAAAAAAATTGTTGGTGGAACAAGGGTTTGATCCTAAACCTAAACTCTTATCAGAACGTTTAGGTGTGTCAGAAAAAGAGGTCGTTGACATGGACCAACGTCTTGCCAACTGGGATTTAAGCCTCGATGAACCATTGAAAAATGATTCAAACACTGAACGCATTGAATTTATCAATGTTGATTCACCGTCCTCAGAGGACCGAGTCGCTAAAAAAGAAATCGAAGATATCCTGCATACCAAAGTTCGGCAATTTAAAAAAACGTTGAATGCCAGAGAACTGGATATTTTTGATCGTCGAATTTTTTCAGACAGCCCCCAGACTCTTCAACAAATTGGAGAGGAATATTCGATCTCCCGAGAACGGGTAAGACAAATTGAAAATAATATTTTAAAGAAAATGAAAGCATATTTCAAAAAAGACATGCCGGACTTTGACATGTATGACCACAACCAATAAAATCCAATTTGTTATTATATAAATAGGAAAAACCAATCATGAAAAAGAGTTTGATTTGTATTCTTCTTGTGTTTTTTTCATTTTATCTCACCGGCTGCACACAATTAAACTCAAACTCGATATCAAAAACGGCCCAACCCGTTAAAAAAGTTCGACAGATTCAAGAGAAAGATCCATCCGCTGCCTATTATTATCTAAAATCTAGAATTCATAGTAAAAACCTTCAATACGACAAATCAATGATCTCTCTTAAAAAGGCTTTGTCCAAAGATCCTGACTCATTTATTCTCAACTGGGAACTTATCGGTCTGCATTTAAGAAGTAATAACAGAGCCAAAGCCATTGAGCTCAGCGAAAAGCTCACTCAAACACACCCGGACAATGTTGACGGGCTTCTTTTACTGGTACAATTAAAAAAAGAAACTTTTGATGAGAAAAAGTTAGTCGCCATACTGAACCGTATTTTGCTTTTAAACCCTGAAGACAAGGAAACTTTTATTCGATTAGGCAAAATATATATAGAAAATGAAAATAATATTGATGCAAGAGATTTGTTCAAAAAAATGACGGTACAATTTCCTGATTATTATGTTGCCTGGTTTTATCTAGGCCAGGCATGCATGAATGAAAAGGATTATGATCTTGCAAAAAAACACTTTTTAAAAACGATCAAACTGGAACCAGATCTTATTGAACCACGATTCCAATTAATTAAAATTTATCAAAGTAACAATACCAAAGCCAATAAACAAAAAATATTACCCACCTATAACGACATTCTTAAGATTGAACCTGAAAACCCGCAGGCATTGATTGGAAAAGCTTTATACTTTTATAAAAACCATCAAAGAAAGAAAGCCCAGAATATATTTATGGAGCTGGGACAGGATGTGGACAGTAGCTCAAGATTAGTTATGGTAGCTTTCGATGAATACATTTCAGAAAAGGAATATGAGGATGCCGTTATTATTTTCTCCCAAATACTAAAAGCAGATCCGGAGAATTCCACCTTAAATTTTTTTACAGGCATGTCCTATGAATCTTTAGAAAACCCTACAAAAGCAATTTCCCATTATTTAAAAGTTCGGCCAGATCATACTCAATACAAACAAAGCCTGCTGAAAATTGCATATTTATACAAAGATCTTAAACAAAACCAAAAAGCAACCGAATTTCTTGAAGATAAGTACAAACAATTCCCCAAAAATATTGATATTATCAGTTACCTGGCCTCTTTTTACGAAAGCGATGGCCTACATGACAAAGCCATTGCCCTTTTAGAAAAAGGCCTTGCAGATACCCCACAAAGCACCTCATTACTTTTCAAACTGGGGTCGGTTCAAGACAAAGCTGGACACAAAAATCAAAGTATTGTAACGATGAAAAAGGTGTTACAAATCGACCCTAAAGACGCCAATGCTTTAAATTATCTGGGCTATACCTATGCAGAGATGGGTATCAAATTGGACACTGCCCTGGCATTATTAGAAGAAGCCTATCAGCTGCGACCGGATGATGGATATATTATAGACAGCTTAGGTTGGATCCATTTTAAGAGAGGCGAATATGAAAAAGCGGTGACCTATTTAAAAAAAGCAGCTGAACTCACATCCTATGAGACGATTATTGCCGATCACTTAGGGGATGCCTATCAAAAAGCGAATGGACTTAAAGAAGCGCTAAATACTTATAAAAAGGCAATATCCAATGCCACTGAAGAAGATAAAGAAAAAGTAGTTGAAGTTAAAAGTAAAATTGAGGCAATTAAAAAATTGATAAATGAATAAACTACTTTTACGACTTCGCTTAAGTTCTATCTTAATTCTTATTGTTTTGATGACAGGATGTGCTGCACACCGACCGAAAACAAACCCTGAACTGGATAAAAAAGCGTTCAACCTTTCCATAAAGGCCCAATCCCATAACCAGGAAATTGTCTCAAGCAAGGGAAGTGGATGGGCGCTTCTTGAAACTGATGAAAAAACTGATAGATTCAAAATTGCCTGGGCTGCAATCTATCCTGGAAAAATTCGAATAACCTTTCTTTTATCCGGGCTACCGGTTGAAACCATTCTTGCCACAGGAAAAACCATTACCTTTTTATCCCACACTGGACAGCATTCTAAATACTCTTATCCGTCCAAAGATCCAGATATGGAAAAATTTGTCAATGTACCAGTGCGGATGTCAGAGATTATCCTGTTGCTGTTAGGACGATTCCCCATCAAACCTTTTGACGATGCCTATTTTTCAAGAAAAAATTCAATCACTTCAAATATTACACTAAAAACGAATAATAAAAACCAGACTCAATACTTAGTTTGTGATCAAAAAGGAAATCTCCAACAATTTTTAATCACAGATTTTTTAGGAGATACCTTATATAAAATAGTTGTCAAAGAGTATAAGAATTTAAATGCCAGACAAATTCCAGCAAAAATTGAAATAACAGATAACAACAATAAGAAACTGACTTTGCACATTACTGATTTTAAAGCGAATCCGCCTATAAAAGAAGGGATATTTCAGTTGACAGAATCTGGATAATGACCATTATGAATGTAACTTACTAACCAAAATTTCTCAAAGGAGATAATATAAAATGATTCATGAAAATGTAGACAATGCGAAAAAGTCTGGAGGCTGTCCCTCCCAGGGTGGCGGTCAGGACATGGCAGCCAGACAAAAAAAAGAAGAAGAAGCCATTAAAAACTCACTTTCAAAAATCAAACATAAAATATTTGTTTTAAGCGGCAAAGGCGGTGTAGGCAAAAGCAGTGTCTCAGCAAATCTTGCTGCCAGCCTTTCCAAACAAGGATTTAAAACCGGGCTGATGGATGTCGATGTCCATGGACCTTCTATTGCTCAAATGCTTGGTTTAACCGAACTTTTGGATATCAGTTCAGACCAGATGCTTTTACCAAAACAAGTCAATGAAAATCTTAAAGTCGTATCTGTACAAGCTTTAATGCAAGATCGAGATCAGGCCATTATCTGGAGAGGCCCTGCAAAAACAGGTATGATCCGACAATTTGTAAGTTCTGTGGACTGGGGAGAGCTTGATTTTTTAATTATTGATGCCCCTCCAGGCACTGGAGATGAACCACTAACTGTTGTTCAAACCATACCTGAAGCTTTAGGCGTTATTGTTACAACCCCACAAGAGGTGGCCTTAGCTGATATTCGAAAATCCATCTCTTTTTGTAAAACTGTCAAATTAAAAACACTTGGAATTGTTGAAAATATGGCAGGATTCAGCTGCCCTCACTGCAGCCAGCATATTGATTTATTCAGTTCCGGCGGTGGAGAAAAAACAGCCAAGGCACAAGGACTTGACTTTTTAGGGTCCATACCTTTTGATACCAATGTAGTCGCTTCTGGTGACAGTGGCACACCCATTATGTCAACAGATGTGGACACTGCATTTACAAGAGCCTTTAACACTGTTGTCCAAAATATTACTAAACAACTATAAATACACAATTGAATAATTACTTTGAAAAAGCCAGGGAATTAAAAGATCTCCTTAACCTTAGGGAGAAAGATAATCTTTTTTCTCTGGCTTGTTTCAGCACCAAAGCCGTTCGTCGCCATACCGAAAAATACAGAGAAAATGAATACCGCCAGGCCTTTAGTGCTGATTCTGATCGAATATTAAACTCAATGGCCTTTACCCGGTATATTGATAAAACCCAGGTCTTTTCTCTTATCAATAATGATCATCTCACCCACCGGGTTATTCATGTCCAGTTAGTCTCTCGAATTGCCAGAACCATCGGGCGTTATCTTGGATTAAATGAAGATCTTATTGAAGCGGCAAGTTTAGGTCACGATATCGGGCATCCTCCCTTCGGGCATGATGGAGAACGATTTCTTTCCAAGCTAACGCATGAACATGGAGCAGGTTTTTTTCATCATAACCTTCAAAGCATCCAGTTTCTTGACCGTATTGAAAAAAACGGCCAGGGCTGGAACCTTACTCTCCAGACAATGGATGCCATCGTCTGTCATAATGGAGAAGCGCACTCTAAAAAACTCATTCCTCAAAAAGACAGATCAATTGAAGACTTTGATAGAATGATCGCTGCCATGAAAAACACAAAAACCTGTAATGCTATCCCTATGACCATGGAAGGATGCGTTGTTCGAATGGCTGATACCATCAGCTATATTGGAAGAGACCTTGAAGATGCTATCCGGCTTAACCTTGTAGACAGAAAAAATATACCAAAAGAATGCGAACGTGTCTTAGGAAAAACAAATGGTACTATTGTCTTTAACTTAGTCACGGACCTCATTTCTAACAGCCTTAACCAACCCTTTATCGGATTTTCCCAAGAAGTTTCCCAGGCCTTAAAAAAACTCAAAGCGTTTAATTATAAATATATCTACAAAAACCCCATTATCAAAAAACATCTATCCTCTATAGAAGATATATTTAAATATCTGTTTAACAAATTATTATCTGATCTTGAAAATCATAATACAGATTCAATTATTTTCACAGATTTTCTAAACGGCATGGCTTCCCAATACCGAGAGCAACATTCAAACCCTGAAATTGTCAGAGACAATATCTCCGGCATGACGGATTCTTATTTCATTCGAATGGCACCAGACCATCTAAAACCTGACACCATAGAAAATGTTTGATAATCGGACATATAGAAAACAACACAAAAAAAAAGGGCTGGTTTCCTTTGATATTACCGTCAAAGAAACCAACTTAAATATTCAAGCCAAATCTGACCTATCTAACGTGGCAATTCAATCGGTACTTACCTGTAGAAATTTAATTGAAAACTATATAAACCTTCACCCCCTATTTGCGACTTCCCTGACACCGCTTCACACCTTGGAACCTGTGCCTAAAATCATTCACGAAATGATCAACGCGTCCATAAAAGCCGATGTCGGACCAATGGCCACTATAGCTGGATCAATTGCCCAGGCAACCGGAGAATCTTTGTTAAAACATTCATCAGAAGTCGTGGTGGAAAACGGGGGAGATATTTATATCAAATCAGATTCTGATACTTTATTTGGAATTTATGCTCACAACTCTCCTTTTTTTATGACAACTGGCATCCAGGTTGAAAAAAGAGACAAACCGTATGGAATCTGCACATCTTCTGGCACATTAGGACACTCAAAAAGTTTTGGTACAGCAGATGCCGCTACGGTACTTGCCAATTCATGTTCCCTTGCAGATGCAGTAGCCACCGCCCTTGGTAACAGAGTTAAAACCCAATCAGACATAAAGAATGCCATAGACTGGGGACAAACCATCGAAGGTATTTCAGGTTTAGTTATCATTAAAGGCAAACACATTGGTCTTTGGGGAGACTTAAAACTTGTAAAACTTAACAGTTAGGTCAACATCACACTCTTTTTTCACCTAATTTCTCATAATATCTTACGATACGACTAACCCTGAACCACTCTATTTTCATCTTTTAAATAAAACATATTCATTTATTATTTATAATTTTTTAATCATAAGCTCTAAAATTGGAATTTTAATCGATAAAAATTAAGCTATACATATTTTTTTTCAATAAAATTAAGTT
>JAWSVH010000268.1:0-4585 GCA_033852015.1 Desulfobacula sp.
GCATCGCTTTTTTCTATAAGAGCCAAAGGAGACGAAAGCAAATCTCTTGTTACATTCAGCTCAAAGTACTCATTAAGATCTTTATTATTAACAATAATCTTGCCTGTTCCGGGAGTTAACCATACTTTGGCCACAGAGTCTTTTCTTTTACCAGTCGCGTAAAAAACGTTTTCACTTTCCATTGATAATTATCGCGTCCTTTTTATCCCTTAAATTTCAAAAACTTCAGGTTTTTGAGCAGCATGAGGGTGCTGATCACCTGCATAAACAAATAATTTCTTGCCAAGTTTCCTGCCAAGTCTATTTTTAGGAAGCATTCCCTTCACAGCTTTCTTAATCATCTCTTCTGGTTTTTTCTCCAGAAGTTCTTTTGCTGTGGTGCATTTTATGCTACCCACATAACCTGAATGACGGTAATATTTCTTTTGTTCCATTTTATTACCTGTCAAACGGATTTTATCCGCATTGATAACAACAATCCAGTCACCAGTATCAACATGAGGGGTAAAAAGGGGGTTATGCTTTCCTCGAATTCTGTATGCAACCTGGGACGCTAGTCTGCCAAGAATTTGATCTTTTGCATCGACAACGCACCAATTTTCTTTATTATCTGATCGTCTTGCACTATATGTATATTTTTTCAATTTTCTCAACGCTCCTCTTCATAAACAATCAGCTGTATTTACATAATTTTTATATTTAAGTCAAGCAATATTTAAAGTTCAATTTGCTTTTCCTTTTTTACTTTAGGAGTGCTAAAGGTACTTGTATCTTTAGCGACGGTCACTTTGCTGGATGTTTTGCAGGATACTTCAGCATTTAAGATACCACCGTTCTCAACAATCAAATCTTTACATTCTACCTTACCAGCACAGGTACCCGTCGCAAGAATAATCAATTCTTTAGATGCAATAACCTCACCTTGGAAATTACCTCCAATGGTAATGCTGGAGACCTGTGTAGAAGTTGAGATAACCTGACCATCCTCTGCAATAATAACAGCATCTCCTTTAATCGTCCCATTAACCTGGCCTTTAATAATCAACTTGCCACTACTGGAAATCGATCCTTCAATTTTCAGTTCTTTATCGATAATTGAAAGATTATTACTGTTTTTTTTCCCCACGTTACATCTCCTTACTTGACTGTGATTGTATATTTATAAACATCTTGCCAACGGCTTTTCCATTCAACGTTGCTAATACCTTATATCGCTGACCTTTTTTACCCAACGAATACCGTTCCATTAAAACGTCTTTGGCGGTGTCTATTACATATCCACGGTCCTCACCGCTGTTGTTTTGAACATTCCCAACAAACCCTTTAAAATTCACAACATACTTTGACGGATCAATATTACCTGCAAGAATATCTTCAATAACAAGCTTATCTCCCTTTTGAATCACCACTTGAGCATAATTGTCAATCATTTTAAGCTTCCCATTAATTTTCAATTTAAATCGAAAAGTCTGGGTGTCATTTGATTCACTAACCCGAAGTGTCTGTTCATACTTCCCAGAACCCGACTGAACATCCAAAAAAACGCTACCACACTTATAAAAATCTTTTTTGGCTTCAATGCGAGTCGACTCATCAACTACGAGCTTATTTTTCATATCATTAAATTTATTTCCCAAACCAATTACATCAATACTTAGGCCTCTTTCATAATTTGCAACAATGTCATGGACCTGTATCGTATCCCCTTTTTGAATCTTTAAACGCTGCATTTTTCCAACGACCACGGGAATAGAGCCATTCACAGAAATGATCATATACTGCATTTCCGGCTTCTTTAAATCAATGGCCGGATTCTGAGGTATAATATCCAAAATCTCCATAAACCCATTAATCGCATGAATATGCTGCTTAACTTTTTGCTCTAAAGGAAAAGATTTGGAAGATTCAATACCAAAAGCTGGAATATGGCAAACCTCATAAGCATAATATGTAGCAGAACGCAGCTGTTCTTTATGGACAGAATCCGGATCATTGGTCCTATGATTATTAAAATGAAAATATTGTTCAGGATTTGAAACATGCTGATTGATTTTTTCAATCACTTTGGTGGCCATCTCTTCTAAATTAATAACTCCGTCTTTATCATTTCCATTCAATATTGAATTGTCTGCAATGATTGATTGCCCAAACCGTTCAGGATTTTTATTTTCACTATCCCACGTAGACGAATAAATCCCCGAACCTTCATGGAGATTAATAAAGCAATCGCTTTCACAGATTAATCTTTTTAACACATCGACTACTTTTGCTTCATAATTGGGGATATCATCATTTTGAAACTTACGGTTCATGTCCTGATTTATTTTTCTTTCCTGCTTTACGATCGACAAAAAATTGGCCCTTGGAACAACAATGAGGTTTCCTTTTTCAAGCAAAAAATCTGCAAAAAAATCTGCTGCAAGAAATCCGCCAGGCTCATCACCCTGAATCCCTCCAACAATCAACAGTGTCTTACCGGGATGGGTACCGTTAATCCGGTAGACATGCAATTCATTTTCTTGTCCTTCAAAATAAACAATATGACTTTTTTGCCCAGCCATGGCATGACAAAAGGTAATAAGCAAGAACACACTTATCCATATGCTTATCTTGCTATAATAGGAAAGAGAAAGCATATTTATTCGTTTGCCTCAGTAATATCTATCAACTCGTTAAACATCAACTCACCTTGGTTATTAAATATAAAAATAGATGCTTTTTTAAATAAATTTGGATTTGCCTTATTTTTAATTCTGAATTTAACCGGTTTAAAATGAGCAATTGAAAAATACTGCCCCTTCCGATATTCAGAAGGAACTCCATCCTTTAACGAAGCACTCGGAACCACAAGCCACTTGGCGCCATCTTTATTATCCGGTTTTAAAACCGTAAATATCCTCCCGGAAACATCACCAGGAGATAAGGATACATTGCGAATATCAAACCGAACCAAAAGATCTCCATTGTTTCCGTCTCTGACCACTGTAAACTTTTCTATGGAAACCATCTTCTTAGCACGAGCCACATCTGGTATCCCAGAGGATTTCTTCGTTGGTTGACCACCCATTGTTGTTTGGGGTTTTATTGTTTTCTTAGTTGGTGTCACAACAGGAGCAGACTTGGATTTCTGTTTTTTAGACACTAACGACTGTTTTTTAACCGTCTTTGAAACGATTGGCGGCTCTGTATTCTGGGTCTTTCCGTCTATAATTCCAGGTTCTTTTCCTTGAATTACAAGTCGTGCCATTAAAACTTCTTTTTCTCGATTCAGTTCATCCAGCTTTTTTTCTACAACTTCCAACCGGGTTTTAACTTTCTTTGAACTACTTGATAATCCAGAATAAAGAGAAAGAAAAAGGATAGCCAGGACAAAACAAACTCCACAGCCAATTGATAGCCCCATGAGAAGTCTTTTTAAATGCTCTCCTGATTTCATTTTACCGAAATCATCAACAATAAGAATATGTGTCTTCCGATCCTGTTTGTAAGGCTTGGGTTTTGTCTGTGCTATTTCTCTTTCCAACTCTCTTGAAATATCTTCCATAGTCCACCTTTATTAACAAGTTTTAGCTTTTTAGTTCCCAGGGTTGTAAGGCCACTGGATTCATATTCTTGAAAAAAGACAACCTCACATAAATTTTTATCTTTCTCAACTATAAAATCCCGTCCAGTAACATGGATATAATTATATTTTCTTGCCAGGTTTCGTTTTCTTCTTACCCAGTTTTTTTTACCCATTCCATCAGAATAAAAGTTAGAGGCATAAAATGATGCATATGTATCCATATCTCTTGCTGACCAAGCAGCCAACCAGCGACCAAGCGTTTCTATAATTAACCTTTCCTGCCATGCTGGAGTCACAAGCGATTTTCCAGCCATCACCAACAAGTCCTTGCTGGCCTTTAATTCCTCTGGTACGTGCTGAAAAAGATCCCCGACGATCTTATAATTTCCATCTTCATTCTTTAAAAACAACTTTTGCTTTCCAAGATAAACTTTTCTTTTATCCACACTCAAAAAACTATCAAACAAAACGACAAAGACCTGGTCATGGGAATAAATACCGGTTTTTTCTTTAACTATTTTAACAGAAACCCCAGACTTACCAATCTCTTTTCTCAAATCCAACCAATCTTCCCACCAAGATATATCTGGAAAATATTGTGAAGCAAAAAATGATAAATAGTCATGATAACTTCCCTGTTCAAGGGCAAAACTCCATTTATCCAAAAAAAGACTTATCTGCTGTTCCTGGGAACTTCGTATCTTTGCATTCGCCTCTTTTATTTGCTCAACCATAATTACCGGAGTAGAATCAAGGGTAACATAATCTGATAATTTTAAAACATTTATATTTTCCAGGGCAACACACCCATTTGAATCCGTGGGAACCAGTTTTTTATTTGTCCCATGAATCCAAATAGCCGAACCATTTTTACCAGATCTCTTATCGAGCAAATTCGGATAATCTGTCGGAAAAGCCTTCTTTCCATATACCGGAGATAAATACTTGTCCACATATTCATCTTTTAAAAAGTATATCCCCTCCGGTGTTTTTTTATCTCCAGCTTTTTGCTTTACCCCA
>JAWSVH010000269.1:0-2506 GCA_033852015.1 Desulfobacula sp.
GACCTTGAGGTGGCAGATAAATCTTCTCCCATGGTGGAGATTTTTTCAAATACCGGCATTGAAGAGATGGGAATCAATGTTAAAGATATGCTGGGTAATTTGATGCCGAAAAATACCAAGCAACGAAAGATAAAAGTAAAAGAAGCCGTGAAGCTTCTAACCCAGGAAGAAGCTGCTCATCTGGTAGATATGGAGCAAGTGAAAACCGAGGCCATTGAAATGGTTGAACAGTCCGGTATTATTTTTATAGATGAAATTGATAAGATTGCCGGCAAGGAAAAAAGTCAAGGTCCAGAAGTATCCAAAGAAGGGGTTCAAAGAGATCTGCTGCCTATAGTGGAAGGCAGTTCGGTTCCTACAAAATACGGCACGGTGAAAACCGACCATATTTTGTTTATCGCTTCCGGTGCGTTTCATGTATCCAAGCCTTCGGATTTGATCCCGGAACTCCAGGGACGGTTTCCCATACGAGTGGAATTGCACTCTTTAGGAGCGGATGAATTTACTAGAATTTTAACAGAACCTAAAAATGCCCTTGTGCTTCAATATATTGCTCTGCTAAGAACAGAAGGTATAGATATTGAATTTACACACGATGCCGTGGAAAAAATTGCATCCATTGCGGTGGAAGTTAATTCTACAACGGAAAATATAGGGGCCAGAAGGTTGCATACCCTTATGGAAAAGCTGCTTGAAAATATTCTTTTTGAAGCCCCGGATATTGATGAGAAGAAAATTGTGATTGATGGTGTATTTGTGGAAGACCAATTGAGGGATATTGTAGAAGATCAAGATTTGACAAGGTATATCCTATGACAAACAATGTTGCAGATATTTTAATTGAGGCCCTGCCGTATATTAAAAATTTTTCCGGCAAAACCATTGTTATAAAATATGGTGGTCATGCCATGGTGGATGAAGGACTTAGGAATGATTTTGCCAATGATATTACGTTGTTAAAATATATTGGTGTCAATCCTGTGGTGGTTCATGGGGGCGGGCCCCAGATTAACAAGGTCTTAAATACTATGGGAATCACCTCGACCTTTATCCGGGGGATGCGATATACGGATAATGCAACCATGGATGTGGTGGAGATGGTTTTGGGCGGTAAAGTTAACAAAGACATTGTGGCCGGTATTAATAGACAGGGCGGAAAAGCTGTCGGCCTTACTGGAAAAGACGGGATGTTGATTACGGCACAAAAAATGACCATTTATCACCAGGAAGATAAAAACAAACCCCCTGAAATTATCGATCCGGGTATGGTTGGAGAGGTATCGGATATTAATCCAGATATTATTCATACGCTCACGGAAAAAGGTTTTATCCCTATTATTGCCCCGGTGGGCATTGGTGAAAACGGGGAAACGTATAATATCAATGCAGATCTTGTGGCCTCAAAAGTGGCATCTGCTATAAATGCAGAGCGTTTGATTTTGTTAACAGATGTGGATGGTCTGCTCGATGCGAATAAAAAACTTTTGAGTTCTGTGAATGCTGCGACGATACAAGAGATGATTACAGCAAAACAGATCCAGGGCGGAATGATTCCGAAGATGGAATGTGCCGTTGATGCCTTAAAAACCGGGGTGAAAAAGGCCCATGTTATAAATGGCAAACTGCCCCATGCGGTATTGTTGGAGTTGTTTACAGATTCTGGGATCGGCACACAGGTCTTCGTGGACTAACCTTTTAAAAATAAGAGATATTATCGTGGATTCTATTAAAAAAACCGATGATTTTGTATTTCAAACGTATCTGAGACAAGGCAAGGCCTTTGCCAAAGGGGAAGGGGTTTTTCTCTGGGATGAAGATGGGAAAAAATATACTGATTTTTTATCTGGGATTGCGGTGTGCAGTTTAGGGCATTGTCATCCTAAAATTACCCAAGTCATCAGCCGACAGGCAGCAACACTGGTTCATGTGTCCAATCTTTTTTATACCCGTCCCCAGGCAGACCTTGCAAAGGTCCTGTGTGAAAAAAGTTTTGCCGACCGGGTATTTTTTTCTAACTCCGGGGCTGAAGCCAATGAAGCTGCGATCAAACTTGCCCGAAGATATTTCCAAAA
This sequence comes from Desulfobacula sp., assembly GCA_033852015.1. Lineage (GTDB taxonomy): Bacteria > Desulfobacterota > Desulfobacteria > Desulfobacterales > Desulfobacteraceae > Desulfobacula. The sequence continues at coordinate 2,073 of JAWSVH010000269.1, forward strand.
AAAAGGGAATAAAAACCGATTTAAGATTATCACCATGGAACAGTCTTTTCATGGGCGCACCATGGCGACATTAACTGCTACGGGCCAGGATAAAATAAAAGAAGGCTTTTATCCAATGTTGGAAGGCTTTTCCTATGTGCCATTTAATGATATCGAGGCCTTAAAAAATATAGTAGATGAAACGGTCTGTGCGGTCATGCTTGAACCTATTCAAGGAGAAGGCGGCGTTGTTCCTGCACAGGAAGATTATCTTAAAGCGGTTAGAAAATTATGCGATGAAACAGGGACATTATTGATTTTTGATGAGATCCAAAGTGGTATGGGCAGATGCGGAACACTTTTTGGTTATGAGCAATATGGCATTAAGCCTGATATCATGACCCTTGCAAAAGCGCTTGGAAATGGTTTGCCGATTGGTGCCATGTTAGCGACAT
>JAWSVH010000074.1:0-23637 GCA_033852015.1 Desulfobacula sp.
TGGGGAAATCAATATAAACGGTGGTTATGTCGTATGATTTAACCTTCCCCCACCCACCATACGATAAAATATTCATGGAGTTTTTAATATAATCTTTAATATTTTTTTTCAGCCAGGCCACCGCATCCTGGCCAATGACATCTCCTCGACTGGAAAGCGTTAACCCAATTCGGACCCCCTCAAGCGATCGCTGAATCTGATTTGTCTCATAGCAAAGCTTAAACAAGATTTCATAATTCCACGGCAAATCAAGATCAGAACGCTCATATCCCAGCCAGAAAACCAAAGATCGAAGTGTGCTTCGTTTATGAGGAGTATCTGCCGGCTCCTTTTTAAGTCTTGTCAGCATGGTATTGGTCAACTTTGGCAAAGACAGTTTCTTTTTTAAGATCAACGCATTAACCCGATCCGTAAGTGCCCGCTCAGAAATACTGATATCCAAGATCTCTTTTTTTTTCTTAAACAATTCTTCAAAAGTAAGATTTTTGGGTGGTTTACAGTCTGAGTCTGCCAGTGAATGATTTTGTATAAACCGAGAAAAAGCGTTCTCGTCACTGGTTTTAATAACACCTTCTTTAAATGCAAACTCAACAAATGATTCAAAACAAATCTTATTGTCACTTTTTTCGGTAAAGCTATGTAAGGTTTCAATATTAGGGAAAACAGATAAAATGGCCGAACTTGCTTTTTTGCTTTTCATCATAATGATCTTCCTATTGTTTCACTCAAAAAGAACCTATTCAATAAAACAAGGCTGAATGTTACTATCTATTTTGTACTATCCAGTTGTTATGTATAAAACAGCATCCTTCGTCAAGGGATTTAAAACAGTTTTATTATATATTGACTATAAATATTTTTTACGAGAATATTAACTTTTTTTTAAAATTATCAAATAACAAGGTGTTACTAAATGTTTTCACATATTTCAGACAAAATCATAGAGCTTGTTCCGAGGGTTTTTGTTATCCCCGGCCCCAATACCTCTCGCTTTCCCTATTGCAACACCTTCTTATTGACCGGCAAAGAAACCGTTTTAATTGATGCCGGGTTCAACAAAGAAACCATTGCCGAAATCGATCGTATAAAAAGAATTGATACTCTAATTATCAGCCATTCCCACCCGGATCATATTTTGGGATGGGATCTTTTAGAAGATCGTCACCTCATATTTCCTTTTGAAACTCCCGATTCTGTACATGACCTTAAAACGCTCGGCAACAGATTTATGGGAACCCAAAAAAAAGGAGACATCTGGGCACAAATTGTTGGCGATACCCTTGGGATGAAACCACTAAGAGAACCCGACCAACGATTCAAAGACAGTGATCTTCTTTCTTTTTCCGATTTCAGATTAAAAGCCATTCATGCGCCAGGACATTTAAATGATCATTATTGCTTTCTTGAATTAAATACCGGCTTACTTTTAACTTCAGACATTGATTTTTCAGGATTTGGTCCTTTTTATGGGCAGTCAGAATGCGATATCAACCTTTTTAAACAATCCATAACCAAGGTAAAGAACCAACCGTATAAATTATTATGTTCTTCTCATAAAAGCCCATTCTTTGGAGATGCCACCGCTGAATTTGAAAAATTTACTAACGGTTTTGATCGTCACAGCAATATATTTTTAGATATCTGCAAAACACCTCACACCATTGATGAAATTACTAAAATATCTCCTCTTTATCGTAATAAAATGCAATTCAAAATATTCCAGGAAACTTTCGAAAGTGGGATGATTGCAAAATCAATCCAACTGATGATTGAAAAAGGATTAATAATTGAAACTGCCAAAGGATTCTTAGCCTCCAACCACATTAAAAATTAGATCAACCTGATCTTGCGCTGGCAAGCAACTGCAATGCACCAACAAAGTTAATATCAATGACAGGCATCAAACTCCGAGGTATGCTTTTTTAACATTTTCATCATGCATGAGGTCGGAAGTTTTTCCTTTTAACGTTAGCTCTCCATTTTCCAGCACATACCCGTAATTGGCCAGCATTAATCCTAAACGAGCATTTTGTTCCACAAGAAGAATAGTCACCCCATTCTTGTGGATCTGTTTAATGGTTTCTGCCAGCTGCTGACGGAGCAAAGGGCTTAAACCCAGGGATGGTTCATCCAGCATCAACATTTTCGGATTGGCCATAATGCCACGTCCAATGGCCACCATCTGTTGCTGACCACCGCTGAGTTCCCGGCTGTCATCATGTAGTTTTTCTTTGAGAATGGGAAACAAACTCAATACCCATTCCATATTTTTTTTATTTTCTTTTTTATCTTTTCTCAGATAGGCCCCAACCTCCAGGTTTTCTTTTACACTCATAAGAGGGAACAACTTTCGACCCTCGGGAATCTGGATCAAACCCATTGCAGCGATTTTGCCAGGCTTCAAGTGATTTATTTTTTCCCCGGCAAACCAGATCTGGCCCCTGTTTTTTCTCTTTTTTTTAACCAAACCGCTAATAGCATTAATCGTGGTTGTTTTTCCGGCACCATTGGCACCCAGAATGGTAACAAAATCACCTTGATTAACTTCGAAAGACAATTTTCTCACAGCCGCCTTTTTACCATATTTTATCCACACATCTTTAAGTTCCAGCATGACGTTTATACCACCTCCGTTCCTAGATAGGCTTCAACCACCTCGGGATGATTCATGACATCTTCAGGCATGCCATCAGCAATTTTAGTACCAAAACTCAAACAGGCCACCCGGGTGGCGACCCCTAACAACACCTTCATATTGTGTTCTATTAAAATAATGGTCACTCCCTGTTCATTAATTTTTTTAATCTTATCCACCACAAACATAGCCTCTTCATGATTCATACCTGTAGTGGGTTCATCCAGTAAAAGAACATGGGGATTGGCTGTCAGCGCCATGGCAATACCCAAAAGCCGTTGATAACCATGAGACAACCCATCAGCTTGTAAGAAAATATCATTAAGCAGGTCTAAAAGGTTGACCAGTTCAATGGCTCTGCCCACAGCCTGTTCATTATCCTCTTTCCATTTTTTTGTATTAAAAAAAGAGTGCCAGCTCCGGGTATTGTAATTTAAATGCGAGCTGATCAATAAATTTTCCACCACTGTGCCACCGGGGAAGAGCACATTAGATTGAAACGTACGGACAATGCCTTTTTTAGTAATCTGATCTGGCCGTTGACAGCAGATCCGTTTATTTTCAAAAAAAACTTGCCCTTTTGTGGGTTTAAAATATCCGCTGATCAGGTTTATCAATGTGGTCTTTCCAGAACCATTGGGACCCACAATCCCTAAAATTTCCCCTTTTTCAACTTTCAAATCCAGTTGGTCCAGTGCAGCCAGACGGCCAAAGTGTTTGGACACATTCTGCAGTTCTAAATACGACATAAAAAAGGCCTCATTTGCTTAATCTTCCATTTCATCGTGTTCATATTCAACTTCTCTCCAGACCACTTTTTTCCAAAACTTATCCCATAATTCCACAAGTCCGGTTCCTTTGGGCAGGCAAATCAGTACGAGCACGACGGTTGCACCAAAGACCATCTGGGACAACCCGGGGGTTTGCAAACGCGATAGGCGATCACCAAGTCCGTAAAGCAAAACGCCTCCAATGATAGGCCCGCCCACAAGCGAACTGATCCCACCCACGATACTCATAATCATCGCCTGGATGGACTGCCAAAGGCCAAACACCATAGGTGTAATCACCGTTAAAAAATGAGTATATAATGCACCGGCATATCCAGTGAACACACCAGCAATGGTAAATGCAATAATGCGGTATTTCATCAAATGAATACCCTGATGCTCGGCAAGCTCCGGGTTCAAGGCAACCCCGGCAAAGATCTGACCCAGGCGGCTGTCTCCAATGCGCCAGAAAACTACGCCTGTAATGGCCACCAGGCAAAGCATAAAATAAAAATATGGAACAGGGCTGGCATCGAAATTGGCCAACTCCCATCCAAAGATGGATATGGGTAACGGTGATGAGGTTACAAGCCCCCGACTCCCCCTTGTGACCGATTCCCAGTTAAGGGCAATAATTCTTACAATCTCACCCAGCGCAAGCGTGATAATGGAAAAATAAATCCCCCCCACCCGAAGTACCACCACACCAAGCAAAAAAGCCACCAGGCCTGAAATAATTCCGGACAAAAGAAAACTGGGCCAAAAGGGAAAATCCATTTGCACGGTCAAAATAGCGCAGGTGTATCCACCAATAGCCATAAAGGCAGATTGCCCCAGACTGAACTGCCCGGTGCGAAGCACCAGGGTAAACCCCATGGCTGCAACCGCCCACAAACCACTAAAAATCAACATGGACAAAATCACCACATCTTTTGTCACCACCGGCAACAACACAATTGCGGCCACCACAAGTCCAATCACCAGCTTAGGAACAATATTTTTATAGTCCATCAGGTGGATAGTTTTGAAAAACTGCATCATTTTATAGAAGCTCCAAATAATCCCTGCGGTTTAACCAGCAGAATAATGATAACCAGAACAAAAAGAACCACCTCTGCCAGATAGGATAAATAATAGGCAATCACACTGTGTAAAAATCCCAGTATCAGACCCCCCACAATGGCTCCAGACAAACTTCCCAGACCACCGATAACAATGGCCAAAAGTGCCATGATCATAGGGGCACGGCCGATAAATGGATTCACAGGATACACCGGCGCCATAATACCTCCGGCCATGGCAGCCAATGCACAGCCGATCCCCATAACCACAAGGGACAACCGCTCCACACTGATGCCATACAAACTGGCCGCATCCGGGTTCTGGGATACCGCACGGATCGCTTTACCCATCCGGGTGAAATGCAACACATAATACATGACCACCATGACCACCAGCGTAAATACAATAACGGCGACTTTCTGATAGCTGACACTTAAGCCGCCCATCTCCAAAACACCGGGAAGGACCATGGAAAGCCCCCTATCCTGCATACCGAATAAAAGGCTGGCCAGACCTTCAAAGAAAAAGATCAAGGCAAGGGTGGCCGCACCCACATAGAGTTCACCTTCCACCCGGTCGATGATAACCACCTTAACAATAATACCCAAAAGTGCCATTCCCAGACCGGCCAGAAGAAGACCGGCAGGGAACGGGATGCCCGCTGCTGTTATCGCATAATACAAGAGTATTGAACCCAGCATGTAAAACTGTCCATGGGCCCAGTTCAAAATGCCCAGAATACTGAACACCAAAACCATTCCAAAAGCCATTGTCATATAGGTACAGCTCTGAGCCAGGCCATCAATCCAAATTCCAGCAGGGGGCATTCCTTTATCTCCTTTTCAGGTTTATAAAATAAATTATGGTATCGGTGTCCACGGGCTTTCAGAAAAATAAACCTCTTTATCGCCCTTGATCTGGCTCATAACACCAGGATTTCCAAAGACCACAGCAGCACCGTAGGTTTTTTTCCCGGACATGGTGTATTTTCCCGAAACCGTATCAAATGTTCCGCCACGAATGGCTTTCATGATGGCTGCGGTATCATCCACTGTATTGGCTTTTTGCATGGCCTGAACAAGAATCTGTAAATGTGCAGGAACCCATTCAATCCAACCGGTATAATTATACGGTTTTCCAATTGCATCGGATGCCATTTTTTGAACTGTCTGACACATTTTAACATATTTAGGATTGACGATGGTTTTCTTAAAGTTCCAATTGGCATCATATTGACTGATAAATCCCTGGGAAGCTTCCATACCACTCACACCGATATACATCTTCGGATCCAGCATGGCACCTGCGGTTCCAATTTTCCAGTCCTTGTATCCCATTTCCCATCTTTGTTTCAAAATCAGCATGGCTGCCATAACATCGCCACCACCAAAGACAATATCACAGCCGGCTTCTTTAAAGCGGGTAATATAGGGAGTAAAATCCTGGGTTCCCGGCGGATACCATTCATGATGAAATCGGATTCCGGCTTTGGCAAGTTCCCTATCCACATAATCCCAGCCAATACCTTTGCCCAGAGTAGAATCACTGATACCCACTTTACTATAATCTGGATACGCTTTTACAAGCGCAAAAATACTTGAAATAAATCGCTCATGGGAGGGTGTGCCAAATACAGTATAGGGCATTTTTTTAGGGGTATATGCTCCACCCGGAACAGCTTCATTGCCGGTTCTTGTCATTAAGATGACTTTTGCAGGATTGGTAACGGCAGCGACTGATGGGAAGTTCCAACTCCAATGGCCTAGAATAAATTTGACTTTTTCTTCATAAATAAGTCTTTTGGCTGCTCGTGCCCCGCCTTCAGGAGAATTTTGATCATCTACACTTATCAGTTTAAAAACATACTTCTTGCCGTTAACGACCACTCCTTCTTTGTTCATCGCGGCGATAAATGCGTCATATCCCGGCATAGGAGCCTGCCCCCAGGGACCTGCAGGGCCACTTAAAGGAGATATATTTCCTATTTTAATTACCGTGGGTTCTTCTGCAAAAGCGGTTGTTGTAAAAACTGCCGACACAGCTAAAAACATAAAAACAACCATTAAGATGGTAAAATTAAACTTTTGTTTTTTCATACCCTTTAATCCTCCTGTTGAATGTTTAATTACTGACTAAATATCTTTTATCCCCAACGACTCCATTCTATTTTTTGATGGTTTTCCACTGGTCTTGTCCCAGTCTCGAAGGACATAATAATCGGTGAGCATCTTTTCCATATCCGGAACATGTCCTTCCTGGCCACCATCTGAAATTGGCTGCATCGCAAGTTCCGGCAGGCAGTCATCTTTGGCCTGGATACCCAGCTTACAGGACAGTGACCGCTGCAGCTGAAAAATCCTTTCCCCTGCCTTAAGCAAGTCTTCCATGGTCAAATCCCACCCGGCCGATGCATTAACCATCTGGGTTATCAAAGAAAAGGGCACCTGTGCAAAATGGCAAAGACCAATAGCATCCGTGATCATCCTGAAATTTTGACTTTTCTCCACGATAGCAGCCTTATCATTGTCCCACCGATCTTCAACCGGTAGTTCCAGTTCTGGATGGCCAGAACCGATATCCACCTGGTATGCGTCACTCTTATTATGGTCTGCCCCCCGGGGTGAGGTGGCATAGACCAGGCCCATTGAATGGTAGGCTCTTGGATCATGCATGGGGAACTCGAGGCCCTTTACCTGAACTGCTTCACCGGGCGGGCGATCATATCTTTGAGCCATACGTTTTGTTCCGGTGGAAACGATTTTTCCAAATCCCTCATTTTTACCCACCTTATGCAACAATTCGCAGGCAGCAACTATATTTCCCCAGGTCAACTCCAGCCCATCGGTATCTGCTTTGGTGATCACTCCCTTTTCGTACAGGTAAAACGCATAGGCGCATGAAGCACCGCCACTGATAGAATCAAATCCATAGGCGTTGCACAGTTCGTTCATATAGACAATGGTCGACATATCCGGTTTTAAACCCATTAATGCCCCAAGCCCGATGATTGACTCATATTCCGGACCTTCTACCTTATCGTACAAATATTTACCCTGAGTAATTTTGAGCACCTTGCGGCACCGGATGGGACACCCATAACATCCGGTATGACCGATCTCACAGGTTTCCGACATGGTGACGCCACTAATGTCCGTGGCCTCCTCTATACTTGGGGCGGTATAATACTTTGCCGGAGAATCCCCGTAACTGATGGCGCCATCCACCCAGCCTGCTGTGCCGGTTTCATGCATAATCATGGTCATGAACGCATCTTTAACTTCGCGCATGGCGCTATGTGCTGATTCTTTAAAACGCTTCTCATCTGCCATGGGTATTTTGTTTTTACCCCGCACGACGATGGCCTTTATTTTTTTAGCACCCATGACACATCCTAAGCCTGCTCTTCCCAGACAATGTCCCAATTCTGTTACAACATTGCCATAAAGCACTAAATTTTCAGACGCCGGACCAATGCAAATGATCTGAATCCTCTTATCATTATATTCTTTTTTCAGGATTTTCTGTGTCTGGGGCGTGTCCCGACCCCAGAGATGGGTGGCATCTTTAACCTGTGCTACACCATCTTTTACATCCAGATAAACCGGTTGTTCTGACTGACCTTTTAAAATAATACCATCATATCCACTAAGCTTAAGTTCTGCTCCGAAATATCCTCCGGCGTTTGAATCTCCATAGTGCCCGGTATAGGGTGATTTGGTAACCCCGCTCCATCGGGAAAGACTTGGCCCACTGGTACCATTGAGCATACCAGTCATGAAAATCAAAGGATTTTCAGGCCCTAAAGGATCTGTATTTTCATCCACCATGTCATACAGATAACGAGCAGCCAAACCACTGCTTCCAACAAAATCCCGGGCATAATTTTCATTTAAAAGCTCATCACTCACAATCTGCCTGGTAAGATCTACTATCAATAATCGACCATGGTATCCGTCCATTTTTATATCCCTTTTTAAAAATCGATCTTTTTTCCGTCATAGGCATACATAAATATTTTTTCCAAATCTTCAGATTCGGGAATCCGGCTGACAGTAAAGGTCATAACCTCATTGGTTGCCCGGTCTACCAAATCAGGAATCGCAGCTTTATATTCATCTGCATCAATACCACAGTCCTTTGCTGTCAAAGGCTGGCCAATGCTTTTAGCAAGGGATCTGATTTTCTCTATCAGGTCACTGCAACAGCGTTCATCGCTACCATTTGAAATATTGCAGAACCGTGAAATCTCGGCGAATTTTGCCAATATTTCTTTGGAACCATTCACAAGGTATTCCATGGTATAGGGCAAGAACAATCCAACCGCACGGCCATGAGGCACATGAAAAATTGCTCCCAATGCGTGACCTGTGCTATGACCAAGCCCCGCCATGGCGTTACCAAACGACATACCGGCAAGGGTTGCCGCATACATCATTTCTTTTCTGGCTTCAAGATCATCTCCTTGCTGATACGCTTTTTCCAGGGTTTCAAAAACCCTGCGTACAGCAACTAGCCCAGGTCCATCTGTCATAGCTGTTCCCCAGATGGAAGTATATCCTTCAATCCCTTGGCACAGGACATCCATGCCTGTATCGGCAGTAATAACAGGCGGCATACCCATTACCATTTCCGGATCCAAAATAGCCACATCCGGCATGCATTCGGTAGTGCCCAACCCCAACTTTCGTTGATATTTTGTATCAGTCAATATATATGCCCAGGTGGCTTCCGATCCTGTCCCACTGGTGGTAGGAATGGCCATCAATTTTGCCTTGGACCTGAAATCATAGGTATCTGATGAAATAAAGGCATCCGGTTCCAGATCCGGACGGGCCAGCGCTAAAATAATCGCCTTGGCTGCGTCCATACAGGATCCGCCACCAATACCAATAACCCAGTTGGGCTGATATTCATTTACGGCAACCCCTCCTTTTTTTATAGTATCCAAGGAAGGTTCCGGCTCAACTTGGTCAAAAACCTGCCAGGACATGCCCTTTTCTTCCAGCTGATCCGTCACCTTTTTAACCAGGCCCAGCTTGATAATATTTTCATCTGTAACAATAAATGCTTTTGCGCCCGCAATCTGCCCGAGATACTCCAGAGCATTATCTCCATACGCAATAAACGGGCTGGAAAATGTCCACATAAATCTCTCCTGTCACTTTAAAAAAGTTATAGACAAAAACTAATCCAGCCATTCAGTGGGTATGCTTGCCGTGCATTTTGTCAATTCGTTGGCAGCCTTGGTATATCTCATAATCTTTCCCATGGTGCCACGGGAACCTGCAATCAGCTTGGATTGTTTGGTAATCAATGCCTGGGTGGAATCCAGTTGGTTACTTATAATACGTTTCCAGATAGCATAAGGTGCGGAAATAATAAATTCAGGACTGTATTTGCTGGGATCAGTGATCATTTCACACCCCCGGCATACGCCATGCCAAAGGTCAAGATACTCATACAAAGGTTCCTTGAGCGGGCCACTTTTTTCTGTAATAAAGATAAAATCACCTTCCCAGGTTTTTGCCGCCTGAGACCATGCCTTGGAATTATTGAGTGCTTCCATGTAAAGATCACACCATCCTTGAGTTCCATATTTTTCCATGCCAAACAATCTCCCTTTTTGTTAGGTAATACCTGTTTCAAATCAGTAATCTTACAAAAATTATCATTGTACCTGTCTATAAATTTTCGACGAAACACATGTCAACAAAAGAGAGTGTTTCAATGAAATGAGTGTTTTATAATAAAACACAGGGTTGTTTTAGGCCAAAACAGATTTTTCCTTGAAACACGAATACTTATTGCCATCTGTTTTAAGGTGTATTAGTGCTACATAAGACAGAAAATTATTGAAATGCACTCCTCAGGCCCGATCACAAAAAAGAGTCTGAAGAATGAACAACATGAAAATTAACAATTTTTCTTTTGACAAGAAGGGGCATTAAACATGGAACAGTACAAACTATTTATCAACAACGAATTTGTGGATTCTAAAACCGGGGCATCATTTGAGGTAATTGATCCGGGGACAGGTATTCCCATGGCCCAGGTTCAAAAAGCCGGCACAAAAGACGCTGAAGATGCTGTCCAGGCTGCAAGAACTGCTTTTGACAGCGGATGTTGGAGTGGTCTTTCTCCTTCCCAGCGACTGGCAAAAATGTTAGATTTCGCCGACCAGATTGCCGTACAGGGCCTGCGACTGGCCATGACAGAATCCATGAATGGCGGTCAGATCATGAACCTGGCAAAGGTCACCCCTCTTCTCGGCGTCGGGTTTACCCGAAACCTGAGCAGCTATATGGCCAATAAATTTGCTTGGACAGAACAAATCCCCTGTTCGGGAAATGTTTTTTCTCCGGGAAGGGAAACCATTCGCAGAGAATCCATAGGCGTATGTGCAGGCATCATCCCCTGGAATTTTCCCATGCTCATGGCCTTCTGGAAAATCATTCCGGCCATTGCCATGGGCAACACGGTTGTTTTAAAACCCGCATCCGCCACGCCACTGACCGCTTTGATCATAGGCGAAGCCGCACAGGCAGCCGGCATTCCAGCCGGTGTTATCAATATCATCCCCGGATCCGGAAGTGAAATCGGCAAGATATTGTGCACCCATAAAGATGTGGACAAGGTCGCCTTTACCGGCAGCACCGACGTCGGTAAAAAAGTCATGCAGATGGCTTCTGAAACTATCAAAAAAGTCACCCTAGAACTGGGCGGCAAATCCGCAAATATCATTCTGGATGACGCAGATATGGACCTGGCAGTCGAAGGGGCCGTCTTCGGTACCTTTTTTCACCAGGGACAGGTATGCGAATCCGGTACCCGGGTATTGGTTCCCGCTAAAATATACGACGAATTTTTAGACAAGATGAAACAACGGGCAGAGGCCATTCGGGTAGGCTACCAACTGGACGGGAACTCCCACATGGGACCACTGGTTAACGCACAGCAGATGGCCACAGTTCAAAAATATGTAGACATCGGCAAAGAAGAAGGAGCCAATCTTATCACCGGTGGTGAACGCATAACATTAGATGGCCTTGAGGGCGGTTTTTACTATGCCCCCACTATTTTTGCAGATGTTAAAAACGACATGCGCATTGCCCAGGAAGAAATCTTCGGGCCGGTGGTCAGCGTCATAAAATATGACACAGACGATGAGGCCATCGCCATTGCAAACGATTCCATCTATGGACTGGGCGGCGGCATCTTCACCTCCAATTCCAAACGGGCCGAACGCATTGCCCAGGAGGTGCGCACCGGAACCATGTGGATTAATAACTACCATGTCTTTTCAGACATGTCTCCTTTCGGTGGTTATAAGCAATCAGGCGTTGGAAGAGAAATGGGCGCCGAGGGCCTTGCAGAATACACCCAGGTCAAACGCATTCATATGCCCACCCATTCAGACGAACGAACCAACATGAATTTTGCCCTGATGTCTGACAATAAAAAGATAGACGGTTTTGCCTATATTGCCCCCACCCGGCTGATGGCAGGCAAAGGAACCCTGGGCTCCATCCATAAAGTTGTCACAGACCTGCAATGTAAAAGAGCTTTGGTCCTTACAGACAAAGGAGTGAAACAGGCCGGTCTTGCCCAGATGGTTGAAAATTCCCTGATCGAATTTTGTGTGGGGATGTATGACCAGATCCCATCCGATCCGGATCTTGCCGCCATTGACAAGGCTTGCGAGTATGCCCGAAAAATTCAGGCAGACTGCATCGTCAGCGTTGGCGGCGGTAGTGTTATCGACAGCGCAAAAGCTATGTGTGTAACCCTCACCAACGGCGGCTGCGCAAATGATCACTTGAATTTAATGATGCTCGAAGGCCCACAGATGCCCCATATCTGTGTCCCCACCACATCCGGCACCGGCAGCGAAGTCACCAATGTCGCTGTCATCACCAGCATTAATGCTGGACGAAAACTATTTATTGTTGACCCCTGGATCACCCCCAATGCCGCCATCCTTGATCCCAAGATGACCATATCTCTGCCAAAACTAATGACCGTAACAACAGCCATGGACGCCATGACCCATGCCATAGAAGCCATGACCAGCATCATGTCCAATCCGATATGCGACGGACATGCACTCCAGGCAATCCGAATGATAAATGAGAATCTCCCGAAAGTTGTGGCAGAACCCGGTAATGAAAAAGCACGCCTGAATCTCCAAGTCGCAGCCACCATGGCAGGATGGGCTTTTACCATTGCCCAGGTGGGCCTTGCCCACGGCATGGCACATTCCCTGGGAACCCTTCACCACCTGCCCCATGGAACGGCTTGCGGCATTATTATCCCCAAGGTCATGCGCTATAACGCAAGCGTTGCAGCGGACAAGCTGGCCAGCGTGGCACAGGCCATGGGCGTAGACACCCGCAATATGGATGAAACCACAGCTGCCATGGCAGCCGCTGATGCTGTTGAAAAACTCATGAAAGAGACCGGCCACCCCACAAGACTCAGCGATGAAGGGGTAACAGAAGATGATCTGCCCATGTGCGCGTTTCATGCCATTGCAGACACGGCCACCCTGTTTAACGCCAGACCGGTAAATGACCCCAATGAAGTATTGGAACTTTATAAACAGGCATTTTAATGCCTTAAACCGGCTCAATCCGATTCGGTTTTAAAAATGAGCGCCTGTTTCATTCATCCCGTTGAAACAGGCGCCCATGCATTTATGCCCCACACTATGAAAAATCTTTCAGCATCGCACCAGCCGAATCTCTTCCTGCCATCATGACCAGAGAGTATCCGCCCCCATGCGACCACGCACTGGAAAGATAAAGCCCTCTAATGGGTGTTCTTGATTTTAACGGCACCATCTTACGGTTAAATCCGTAAATTTCTCCGCCAGGATTCCCCGTATAAAATTTATTGGTTAATGGTGTCCCGATCTCCATCACCTCTATCATATCGGATAGATTTGGAATCAAAGCTTTTTGAACCCTTTGAACCAAACGATCTGCAATTTTTTGTTTTTCTAAATTATATGCTTCTTTCCGGCCATTAAAATAATCTTTTTCAAATTTTTTCCATGGTTCAAATTCAGGTAAAAAAGTAAAAGACAAAATTGATTTTCCAGGTACCGAATAGCCCTTAAACAGATTATCATACACCGTTATCATAAAATCTGCTTCTAATGGATTCTCATTTGGGAGATTCAAATTACGACCCAACTGCTTTTGATCAGAAAAGGCAATCTCATAATCCTTGATATGACGAATTTCTTTGTTTAACCCAAGCCAGACTACAAAAGAAGAAACCGAAGGTTCTCTCGCCATAACCTGTTGCTCAAAAGGCTCGGGAATCAAATGCTTTGACAGCATTTTATTTATTAGAGCAGGCACACTACAATTGGCAATCACAGATTTTGCCGGATACATTTTCCCGGCACTGTCCTTAACGCCTGCTACCGCATCATCATTATCAAAGACGATATGATCTATCTGGGTATTATAAAATATTTTTCCATTATTTTTCTGTATAGAGGCGACCAGAGCATCACTTAAATCCTGAGATCTGGTTTTGTAATACTGCCCCCCGTAAACCAGATATTCTCCTGTCGCAACCGCATAAAACAAGGCACTCACCTCATTTGGACCACTGCAATAGTAACCACCAAAAGATGCCAGACAGCGCTTCACATCCGGATCGCTGACATTTAAATTCATCCATTGTTCCAACGTCAAGTTATCGAGCATCTTTATCATGGATGCTTTAAATCGTTTACCACTTCGAAGTTCAAAAATGACCTGCTCCATCTGGCTGTAAAACTGATGAATCCCTTTTTTTTCATGGGGAAAAACCCTTGTCAAACTGTTTTTCACCCCTTCGGGATTCCTGGCCGGTAAAGTCACATCAAATCGCGGGGTGACAATACGCATCAATTCCGGCGTATGGACCAAGTCCAGTTGGTCCCAGATACCCAGCTCTTTTAAAATCATCTGGGGCCTGCCGTGCTCTGCAACGGTGGCATGAAGGGACACATCAAAGGTAAAATCCCCACGCTCAAAGGTGGTTGCATATCCTCCCGGGATACTGTGCTGCTCTAAAAGGGTTACATCAAACCCGTATTGAGACAGATATGCCGCAGACACCAGTCCACCAAGTCCTGCGCCAATCACCACCACAGGTATCCTTTCCTTTTCAGGAATAGAAGATGCCAAAGCCTTCATCCCGGTCCAATTGATGGCAGCGGTACCCGAAGCCATCAGCAGGGTCGTTAAAAAATGTCGCCTTGATTGAGTGAGAGTTGTCATATAATCCGTCCTTTACATACCTTACTTTTAAATAAGCTAAGGCTTTAGTTTAAATTAATGATGATTTCTTTTCCGGCAGAATCGACTGTAAATAAAGCAGCTTCATAGTTAGGCGGACCAAAACTGCCCTTTACATTATTTGAAAACCCATAAGGTTCTAAAGGCATGCCAAGCATATGTCTGTCCATCTCATTATTCTCATTTTCATCGTGATACACTTTAAGGGCATATTCTCCATACGGCAAAACAATGATCTGATTGACAAATCGATCAACAATCTTAAAGTTAAACCCTTTATAAGGTATCTTTGCTGAAAAATTCTCTTTTGAGTTTACCAGGGCCACCTTTGCCATACCGCCTGAATGATCAAACCCTTTTATATGAACCACAAGTTCACATGTTTTCCCATCCGTCTGACCTGCAAAAACAGGGATCGTATAAATTACCAGTACAAAAACAATAAAGCTCGTAAGAGCTATAACCTTTTTCATTGTTAATTCCTCCTTTGTTTTTTATTTTTTCAAGCAAAAATCTTCAGCTTTTATCAGACCCATCATAATCGTTTTTTAGAGCAAGACAATTTGCAGCCGGCAGACAACCAAAAATATAGTGTGAATTGACAAATAGAAAGGATGAATGGTGTTGCACGAAAGGCAAGGTTTTAGTATCTTAATTTTTAACTATTTATTAACAGGTCAAAAATGATACATACTCAAATAAGAACCTCTCTCAAATCTCTTGGCATCACTGCTCTTTTAAATACGATCGCTGCCTTGGTGATACGTTACATAATTATGAAGAACCATCCTTTTTTAGATGTATTGATTATAAGCCAGATAATCGGCCTGTCTACAGCTTCTTTTGTCATGTCAGGATCTTGGCTTGCAGAAAAAAAAGAACTGCCGATTTTTTTAGGGATTGTCATCGGAATGAGTCTTGGAATTTTTTCTGGATGCTTATTGAGCTGGGGATTTTTATCTGTTTTTCGCAACGTTGATTCAAGCTACTTTTTAAAATATATTGTTTCAAATGTCATTATTCTGGGATTTGTTTTTGGTATTCCCATTATTTATTTCTTTAATTCCAGAAGAAAATTAACTGAATCTGAAAATAAAATTCAGTTAGAAAAAATCAAACGCCTGAGCATTGAAAAAGAAGCCGCCATGACAAGCTTAAAACTGCTGCAAGCCCAGATAGAACCACATTTTTTGTTCAATACCCTTTCAAATGTCATTTCATTGTTCGATATCGATACTAAAGCGGCAAAAAAAATGCTCATCAATTTCAATGAATATTTAAGAACTTGCCTGCAAAGAACCCGACAAGAAACAATCACACTGACAGAAGAGCTCCATCTGATCCGCCAATACCTTGAAATATTTAAAATCCGTATGGGAGATCGACTAACGTATGAAATAAATAATCTCACCGATGAGCCTCAAATATATTTTCCTCCTTTAATCATCCAGCCCCTTGTTGAAAACAGCATTAAATACGGTATCGAACCTAAAATAGATGGCGGGCATATTGACATAACTTGCCGGACAAATGATCAGAAGCTTGAAATCATCATCAGAGATACCGGCACAGGGCTTGA
Organism: Desulfobacula sp.; assembly: GCA_033852015.1. Taxonomy (GTDB): domain Bacteria; phylum Desulfobacterota; class Desulfobacteria; order Desulfobacterales; family Desulfobacteraceae; genus Desulfobacula. The sequence goes on from JAWSVH010000074.1 coordinate 16,342, forward strand.
TAACAATGCAAATCAAGCAGGTATTGGAATTAATAATGTCAGCCAGCGGCTGGAGCATATTTATGGAAACGTGGCTAGCATAGCAATTAAACAAAACCATCCAAATGGAGTAACGGCAACAATAAAGATCCCATTATGACTCAAATCACCTCAATCATCGCAGATGATGAAAAAATTTTAAGCCTCAGCCTATCCATCCTGCTCGCTCAATTATGGCCTGATCTAAAAATCGTGGGAAAGGCTCAAAATGGGAACCAAGCGCTCCAACTCATCAAAGAGACACAACCGGATATTGCGTTCCTTGATATTCAAATGCCCGGGATGACCGGCCTTGAAGTTGCCAAAAGACTCCCTTTCCCCTGTAAAGTTATTTTTATCACGGCATTTGATCAATTTGCCGTTCAGGCATTTGAAAGCGAAGCTGTAGATTATATTTTAAAACCAGTAACAATCAATCGATTAAAAGTAACCATTAAACGCCTGAAAAAGCAAATGAGCACTCAAAACCCTTTGCCAAACGACAACATAAAACTAAAAAAAATTATCCAGGTTCTGGAAAACAAACACACACCGGATTATTTACGGCTAATAAAAGTAAAAACCGGCGCAGAACTCAGATTCGTTCCAGTATCCGAAATTATTTATTTCAAATCCCAGGATAACTATACGATTGTGCAAACAGCGGCAAATGAATTTTTAATCAACACACCAATAAAAATCCTTGAAACCGGCCTTGACCCCAAACAATTCTGGCGAGTTCATAGAAGCTCTATAGTGAATAGTGAAAAAATAAAAACGATCAAACGGTCATTCACCAACCAGATGATCATAGGATTTGATCAAATTAAGAACACCATAAAAATCAGCCGATCATATGAACATCTTTTCAAGCAGATGTGACTTTTTTTAAAACCTTCGTCTCTCCCCCCATAAATATTTTCCAAGCGACGCCTCCAGATCCGAACTTTTTAGTACCATAATATGAATAAATATTAAGAGATACGTACTACTTTAGAATTGATAAATAGCCACAATAAGACAATTTTATTATAAAAAACAGATAGTTATCAAAAACCAAACTTTTTATTGACAGCATAATTTTATTAAGTTAGGCTTTGCGTTATTCAAGACAAAAGATATGCAATTGTTTTAAGCTTCGTCCAATGCTTAACCACAGGCCCAAAGGAGAAGGCAATGAACATAGCAAAACTTCGAGAAGATGCTGTTTTAAAAGAAGAAGATCATGTCGGTTTTGTATGGAGGGATCGGGAAATCACCAATTCTGAGTACCTGTCCCAATCGCGAAAACTGGTTTCTGTCTTAAAAGATCTTGGAGTAAAACAAGGGGACACTATTATTGTCCAGATGGCCAATTGCATTGAAGTACTACAGGCCTTTGGAGCCATCTGGCGACTGGGAGCCATCAGTGTACCCATCAATTACATGATGAACGAAGAAGAAACCGCAAGCATCTATAAAGATTGCGGCGCAAAGCTGGTGATCAGCTCTAAAGATCATCTCCCCAAAATCAGTGCTGCCCAAAAGATATCTCCAGAAATGAAAACCGTCCTTTTGATTGATGAAGAGATAATTGAAGACACGCTTTGTTTTCATCAACTGATTGATAATGCCACAGAAGAGACCCATATCGTTGAGACCCAAGATGACGACGTTGCCGCCCTTATTTATACTGCCGGAACCACTGGAAAATCCAAAGGCGTGATGCTGACCCACTATAACCTATGGATCAACTCAAAAATGCAGTTTGAATCTCTGATCATGCCCCACGGCATGACAAATATTACAATCCTTCCTCTCTGTCATTCATATGGAATAGCAGTGGCCAATAGTGGCCTTTTTCGAAAACGATCCAAATCTGTTATTCTGGATACTTTTGACCTTGAAACCATTTTATCCTCCATTGAAAAATACAAGGTCAATTTCATTGCCTTAGTTCCGACCATGTATGTTTTTTTAACATTTTTCCCGGAACCCAAAAAATACGACTTAAGTTCAATGAAATACTGGATGTGCGGTTCTGCACCACTGTCTCTGGACACATGGAACACCTTCAAACAGATGTATGGTGGCCAAATCATAGAAGGGTGGGGATTAACTGAAGCCGGTGCAAATAATGCCTGCAATCCTGTGGACAAAAGACTCAAAAAAGTCGGTTCTATCGGACTCCCCATGAAAGGAACACAAATAAAAATCATCGATTTTGATGGCAACACCATGGAACAGGGCCAACAAGGGGAAATTATTCTAAAAAGTCCCGCTGTAATGAAAGGATACTGGAATAATCCTGAAGAAACAGACAAAGTTCTCATAGATGGTTGGCTGCATACCGGTGACGTCGGGCATGTTGATGAAGACAGATATTACTGGATCACAGACAGGAAAAAAGACCTGATCATCAAAGGTGGAGAAAATATTTCACCAAAGACAATTGAAGAGGCCCTTCATCACCACCCGGCAATCATGGAAGCTGCTGTTATTGCCATAAAAGATGATGTATACGGAGAGAACATAAAAGCCTTTGTCTCCCCTGCCCCAAAACAAACGATTACACCAGAACAAGTCATCGAACATTGCAAGAAGAACCTGTCCAGCTTCCTTGTTCCTAAAGAAGTTGTCATTCTCGATGCCTTACCCAAAAACCTTGTAGGAAAAATACTTAAAAAAGATTTAAGACAAATCAAATAACACAAAACTTAAGCTAGAGGAGAAAAAAAATGACTGAATGTAAATTTGACATCTTCGACATTATGGCCTGTGATGTTTACTGGGACTGGAAAACACCCGGACTGGGCGTAGAACAACACAAATTCCTGGTTTCTTTTTATGAGACAGAAGGCAAATTCACTCCGGATCTTGTGGAAAAAATCGTCTGCACTGGTCCCGATAATTATGTAACCAGCATTGCCAATGTGGAATATACCAATGAAAACAGAAATGGTTGGATCCGTGACCCGGAAAGAGACAGTTTCTGGTATATGCACAACTGCCCCACAGGATTCATGAAAGATGGAGAATACACCATAGAAGTTCACTGTAAAAATGGAGATGTAAAATCCAAATCCAGAATTCAGAACGGTGCAAACTCTCTTGCAATCAGAACTTCATACCTAAACAACTATGAAAAAAATCTAAATTCTTACACCCCTTCAGAAAAAAGCCCGATGGACAAAGAAACATCTCTCACAGACGTCCAAGTTACCTGGACACCACTTAAAGAATTTGATGGCCAGGATGCCTATTACATCTACCGGGTATGTAAAGCTAAATCCAAAGAAGAATTTGATGGCCACAAACTTTTCTGGTGGGACAATATCTTTTTAGAAACCTTTATGGGTAATAAGGATGCCGGGAAAAACAGAGATAAAATAACCATTGGCAATCCTCTTGAACCCAAAACAGCATATACCTATTTTGTGGAGTGTACGAACAGCAATATTATGGGTGAGACTGACATCTGTATTTTTCAACCATTCAGAACTTTTGAAACGCCATAAGGCCCACCAAAATAACTTAAAAACCAACGTTCATTGACACACAAACATATAATCATAAGATAAAAATATGTTTGTGTGTCTAATCCACCTATTATGCCACCCCAATATACTACCAGATATAATATCGGGCAAAAAAGGAAATCAATTTGGAGATATCAGCTGCTGTCCTTAGAGAAAAAAACAAACCATTTACCATTGAAACCCTTGAGCTGGATTCTCCCCGCCCGGATGAAATTCTGGTTAAAATCGCCGGGACCGGCCTGTGCCATACCGATCTTTTTTTCAAGCAAAACCCTCTGGTGCTACCGATTGTTTTAGGACATGAAGGCGCTGGCATTGTTCAGAAGGTGGGCAAAAATGTGACCAAAGTAGTGCCCGGAGATCCAGTGGTATTAACTTTTTATTCATGCGGTACGTGCACCAATTGCCAACAAGGCCACCCGGCATATTGTAAAAACGCACTAGGGCCAACTTTTGGCGGTACCCGGACAGATGGCACAACCTCATTACAAAAAGCAGATGAAAAGATATATGGCAATTTTTTTGCCCAGTCTTCTTTTGCCACCCATGCAATAGCCTGTGAACAAAATGTTGTAAAAATTAACAAAAAGGCACCCATTGAATTAATGGGCCCCATGGGATGCGGAATTCAAACCGGAGCCGGCGCTGTAATGAACTGCCTGAAAGCCAAGACCGCTTCATCCCTTGCAGTTTTTGGCATGGGAACGGTGGGATTAAGCGCCATAATGGCCGCAAAAATAGTTGGATGCACTAAAATTATCGGGATAGATATTAAACCTGAACGGCTTAAACTGGCACAGGAACTCGGAGCCACTCATATTCTGGATGCAAACACCTGTGATCCTGTAACCGAAATAAACAAAATTACCCATGGCGGTTCTGACTATTCACTTGAAAGCGCAGGAAGCGCAAAAGTAGTTACCCAGGCCGTTCAATCCATCCATCGACTGGGTAAGTGCGGTATCATGGGAGCCACTGCCATGGGAACAAAGATATCGATTGATATGAACTCGATCCTTTTTGGACGGACAATCTTTGGAATTATTGAAGGTGACAGCATCCCGGATATCTTTATCCCCCAACTCATCGAACTTTTTTTACAAGGCAAATTCCCCATTGATCGTTTGATCACATTTTATGAGCTGGATCAGATCAATCAAGCCGAAAAGGACACACTGGAAGGCGAGGTAATCAAACCTATTCTTCGCCACCGCTAACACTCTGTTATTGGGCTCATCATATGACATATTCAACCACCTCAATTGATACTCTTCAAAGAAGGTAGCAGACAACAGGAGAAACTGGCCCAGGTTATTGACACTTTTTTAACGACATCAGAAGAGGATATGCTCCGGCTGTCAGCAGGAATTATGGATCATCTGACTGCCAGTGCCCAGGCACATTTTCAAGACTCTTAAACCAATTGCATGTTAAATTTCTGACGGTATAAACTAGGACTGATACCCACATATCTTGCAAACAATTTTCGGAAAAAACCAACATCCTCATATCCAACCTGATTTGCAATCTGTTCGATACCTGTTGATTTATTTTCTAAAATATTTTTAGCCGCTTCTATTCTTATTTTTTGAATATATACCAATGGTGACTCACCCGTAGCATTTTTAAATCGCCGCTTAAAATTTCTAAGCCCCATCCCAACATATGCGGCAACGTCATCGATTTGAAAATTATTTTCAAAGCAAGTCTCTATCCAGTCTTGAGCCTTAACAATATCACTGTCCGAATGGTTTTTTTGTTTGTGAAAAATTGCAAACGGCGCTTGAGTATGACGGCCTCGTTCCAAAACCAAAATCTTGGCACATCGGTTGGCCACCTTGAGACCATAAAACTTTTCAACGATATACAAACACATATCCATCCCGGCAGTTCCTGCACCAGAACATAAAATATTATCATCTTCTGTCATCATCTTTTTAGGATGCAAGGCAACTTTAGGATATCTTTTCTTGAACAAATCTACGAAGCCCCAATTTGTAGTTGCATTTTTCCCGTTAAGTATCCCGGATTCTGCAAGCAGGAAAACACCCGTACACCCACCGGCAATCAGGGTGCCTTTTTCATTGTGCCCTTGCAACCAACTTATCAGTTCATCAGGGTATGAACTAAACGCATTTAAATCATAACCACCTGAAGGCACTAAAATCAAATCACTTTCCTGAGCTTCTATAATCGATTTATCCGGTTTAATTTCAAGATAACTTGAATAGTTCACCGGTTTGCCATCTATGGTGACGATCTGGACATCGAATAATGCATTCAAGGCAAACCCTTTGGTTTTATCCCACATGGCTCCGGCCATCTTAAAGATATCAAAAAAAGAGACCATACCCATAGGCAGTGCCTGCTCAAGAGCCAAAATTGATATTTTTTTCATTTTATCCCCACCCTATCATTATTTCCCGATCGACTATGCATAATGTCCTTTATGCCACTTTTAAAACCTGATTGCAAATAGTATATTTTCAACTCTATAAAACAGATAAACAACAAAATAGATCGAAAAGACCTTTTACAGATGGAGGACAATGATTACAAAAGACGAAATAATCCAACAAGCCCTTAAACTTGGCTATGGTGATATCGGTTTTACAACTGCTGAGCCATTCAATGATCATGAAAATTTTCTAAAAGAACGATACGAAAAGTATAAATGGACAGAAGATCAGGGGATTCCTTTAAAAGAGGGCATTGATCCTTGTACTATTTTACCGGGTGCCAAAACCATCATTGTCTTAATCGAACCCTATTTCAAGCAGGCATATCCCCGATCAATGGAAGCACACTTTGGCCGATGTTATCTTGATGATGACCGGAAAACAAAAGATGGACTTCACAAAAGAACCAAGGCATTCAGACAATTTTTAAGTGATGCGGGCATCGAATCAAAAGTTCCATTCAACCTTCCCCACAGAGTTGCTGCTGCACGGGCAGGACTTGGCACTTTTGGCAAAAACTGCCTTTTTTACTCAAACAAAGCGGCAAGACATGGTTCCTGGACATTGCCCATTGCCATTGTCATCGATGAAGAATTTTCTCCAGACTCTTCCACCGTCGGAATAAACTGTCCTTCCTGGTGCCGAAATGCCTGTATTGCCGCCTGCCCCACCCGGGCACTTGAAGGCAACCGAAAGATTGATCCAAGAAAATGCATCTCTTTTCTCTCATATTTTGGTGAAGAAATTACTCCTTTAAGCCTTAGAGAACCCATGGGAATGTATGTATATGGCTGCGACCGATGTCAAAATGTCTGCCCCAGAAATCAACCCTGGCTATCCCAGGAGCTGCCAATGAACAAAAAAGTAGTCGCCAAAGCCAAAGATTTTGAATTACCGCTCCTGCTCCATATGGATAAAGATTATTTTAAATCCAAAATATGGCCACATATGTTCTACATGAATTCAAATACGATCTGGAAATGGAAAATGAATGTCGCAAGAGTCATGGGAAACAGTCGAGACCCAAAATACCTGCCCGATCTTGAAAAGGCTTTTAACAAAAATACAGACGAGCGTATTTTAGGAATGGCAGCCTGGGCCATGGGACAGATTGGAAGTAATAAAGCCTTAAAACTGTTAACTGATTATTCCACGACCCACTCAGGTCCGGTTCTAGACGAAATCAAATCAGCCATACAAACAGTTGAAAAAAATAAATAAAGGAACACCATCTAAATGAGCAACGATATTTACAGACAAATGCAAGAGCAATTGGACCTCTATTCCATGGGATTCCCGGC
>JAWSVH010000270.1:0-4435 GCA_033852015.1 Desulfobacula sp.
TCGGTGAGTTCTGCGCCAATGATCGGGGTCAGTCCTTGCTGTTTGCAGGCCTCAATAAACTGCCACATGCCGCACAAATTGTCTGTGTCGGTCAGGGCCAGCCTTGAATATCCAAGGACTTTTGCTTTGTGGCATAGGGCGTTGATCGATGCTGTTCCCCACATAAAAGAATAATGAGAACGGGTATTTAAGGCAATCATCAGTTTGTGCTTTCGGCCGTGAGGGTCAATCCGGTGCGGATGGAATGGCGCCCGAACTTTTTACGGATATGATCCATGGCTTGATTTAGTCCGGCCTGTTTGATTTCTTTTGTTCGGGGTACAAACAGGTCTGTTTGGACGTTGTCTAGACAAAGTTGTTTGATCTCAAGGCGCATGTGACGAATACGGACCCGTCGTGTCCAGGTTTTGTTCAGCAAATTAAGGGTTTGTTTAAACAACACGATATCATTTGCTGTGGGTGGGGATATTTTTAATTTTGCCGTGCGTTGTACACCATCTGAGTGAGAAAGTGTTATGTGCGCCTGCTTGCCGATGAGTGTTTGCTCTCTTAAGCGGTGGCAGATCCTTTCACAGATCAGGTAGAGCCCCTTTTTGAGTAACGTGTTGTTGTTGGTATCATTTTTAAATTCATGGTCAGCTGTAATGACAGTGGGGGGTGTGTTGTATTGTGGCGTTTGAGCCAAAACCCTTGCCGGTGTCATAATTGGTGTCGAGTCAATACCTCTGAGCCAGTTGTGAATTTGGGATGCGCGCTGTTCAAAAGGGATTTCAAGTTGTTCCAGGCTTAAAGATTTGGCATGAGAAACCTGGATAAGATTGAATTTATAGAGTTTTTTTAAGTCTGTTTTTGTAAACCCCGGTATGAGATGGATGGGAAGAGGGGCAAGAAAGGCTTCTTCTTCTCCGGGGGCAATAATATATTCACCAAAAGGTTTGGCCATTCGGGTGGCCACTTTGGCTACCAGTTTGTTGGATGCCACCGACCAGACTGGGTTTAGGTTAAAGGCCTTTTTAAAGGTTTTTTTCAATTTAAATGCCATGTCAACGCTGGGACCGAATAGTCGAGAAGAACCGGTGACATCTAAGTAAATATGACCATCCAGTGTGCCGGATTCAATCAATGGGGTAAAGGGGGATGTTTCCTTGAAAAGATCTTTCATGACCTGTTCGTATCGGTTGAAGCTGGGGGGCAAAATTTTTATTTTTTTGTTGAGGCGTTTGGCCTGTGCCAGTGGCATCCCTTTCCTGATGCCTTCCTGGAAGGCTTCTTCGCTCATGTCGTAGACCACAGCCCGGGGAGCACCTAAGGGAGAAATGATGAGGGGGTGTCCTGCCAGTGCCGGTTGAATATTGGTTTCGACAGCCACTGCAAAATCGGCAATGTTTAAATGAATAATGGTGCGTTCCATTTTATTAGTACCTGGTGATTAATATGCCAGTTTATTGTGCTTTGGGTTTTTAAGAAGGCCTTTTTTGACCAGGAGATGAATCAAGTCCAGTGCATTTTTCGGGGCCTGACCCCGGACATGGTTGTTAAAGAAAATGGCCCCCACTTTGGATGCTGGCAGCAGCTTTTGCTCAATTATTTGGGCCCAGTGTTCAAGTTCCCGGGCTGAATAGCAGTAGTTAAATTGTTGCTGCATGTTGCCGGAACTCCATCCTTTGGCGTTTTTGCCATGGAAACGGATATAGAATAATTCCGGGTTGGTGACCACATCAAGCGCTGGGAAAAGGTCTGGCAGGTCTGGCTCGTCCACAGATACCAGGGTGATATTTCTGCGTTCCAGTTCAAAAAACACTTTGTCGTTTACCCAGGAATTGTGCCTGAATTCCACGGCAATAGGTAGACCGGAAAGCTCATCTAAAAGTGCGGCCAGGTAATTTCGGTTGGAGATGGAACGGTCAAAATAGGGGGGGAATTGGATTAAAATACACAGCAATTTGCCTGAGCCTATCAGCGGTGCAATGCCCTGTCGGTAAAGCAAAACTTCTTTTTGCCAGGCCGTTTGTTCAATCTCGTGGGTCATGGTCCGGGTCAGTTTTGTGGCAAACTTGAAATATGCAGGTACTTTGGCACACATGCGTTCAATGGATGGCGCTTTGGGCATCTGATACCAGGTATAGTTCAGCTCGGTGGTACCAAAGGTCTTCATGTAGACATCGATCATATTGGAGGAATGAGTATCCTTAGGGTAAAACCCTGCATCTATCCATTCTCCGTAGGAGTATCCGCTGGTGCCGAGATAAAACCGGCAGGACGATCGTGTTGCCATCTAACACGCCATTCCGGCAGGCCCTCTGATGATGCCAATCACTTTTCCTTGGATCAGCACATCGTCAAAGGGGTATGTCTGGGCGGAAAATTCTGGATTTTCCGGGCAGAGTTCAACGCCGTCCGGGCGTAGAAAAAATCGTTTGACCGTGGCCTCTTCGTTATGGATCAAGGCTACGATAATTTCTCTATCAATGGCATATTGCCGGGGGGTGCAGATGGCAAAATCCTGGTCAAGGATGCCTGCGTCTTTCATGGACATGCCTTGGATTTTAAGGGCAAACAGGTTTTGACCCGGGTATATTTTTGAATCTACTAAAAGATTGCCATCCCATTCCTGCTGGGCGTACATGGGCAGCCCTGCAGTGATCGTGCCGATGATTGGAATCTGTTTTTGCCTTTGGGCTGTATGTATATCTCCGATGTTATCTAAAATATGAAGTGTTCGGCTGTACCGGCCATCTCTTTTGATATAGGTTTTGTCTTCAAGGGTTTTTAGTGTCTGGGCGACAGCAGCATGGCTGATGGAAAGGTCTTTAGCAGCTGTCCTGAGGCTGGGAGGAACACCCTCTTTTTTGATCTTCTGTTTCAGATAATCAAATACTTTTTGTTGGTTTTGGGTGAGTTGCTGTCTCATGGTTGCTGCCCTCTTGTTTGGATTTAGTGTTCAGTTTAACCGGGGACGCGGGCAATGTCAATATAAATGTAAATACTATGTAAATGAAAATTTCTAAGGGATTGAGTTGACATGGGCAAGGGAGTATCTTTGTCTTAACGTTACCAGCCGACCATGGCTGGTAATGCGGTGGGATCTATGCTCGGCAAAAGCACGTCCTCATCCATGTTATATTGTACTATGCGTATGTTCTGTGATTATATTTTATGGCAGAGGGTATGGTAAGGTTTTGGGCGGATATAAACAGCTGTGGAAGGCAGGACGCTGGTAACAGCTGTTTCACTTCGCAGCCGGACAGGATGTTCGGCGAGAATGAGCCCAAAACCTTACCATGCCTTCTGCTATGGAGTCATTTTTATCACTTGAGTTTATCTTCAGAAATGATATTTTGGCAGTATAATTTCATACGAATAAATGAGGGAAGATGCATAAAAAAAAAGATTCTGATCATTTTGATTTATTGTTTAATATCAGTGAATTGGCAGACCTTATTACCGGCAGTTCGGATCTCGAAGGATTTCTTCTCCGTTCTGTTGAATTGGTATCCGGTCATTTTGGAGCCCCGGTCTGTTCAATCTATCTGTACAATGAGACATCAAATCGACTGACTTTAAAGGCCACAAAGGGGCTTAAGCCTGATGCAGTCAATAAAGTGCAGATGAAATCTGGTGAAGGGCTTGTGGGAAAATCCTTTGAGACCTTGTCCATTATCCGGGTGGGGGATGCCACTAAAACTGCTGGTTTTAAATATTTTGTGGAGGCTGGAGAAGATCTGTTCCATTCTTTTTTATGTGTGCCCATCCGGCGCGGAGTTGAAAAGATCGGTGTTCTGACGGTACAACATCAGGACCTGGATTATTTTGATATCTCCGATGAGCGGGCCATACGAGCCGTAGTTACCCAACTTGCAGGTTCTATTGAAAATGCCAGGCTTTTAATTGAATTATCCCAGACCCGGGTCGATGATATAGAAACCCCCCCGCTTGTTTTTGTAAAAGGCCGGCCGGCTACGGGTGGATATGCAGTGGGGAAAGTCGTGGTATTGAATGGTAAAAGACGTTCCATCCTTTATGATCCTGTGTTTTCTGAAGAGCGGTTTTTAAAAAAAGATTTTTTAAAGGCTGTTGAAAAGACCAATCTGGAGCTTAAAGATTTGCAAAAAGGTTTTGCACAACGCTTGCCTGAAAGCGCTTCTTTAATATTTACGGCCCATTTCATGATCTTGAAAGATAAAAATTTTATCGGAAAAATGGAAGCGCTTATTGATGAGGGTAAGACCCCGTGTAATGCGGTTAGAAAAGTGGCCGCCCGATATATTTCTATTTTTTCATCCAGCCCCCATGCCTATATGCGGGAAAAAGCTCAGGATGTGGAGGATCTTTGTGTCAGGATCTTGAATAATTTTGGAAGTGAAAATGAGGAAGATCAGTATGAAAAAGGCAGCATTGCCATTGCCCGCCAGGTATTCCCTTCTGATATTCTTAA
>JAWSVH010000271.1:0-1328 GCA_033852015.1 Desulfobacula sp.
ACATTTTCAATTTCCAAAAGCGTCGGCTTGTTCGGTGGATTTTCCACTGAAATAATGGAAATCATGGTGTTATTCAATAAAAACCCCGGTTCCATCCCCAGGGAAATACTGAGTTTTTCGCGCATCTTTTTCAATTGTGCGATCCGCTCTTTCACCCCTAAATCTGGCCTGGGACGACGGGTTTTAGGATATGAAGGCAGTTCCTTGGGCGCCAGATTATTAGCTGCGATAATCGCATCCATGCACAAGCTCCCATACATCTGAGCCTGCTTTGGACTCAATATCCTTGCCTTTAACATCTGATCAATACTCTCAGGCCGTTTAGTTGCCATGTCAGCCAATGACTGATTCGGCAAAATCATAAACAGCGGTTTGTCTTTTCTTTCAGCAATTTCAAGCCGGACCTGCAATAAATTTTCCAGCGCCGCCAGGGCCCGATTATCCATTTTCCCGGCACCTTTAAATTTTATAAACAAAGGCAATGTATGATTATTTCCATATCGAACATTTGACTGCAGCTCAAATTCTTCCATGGCCCAGCTCAAACGGCCACTGTCTACAAGACGTTTGTGAATAATATCATGCAACTTGATCAGATAGGTTACATCCCCCACAGAATATTCGATCATATCCTGCCTTAACGGGCGTTGTGACCAATCTACTTTTTGAAATCTTTTGTCCAGATCCACATCAAAATATTTTTTGATCAAAGCACCTAAGCCCCGTTCCTTGATCCCAATAAACCGACAGGCAATTTCAGTGTCAAATAGATTTTTTATCCGGACGCCATAATCCCGATCAAGACTCCTGACATCAAAATCAGCCCCGTGAAATATTTTTTTCACACCATCACTTTCTAGCACGTCTTTAAAAGAAGACAAATCCTGGATTGCGAACGGATCTATCAAATATGCCTGTTTTGATGTTGCAATCTGAATCAGACAAATCTTTTCTTTAAAACAATGCATGGAATCTGCTTCCAGATCAACACCAATGATTTCTTCTTTTAAAAGGCTCTCACATACCGTTTGTAACTCTTCATCCGATTCAATAAACTTATAATCCAATATCTTTTCCCTTGATTGTTTGCAGTACTTCTTTTAAAATTCATGTTTCACATTTAACCGAACAATATAACAACTATGGAAAACAAGATGATCAACATAACATTTCCAGACAATAGTATAAAGAGCTTTAAAGATATCCCCACAGGAATGGATGTTGCCAAAAGCATTTCAGAATGTTTTGCCAGAAACTGCGTGGCAATGAGAATCAGTGACCAGCTAAAAGATTTAAACGCCCAAATCCAGTCAGACTGTGCCATCAGC
>JAWSVH010000075.1:0-10730 GCA_033852015.1 Desulfobacula sp.
GGTAATTGAAAATGGTTATATAGAAGTTGCGAATCAAAAAATTATCAATGTCTCTTCAAAGCGGCCCAAAGGAAGTATCATTGATCATGGTCCAGGCATTCTAATGCCGCCACTTGTTAATGCACACCTTCACCTTGAACTGTCGGCCTTAAAAAATACGTTGCCCTTTGATAAAGGGTTTAAACATTGGGTAAAAACACTTCTGGAAAAAAGGAATAACCTGGGAGAAGAAAAACTTATTCAAGAAGCTCATGCTGCTGTTCAAAGCTTGCAAACATCAGGCACTCTTTATGTGGGAGATATTTCCACATTGAATATTACATATGATATATTGGAGAACAGCATACTTGATGGGGTTTGTTTTCATGAATTTATCGGGACTCAGATGGATGGGTTTGTGGATAGAAAAGGGGAGGGGTTTTTAGCCTCAGTCGCAGGGCACGCCCCCCATTCATGCTCTCCTCAATTGCTTGTTTCATTGAAAAAAAAGGCTCGGCTTTTGGGGCTGCCATTTTCAATACATGTAGCAGAATCCAAGGATGAAATAGATTTTATTCAAGATAAAAAAGGTTCCTGGGCAGATTTTCTCACCTCGCGCGACATCGACTGGTCTGGGTGGGATATCGGTGGGAAAACACCGGTGGAACATATCAATGATTTGGGGCTTTTAGATTCCAATACGCTTTTAGTTCATGTTTTAAATGCAAGTTCTAAAGATATGGAAATGATAGCCCAGGCTAGAGCTTGCGTGTGTGTGTGTCCCCGAAGTAATTTAAACTTGCATCAAAAACTGCCGGATATTGAAATGATGATGGCGCACGGAATTTTTCCTGCTTTGGGAACAGACAGTCTGGCAAGTTGTGATAGCTTAAATATTTTTGATGAGATGGCTTTTATTAAAAAAAAGTATCCGGATATCACCTGTAAAACGATATTTTCAATGGGAACTGAAAACGGGGCTAAGGCCTTAGGTCTTGAGCAATTGACAGGTACTTTGGCTTTTGGGAAAAAAGCCCATTTTTTATATTTGCCGGCAAACATAAGAAGTAAAAAGGGTATCTTCCGGGAAATTATCTGTAATGATTGATCAACACGTACATATGGGCAAAATTAGCTATGTTAATGCGTCTCCTGTTTATTACGGGCTTGACAGAGGACTTATACCATCATGGTTAAAGATGGTTTCCGATGTGCCTTCTGTTTTAAATCGAAAGATTAAAACTGGCCAAATAAAGGTTAGTCCGATTTCAGCTGCTTTTTATGCCATGAACCATAAAGACCTGCTCTTACTTCCTGAATTATCCATCTCCTGTCATGGCAAAGTGCTTAGTGTGATTCTTGCCAGTAATTATAAAATTGGTGATCTTGAAGGCAAAAAGGTGAGGTTTTCCCAGGAATCGGCTTCTGCTGCTGCGCTTTTAAAAATGATATTTCATCAACGAAAAATTGAGCCTGATTATCAGGTTGGAGATGTCAGTGATTTTAAAACAATGGCAGAACAGACAGATGCGGCATTGGTGATTGGAGATACCGCTCTTATTCATCCTTGGGATCAACAGTTCAAATATTGTTTTGATTTAGGGCAACTGTGGTATGAGATGACAAACTTGCCTTTTGTATTTGCAGTATGGGCAGTACGAAAGTCCTTCGCTCAAAAATATCCAGAGTTGGTGACTAAAATTCATGCAGCGCTTTTAGCCTCAAAGAAAAATGGATATAAAAATATAGATCAGATTATCAAGGACGGGAAAAATAAGTTAGGGATTCCAACAGATCGGGTCAAACACTATTTTGATCTGCTCTATTGTGATCTGGATGATCAGAAAATAAGAGCCATGAAATTATTTTTTGATTCCCTTTATGAACGTAAAATTTTGAAAGAAAAAGTAGACGTCCAGTTTTTTAAGTCTTGATCAAATCCAAGAATCATTCAAAAGAGCCCTGAACAATCATTTCAGCACCTTTTTGTTCAGTAGCGTCTGATTCTCGAATAAAAACACCATGAACAGGTTTATCAACCACTAAAGTTGCATCATTACCTTTTAATACCGTATGTTCAGACATTTTATTTTCCACTTTTATCATCAGTTGCGTATCGCTGTTTTCTTTTTTCGCTATAAGTTTCAAATAATCTTTTTGGGAGAGAAGTTCTTGAATTTTTAGTTCTTTTTCTTTGATTTTATCCCTATGTTTTTCAATATGTTCATCAATTTGTATGCACCTGGCCTCATATTTTTTGTTAAAACGGTCCGTGATGTTTACTGCAGCTTTAAAAAGTCCATTGATATTATTATATAATTCCTGCACATATTGATTTTGGTTTTGGGGGTCAACAGCAGCAAGCTTGCCCATAACTTTTTCTAAGAATTTATATGCTTTTGTATCTTTTGGAATGCTTGTCTGTTCTTTATCTTGAGATGTTTCTTCCATTTTCTTTTTAATAGATTCTAAATCATTGCATTCTGAATTATTCATTATTTTTAATAAATATGAGAGCGCATTCTGGTTCTCAAAATAATCTTGCTGTACTTTAGCTTTTTCCATTAATCTTTTATTTAAGGTATCGTTTTCTGATTTATAAGTAAGCCCATTAAGCTTTTCTTGTTCCAGCGCTATGGCTTTGTCTATTTTTTTTAGTGCTATGGTATGTTTCATCGCGATTTGTATGATAGACGGTGTTTTGTCATCCGATAAAACATTTTTTACAATAACATTACCTGAAGAGAAAACCTTTGAATTGATTAAGTCTGCATGGGGAGCGGATAAACCTTGGTCTGTAACAATTTGCGCACAAATTGTTTTGCCATTAACCTTTAGTTGCCCTTGAGTGACGATTTGAATTTGTGGTTGAGTATTCTCAACATCGTTGCTGTCCCCGATATCCCCTTGTATTTCAACATCACTGGCAGCTGAGATATTTCCCAATGCATTTCCTTTGACTGTGAGACTGTTACAGGAAACAGTGGCACCGGGTAGAATATCTCCTGTAACACTGAGATCGCAATCCAGATAATTATTTTCAGTTTCTTTTGATATGTCTCCGTCAATTTCTTTGGTTTCAACTTTAGATTTGACAGGGATGACAAAAAGAGTTCGATTTTCATATAACTGGGGTTTCCCATCAACCACCGCAATGAAATTATTGTCCCGTCTGACAACGCCTTCCCCGTTGCTCAATGGGATAGGGTCATCATGGTCCAGAGTGATGGGGTGGCCATAAACATCTTTTCCGGGCGCACCGTCTTTAGCAGGGATAACTGTGGCGATTACGTCGTCTTTTTTTACCAGTATATTTTCTTCTGTTGCCTTAATATCAAATGCAAAGTTGATTTGTTCTTTTTTTGTTGGAACGGTCTCAAGACCCTGTGCGATCATAAATTTTTTGTTCGGTTCATGCGATTCAATGGCCACTTGTATCTTTTTCTTCGAGTAAATCCCATATTTGATCCCAGCGCTGGCAAGCCAGTTTATGATATCGCCACCATCAATTTTCGGAGCATCATTCGCTTTTTTTATGATAAAAGCGGTAAGTTTATCTTCAGAGACCTGTAACTCCATAAATTGATCTAATATTTTAACGGATTCTTTTTCAACATTGTAGGCGAATACTTTTTTTTGTAGATTCATTCGTTTGATTTCAAGCTTTTTTTGAATGTTCAAAATCGCTACCATATCTTTGTCGGACAGCTTGAATAGTTCTTTTAGAATTTCGCCTAAATATCTTTTTTTCTTTTCTTTTTTTTGTGTCTTTAGGGCCTGATTCAACTGATCCGTTGTTATTAGCTTTTTTTTAACAGCGATCGCTCCAAATCGTTTGTTGATGGCTGATCGTTCCATCTCATTTGTAGCAATGGCATTAAATGCATCTGCCAGATATTCATCCCGGATACGGTCTTGAGTCAACAGAATAGCTGTTTTATTTGCCTCGGTGATTTCTTTTTTAAGAAATAGGATATCTCCGATTTGAACACTTTTTTTTTGTTGTTTAAATATGTCGACTTGAATGGCCAAAGCCTTGTCAATGTCCTCTTGGCGAACAATATTATTGCTCACTCCCAAGGTGCCAAATTTTTTGTCCAGCATCAGCATGTCTATATGTTTTTTTACGGAAAATAAAAATTCAATTTGATCCTTTTCAAGGATTTTTTTTTGATATAAAGATCTCGCGACTGAAATTTTGGGGTTTTTGTGGTTATGCGCAAGGATGTCTTGAAGGAGTATTATTTCCTGTTCACGGGTTATCAGTTTGCAATTGACTGCAAGCTCTAAAAGTCCAACACTTAAATTTTCTGATTCTTTTTTGGCTTTTAAGGTAACCATTTTTTATTTCGCGTGATCTTAAAAGGTGTGTTTTAAATTTTTTGAGTATTCGGGAAATTGTATTGATGATAAATTGTCCCAAATCAGATTTAATTGAAATAAATTTTACCCTGATCGATTTATAAAAGCAAATTAAAAGTTAATTTTTGTTCTAACGCTTTTAACGTATCATTTTCATTTGTAAACATCAGGGTCTCCCACTTTTCCATTCTGTTGGAGATGAGGCTTGATAATCGGGGGCGTTGTTTAAAAAGTTCTTAACTTCATGCTGTGTTTTGCAAGGCTTTAGGAAAGTTTTTATCATTCTTTTTGCTTGCAATAAATTCAAAGATTGATTGACTTTTAAAATCCGGTCACTTATAAATTTTAGATAACTTCTTTCATCACCTTATTTTTAAGAGACATTCTTTGAATAAACATTTCGTCGTAAAAGACCCAAAAAAAATTCTGGTTATTGACAATAACCCAACCATATTAAAGTTGATGAAACTATTTCTTGATAAGGAAGGCCATGATGTCAGCCTTGCTAAAGATGCTTTTTCCGCTATTGATTGTATAAAAAAAATCACACCGGATATTATTTTTGTCGATTTGGTTATGCCCCGAATCAGTGGGGAGAACTTATGTCGGATCTTCAGGGATTTGGCGAATTTAAATAATTGCCACATCGTTATCGTATCAGCCGTTCTCCTTGAATCTAATATCAGCCATGAAGAACTTGGGATTGATGGATGTATTGCAAAAGGGCCGTTTGAAAAAATGATCCCGTGCCTGCGTGATGCCATTCAAAATTCAGATTATCCAAGACAAAGCACACATGATTTTGAGATAAAAGGTTCTGAGAATTTTCAACCACGTCAGGTCACCAAAGAACTTTTGTCGCACAATAACCATTTGAAAATCATGTTAGAAAGTATATCCCAGGGGGTTTTAGAAATAATATCACAACGGGTCATCTACTTTAACAAGGCCGCTGTTTTTCTTCTGGGAACCAGACCTAAAAACTTGTTAGGCTCTTATATCTTTGACTGTTTTGATGAACAAGCCTGGGATCAGGTGTCAAAGATTATAAAAAATTGTACCCTGAGGTCTCAAGTGGAGATGGAGATTTCACCAGTGACTGTAAAGGATAGGCATCTTTTGGTTCAATGTTTGAGAGTGGAAAATAAAAATGACCATAAAATTGTATTGTTGACAGATATAACGGTTCAAAAGAAAATGGAATCGGTCATTGAGGCAACCAACCTTGCTGAAAATTTGGGATATATTTTTTCGGGTATCCGCCATGAAATTGGAAACCCGGTTGGATCCATTAAAATGGCCCTTGGAGTCCTTAAAAAAAATATGGACTCCTATGACAAGCAAACTGTTTCAGCGTTTGTTGACCGATCTTTGGAAGAAGTGGGCAGAATTGAATATTTGTTAAAAGAGCTTAAAAATTATAGCCTGTTTGAGCATCCGGATATTAAAAAAGTTCGTCTGGATCTGTTTTTAAAGAATTTTATCTCATTGGTTAAAATTGATTTAGAAAACAGGGAACTGTCTCTTAA
Source organism: Desulfobacula sp. (assembly GCA_033852015.1). Lineage (GTDB taxonomy): Bacteria > Desulfobacterota > Desulfobacteria > Desulfobacterales > Desulfobacteraceae > Desulfobacula. The sequence continues at coordinate 5,871 of JAWSVH010000075.1, forward strand.
TACCAAATTGGATACATCAGTTAGATATGCTTTTGTGGATGACCGGGCCCTTCATCAGATCATGTTAAATTTATTGACCAATGCTGCGGATGCTGTAGAAGGAAGAGATGAACCTATGATTGGTATCAGTGTGAATAAGACACCACGCTGGATAGAGATTAAAGTCAAAGATAACGGTATCGGAATCAGTCCTGTTGATCAGAAAAACTTATTCAAACCCTTTTTTACTTCAAAGGCAAAAGGCACAGGACTTGGACTTGTCATCGTAAAAAAAATGCTTTTGAAAATGAATGGACATATTCAGATTACAAGCGATGAGAATAAAGGAACCACTGTAACCCTTCAAATCCCGGAGACTTCACCATGAGCCTGGCATCATTAAAAACACTTCTGATTATCGATGATGACCGTCTGTTTTGCCGGTCAGTGGTTGAGGTTTTTAGAGATCATGACATCAAGGTTTTTACTGTTCATACAAAAAAAGAAGGCAAAGCGATTTGTGCGGAACAAAAAATTGATGTGGTCCTTTTGGATCAGAAATTGCCAGATGGTCTTGGAATTGAGTTGTGTGAGCCTATTTTGTCTGCCCATGATCAAACTAAAATTATATTTATTACGGCTTATCCCAGTTTTGACAATGCTATTACAGCGATTCGATCCGGTGCATTTGATTATCTGTTGAAGCCTGTTGAAATCGAAGAACTTGCCATGACCGTTGAGAAAGCTTTTCGTACGCTTGAACTTGAACGGGTTGAGCAGATTCAAAAATTTACAAGCCAGCAGGAAAATAAAAAAAACATTTTAATTGGAAGTAATGGTGGATTAAAAGAGGTCTTTCGGCTTGTCAATCTTTCTGCAAATGAGGATGCATCGGTTCTGATTACCGGTGAGACCGGAACCGGGAAAAATGTTGTTGCAAAATGTATACACTATAATCAGAGTCTAAAAAGTTCGGGATTTGTGGGAATTAATTGTGCAGCCTTACCTGAAAATCTAATTGAATCTGAATTGTTTGGACATGAGAAGGGTTCATTCACAGGCGCGTTATCAGATAAAAAAGGGGTTTTTGAAATGGCCCAGGGCGGCACACTTTTTCTGGATGAAATTGGAGAAATTCCTTTGAAGCTTCAGTCAAAGCTGCTTGGTATTTTGGATGATAAAAAATTAAAACGGGTGGGTGGCCACTCTATCAGAAAGCTTGATGTTCGCATTATTGCAGCCACAAATATTGAGATCGAAAAAGCGATACAGAAAAGCCAATTTCGTGAAGATCTTTATTATCGATTGAGTGTTATCAGGATTCATGTTCCGCCGCTGAGATCAAGACCAGAAGATATCCCCGCGCTTTGCTATCATTTTTTAAAACAGAGTGCAAAAAACCAGCAAATTGATTTGAAGGAAACTGAAATCGAGAAGATGATGAATTATCATTGGCCGGGAAATGTAAGGGAACTAAAAAATGTGATTGAGCGATCTATTATTTTGAAAAAGAAGAACGAAATCCATCCATCTCTTCTCCTTGGAGATTATCGGCAGATTATTCAGGACTCAACACTTTTGATAGAACCGGATAAAAATAAAAAATCATTAGGGACACTTGCGCAGATAGAAGAAAACCATATTTTACTAACGCTTGATCAAATGAATCATAACCATACGCACACAGCAACAAGCTTAGGTATTTCACGATCCACTCTTATCCGCAAACTCAAAGAAATCAAAGTAGCTGTGTTAAAATAAAACACTGTTTTAAAATAAGACACCCAAAATAGATCAAATCAAATTTCCTTAAAAGCCACAGAGTCCATAAGTGTCTTAAAATTCAGCGTGTTATAAATTTGTATGTTTAGGGGCACGTTTGTTGCTCTCCTATTTGGCAGGCGAATGTCTGATATCATCAAATTAACGGGTATACATATATGAAAACCGTATTGATTGTCGATGACGAAGTTAGATTAATTGAAAGCATTAAGGCGGGTCTTAAAATATATAAGGATCAATTTAATGTCGTAACAGCTTATCATGGTGAGCAGGCTGTGGATCGTCTGAAAAAACACGATATCGATCTTGTGGTTACGGATTTAAAAATGCCCGAAATGGACGGTTTTGAGCTTTTAGCCCATATTTGTACTGAATTTCCCTTTATCCCGGCCATTGTTATGACAGCTTTCAGTACCCCGGATATTGAAACTCGATTAAAAACCACCAATTCTCTTAAGGTCCTTGAAAAACCAATTGATTTTGATGAACTGGCTGATGCTATCATGGAAAATTTGGAGGAAATAACTAAAGAATATGCAGTTGCCGGTTTTTCTTTGGCCAGTTTTATGCAACTTCTGGGAATGGAACAAAAGACAAGTCTTTTAAATGTGAAATCCGGAAAAGATCGCGGATATGTATACTTTAGACAGGGTCGGCTTTTCTCAGCAGTCACAAAAGACAAAAAAGGTGAAGAAGCCGTCTTTGAAATGCTGACCATGAAAAATATTGAAATTCTGATAAAAAAATTGCCCAGGAAAAAAATTAAGAAAAATATTGACCAGTCTTTGATGTCAATTTTAATGGAAAGTGCCAAACGAGAAGATGATAAAGCCGTACTGGATGGTGACAATGAGGTCTTTTCTGAAGACCGGGAGAGCATGCCGTCAGGCAATGCAGATATCCCTTCCCGGGATGAGGATAATAATAAAGTGGAGAACACCATTAATTTTTTTAAAGGAGATAATAAAATGGGAAAAATTGAAGAAAGCCTGGAAAAATTTAAAGATGTAGAAGGATTCATGGCCGTGGGTATTTTTTCTCCCAATGGTGAAATGGCGGCTGAAGTTAACAATTCAGGAATGAAGCTTGATGAAATTGGTGCTTTAGCTAATGATGTTTTGCTTAAGGCTCAAAAAGCCACAGACTTGATGGATGTTGGGAGGGGGAAAACCGTCCATGTGGATGCACCCAAGGCCCACATTATAGCCAGATGCTTTAATGAAAATAAGGACTTTTCCACGACGGAAGCCGGCAAGGCCCACCTCCACCTGGTGTTGATCATCGACAAAGACGGGAACCTGGCCATGGCTAAGATGAAGATTGATTCCATAATCAATGAGGTGGCATCAGCTTTCAGGTAATAATAATCTTTGGGAGCATTGGGGCAGAGCGAATATCGCAATCGGTTTTTATACAGTACGTAGTCTGGCGGTCCAGGGAATGAAGGTGATGCGGACTGGCACTGATGCGGATTGACACTGATGCGCAGATGTTTTCGCAGGCTGTTAAGACGCTAAAAGAAGAAAACCTGACAGTTGAATACATTGTTATGGATGTTGCTCTCTGGGAAGAGTGGGATAACGCAGCCGAGCCAGGATCTTTTTGACTGAACTCGGCTGCTCTAAGTCTATATATTTTTTTTCGGTTTAAAAGAGGTTTGCCACCTTTAGAGCCAGCATGAGCTGAATATAACTCATTTTCTCTTCGGATGTATTCGGATTGGTCAGCCCCATGCGTTCAAACAAAGAAATAACGTTTTTGGGAATTTCAGGGGGCAGGGACTTTATGATCTCCGGAATTTCCGAAGCAGTGTCGCTTTCCATTTTGCCTTTCAAGGCTTTCAATGAAAAAGCAACTGCGAGCTCCTCTTTAGAAAAAATACCGCCGAAAGGAAAGTCCGGGAACATGCCCTGAGCCTTGGCAGCGTCAAGTTTTGCAGCCAGAGCTTCAGGCGTATTGTATTTAAACTGTTCCGGGATTTGGTAATCTTCGGGAATCTTGCTGTGTTTTTTAGCTTCAGCCAGTAGTTCATCCTGGAAACGTGAATCAGTGACGTTTAACATCGCCTTGATCACATCCTGATCATTTTTGCTGCGAATATCTGCAATACCGTATTCAGTAACGACAATGTCTCTCAGATGGCGCGGGATTGTCACATTACCATATTTATACAGAATATTAGAGTATACCTTACCTTTTTCCTGACGGGTGCTCTTGATCAACATGATAACGCGGCCGTCATGCAGGGCATGGCCCATAGCGACAAAATTGTATTGACCACCCACACCGCTTATCACAGTACCATCTTCGAGCATGTCTGAGGAGATATGGCCCAGCAGCGTGGCTTTCATACCGGTGTTGCAAAAACGCCCATCCTTACGTTGCAGCCTGCGAAGGATTTCTCCGCCGTAAAGCTGATTGGCCACATCTACACCGCACATTTCAAACTTAAGTTTTTCTTCTAACGGCATGTTTTTAAGATCATCATAAAAATCCTGGGGGCCGATGAAAAAGGCACCGGTAAGTACTATGCCGTTTTTTAATTCAGTACCCAGACAGTTTTCAGTGATGGTTTTAAGATTATTGGAATCTATCAACAAAGGGGAACAGGTCTTACCATCACAAACGATTTGTCCGTTGTCATAGATTGCTGCATCTTTGAAGACACCCACCTTCTGCAGCGCAATGAAATCTTTTTGAGCCAGATAAGGTGGGATCGTCTCCTGATCCAGCATCTGCTGGAGGATATCTTTTGGGATTTTCTCTTCAAGCCTGCCTTCATTAATCAGACGCTGCACACCGACATGATGATAAACTTTTCGTTTGATGACACCGCTCTTGTATAACTGCAGGAAACCGTCCACCAGCATTTCGGTTGAACCGTAGAGACCCTTTTCAAAAACTCCGGTGCCACCAATATCATTGATCAATTCGCCATATCGGGCACGGATACCGCTGTCCTCAATCACCTTGGTGTAAGCTTCATTTTTATTGTTGCGCAATCCAAGACTATAGGCAATGGCATCACCCAGTGCCCCGATGCCTATCTGCAGGGTGCCGCCGTCCTTGATCAGTGAACTGACATGCATGCCAATCAAG
>JAWSVH010000272.1:0-1504 GCA_033852015.1 Desulfobacula sp.
AGATCACAAAAAACATACCTTGGTTATTTATTCCAGATAAAGGAGTTTTAAAGTGGTTTTATTAGCAGAGAACAAAGAGGAGATGATTGAGCAATTCAAGCTCCATGATTCAGACACAGGCTCACCAGAGGTGCAGGTTGCAATTTTAACCCACCGCATCAGCTATCTTACCGAGCATCTAAAAGTTCATAAAAAAGATCATCATTCAAGACGAGGTCTTTTGATTCTTGTTGGAAGACGTAGAAGTCTTCTGGACTATGTTAAGAAAAAAGATGTGAACAGGTACCGTTCTTTAATTGAAAGACTCGGACTTAGAAGATAGAAAATGATTAGGAACCAGTTTTTGACACAAATGAGGTCAAAAACTGGTTCTTTATTTTTAATTGGGCGGCAGGTTTTTAGAGATTTTTTGAATAAGTTCGCATGTTTGCCATTAAATATTAATTTAATGGCAAACATGCGGGTTTATTATTCTTGAAAAATTTTCTTGGAATTTGCTGCCCTTCTTATTAGGAGAAATTATGGAAAAAACATTTACAACAACTATTAATGGCAAAGAATTTTCTATTAGCAGCGGGAAAATTGCCAAACAGGCTTCAGGATCAGTGACGGTCAAATATGGGGAAACGATGGTGCTGGTAACAGCAACCGCTTCGAAAAACTCAAGAGAGGTCAGTTTTTTGCCGCTGTCCGTTGACTATCAGGAAAGAATTTATTCAGCTGGGAGAATTCCGGGCAATTATTTTCGTCGCGAGATCGGTAGACCTTCAGAAAAGGAAACCCTGACAGCAAGATTGATTGATCGACCGATCCGGCCGCTGTTTGAGGATGGTTATAATTTTGAGACCCAGGTGATTGCTACGGTACTTTCCATGGATAAAATTCATGAACCTGACACCCTTGCCATGGTGGGTGCTTCTGCCGCCCTGCAAATTTCAGATATTCCATTTGATGGACCTATTGCGGGAGTTAAGGTGGGTAGAATCAATGGTCAGTTTGTTGCCAACCCCACCATTGAAGAGATGGAAGAAAGTGATATCGAAATAATGGTTGCCGGGTCAAAAACCGGAGTGGTGATGGTGGAAGGTGGGGCAAATATCGTATCTGAAAAAGATATGCTGGATGCTATCTTTTTTGGTCATGAAGCTATGCAGCCCATTATTGATCTGCAGGTTCAGCTCAAAGAAGCCCTTGGAAAAGAAAAACGGGCCTTTGTTCCAGCGGAAAGGGATGAAGCCTTGGCTGCTAAAGTCGTTGAATTTGCAAAGGATGATATTCATACCCAGGTCCAGATCAAAACTAAGATCGAGCGCCAGAATGCATTGAGCCAGTTAAAAGATAAAGTGGTCGATCATTTTTGTGAAGATTATCCCGAGCAGATAAAAGAAATCAAAGAGACCTTTGGTAAGACCGTAAAAAAAGTGAGTCGGGATATTGTCTTAAAAGAAGATAAACGGATTGATGGTAGAGCCTTTGATGAAATTCGCCAGATCGACTGCGAGGT
>JAWSVH010000273.1:0-1988 GCA_033852015.1 Desulfobacula sp.
CCACAAGAGGTCGTGATGTGACGGTTATTTTTGGTGATGGTGCAGCCGCTGTTTGTGTAGAAGGTACAGATTCTGATCAATCCGTTGGAGTCTTGGCTTCTTCTCTTCATGCAGATGGTAATTATGCCGAAGCATTAATGACTGAGCTTCCTGCATCAAAACTGCCTATACGTCTCCCAAAGGATGTACCGACAGATGATCCCAGATATTATCCAGTAATGGATGGAAGTGTTATTTTTAAAAAAGCGGTTAGAATGTTACCCCAGGTAATCAACGAGTCTCTTGAAAAAGCAGGGATGGGGCTGGATGATATAGATTTGATTGTTCCTCACCAGGCCAATATGAGGATCAACCAGGCACTTGCACAGTTTTTAAAGATTTCGGATGATAAGATATTTCATAATATTCAAAAATATGGGAACACAACCGCTGCAAGTATTCCCATCGCATTTCATGAAGCAATCGAACAGGGGAAAATTGGTAAATCCGGAGATGTTGTTTTATTTGTCGCTTTAGGTGCAGGACTCACCTGGGGAAGTATGATCTATAAATTTTCATAAAGATCCTTTAAAAAGGGTATCCACATAAAAATTTGTAATTGGATCAAGGTGATTGGGCTTTGCGCAGTCACCTTGATTTTTAGCAGCCATCTGTTCACGTATATCAGAAGCCAGAATTTTGCCAAGCTCCACACCGAATTGGTCAAAGGGATTTAGTCCTAAAATAAAACCTTCGTATACGGTTTTTGCTTCATAAAAACCCAAAAGCATTCCAACACTTTTGGGGGTTATCTCATTTATCAGGATGGTTGAAGAGGGTCTGTTTCCGGTAAAACATTTTGCACTGTTTTCGTCATCTTTACCTATGGCAAGCGCTTTGGCCTGGGCAATCATGTTGGCCCAAAGTTCTTGGTGATTGTAAACCCCTTTGGATTTAGTCTGCTCTTGATTAAAAACCGAACTAAAAACCGGATTAATCACACCTATAAATTCAATCGGAAATGCTCTTCCTTGATGAGCCAGTTGAAAGAAGGAATGCTGTGCGTTGGTTCCGGGCTCCCCAAAAATAATACCACCCGTGTCATAATCTATTTTTTCTCCTGTCGATGTCACGCCTTTCCCGAGACTTTCCATGGATAATTGCTGGACATGTGGAGCTAATTTTTCCAGGGCGCTACAATACGGGATAATGGCTTGGGCAGGATAATTCAGAAAGTTGGTGTTCCAGATATTAATTAATGCCGCTATCAATGGGATATTTTTTTCCTCGGGAGTATTCTGGGCGTGCAGATCAATGATATGACACCCGTTTAAAAATTGTTCAAAGATATCACACCCAAAAGCAAGACTTAATGGAAGCGCACCGACAGCAGAGGTGACTGAATACCTGCCACCGATATAGTCAAACATGTTAAAGGATGCCAGTTGATTATGGGATGCGTTTTCTCCCGGGCTTCCTTTGGCCGTTATGGTTACAAGATGTTTGGCTGGAGTCAGGTCGTGTTTTTCTAAAAACAAAAGCGCTTGATTTAAATTTGCCAGCGTTTCTGCAGTGGTGTACGTTTTTGAAATAACAATCCATAGACAGGTTTCAGGATTTATTTTTTTTATTATCTGACCGAAATTATCAATATCCACATTGGATAAAAAATGAAGATTTACTATCGGATCGATTTTTGATTTTAAGGCATTGAACACAAATTGGCACCCAAGATATGAACCCCCAATTCCTATCACAACGGCATCGGTAAATGGTTTGCCTGTAGTACCGTTTGTTTTTTTTGAGTGGATATCATGGGCAAACGAATTGATTTTTTTATTTACCTGCTTGATCTGTGGAAGGATATCCTGATCATCAATCATAATAGTTTTTTTGCTAAAGTCTCGTGTGGCAGTGTGGAGAGCAGCTCGATTCTCTGTGATATTAATTTTGCTGCCAGATGTCATTTTACAAAAAGTCTCTTTGGCTTTTGTTTCTTTGGCCAAAGA
>JAWSVH010000076.1:0-4728 GCA_033852015.1 Desulfobacula sp.
GACTATTCTTTGTTGGTAAAAACTTCCGCTGAATCCTTGTTAAAAATAATCAATGACGTCCTTGATTTCTCCAAAATAGACACTGGAAAATTAGATTTGGCACGTATTGATTTCAACCTCCGCAGCATGCTGGATGATTTCACGTCTACTCTATTGTTCAAAACAAAAAATAAGAATCTTAGTCTTGATTTCATATTGGATCCGATTATCCCAGGTTTTGTAAAAGGTGACCCAGGTCGCCTGCGGCAAATTCTTAATAATTTGGCTGATAACGCCATCAGATTTACCCACCAGGGTAAAATCACCATAGAAACATCACTAAAAGAAGAGACTGACACCCAATTGACACTTGGTTTTTTTGTTCAAGACACCGGCATTGGAATCCCCATCGAAAAACAACAGACGCTTTTTGACAATTTCACTCAAGTAGACACATCCGACACACGCGAATATGGTGGAACAGGGCTTGGGCTTTCTATTTGTCACCAGCTTGTAAAATTAATGAATGGAAGCATTCATCTGGAAAGTGACACAAATAAAGGGTCTAAATTTTCTTTTACTATAAAACTGGATAAGTCAAATAAACAAATCCATTTCAAAGAAATGGTAGATATCCGGGGAATGAAAATTCTCTATATCGATGAAGACAAAGCCGCAAGAGAAATTATGTCTGCCCAATTTGAAAACTGGAAGACAAGCCATCAAGTTTGTTGTACTGCCAAAGAAGGGCTTTCTCTTTTAAAGGATGCGGCTAAGAATGACCATCCATTTAAAATTGCGATCTTTGATTCTCAAATGCCAGATATGGATGCCCTTTCTTTAAGCAAAAAAATCAAAGCGACGAATATCCTCAAAGATACTATTTTTATAGTTATCGCTTCCAAAGGGATACGCGGGGATGCAAAAGAATATGAAGACCACGGCTTTTCTGCCTATTTTTGCAAACCAGTAGAACCATCAGATCTTTATGACTGCCTGACCCATATTGTCAACCCACCTGAAGATACCCAAAAAGATACGCAATTGATCACCCGTCACAGCCTCAGTGAACAAAGAACTGGCAAATTTGAGATCCTCCTTGTTGAAGACAATATTATCAATCAAAAAGTTATTGCTGAAATGCTATTCAAACTTGGATATAAGACCGATGTTGTTTCCAACGGCGAAGAAGCAATTCAGGTCCTTGAAAAAACCAGCTATGATCTAATTTTTATGGCCTGTAAAATGCCGGGAATGGATGGAACCCAAGCGACAAAGACAATCCGAGATAAGCGTTCACATGTTATTGACCATAGCGTTCCGATCATCGCCATGATTGCAGATACAGCAGATGACGACAAAAAAGAGTGTGTTGATTCCGGCATGAATGATTATATGGTCAAACCTGTCCAGCCCGAAGCGCTTTCCAGCGCTTTAAAAAAATGGGTAGACAAAAAGGAAGAGGATCCAAGCGGAACCTTCCATGTCTTGGTTGTCGATGATAACCCCATCAACAGAAAAGTCGTAGCTGGAGTATGCAAACGGTTAAATTGGATTTCAGAAACAGCAAATGATGGAAAACAAGCCATAGACCTGCTTGTTGAAAATGACTATGATCTAATCCTGATGGACTGTCAAATGCCGGTGATGGATGGGTATGAAGCAACAATCACGATTCGAGATGTCGCTTCAGACGTAAAAAATCATGATATTCCTATTATTGCTGTAACCGCAAATGCCAGTGATGAAAACAAAGAAAAATGTCTAAAAGTCGGCATGAATGATTTCATTCCTAAACCTATCAAATTGGATATGCTTAAAACACTCACCCAGGAAATATTAAAAGGCAAATCAATCGTATAATATCTCCTGTATAATCAATTTACACAGTTTCCACCCTGCAGGGAACAAATCTGTGAATTGGGGTACCAATGGGGTCTCTGTGCGTGTTTTTGGTCAATTTATTTACATTGATTCCAAAGACCTTTCCATTGTAGTTTAGACCAAAGCCATGGGGAATTAACACCATGCCCTGACGAACCTGACTGCTAATCTGAAGTTCTCCTATTTCACTCCCAGCCTGTGTAGTTACTTTGACCTGCTGACCATCAACAAGGTTAAGGATCCCAGCATCTGCAGGACTCATTGAGATCGTGCAGGCACGTTTGCCTTTATTCCATTCAGGATTTCGCATCAGGGTGTTAATATTCAACCGTGTATGACGGCCTGCGTTAAGAATCATTGGAAATTCTTTTGACATTTCCAGGTCTTTGTTTTCGCTAATTGGATCTAGAGCCAATGCCTGTTCTGCAATTTCCGGTATATGAGTTTCTATTTTACCAGAAGGGGTTTTAACTTGCGCCATAAGATTTTCGGTGTCGACCTTTCCAACCCAGATCCCCTGGGGTTCATCCAACAATGCCTGGAATATTTTATCCCCCATATCAAGCCCTTGTTTAAAACCTGCTCTTTTGGCATTTTCACAAAAAGCTTTTGGTGCCGTCATCAAAAGTCCCCACAATGCTGCCTTAGCAGCACTATCCCATTCTGCTCCTATTGTTTGGGCAAGTATGAATGGTACCATTTTCATGACCCCAGGCTCCTTACCAGCCCATGTCAGCAATTCAGCACCAAATGTCATGCAATCTTTTTTAGCAGCATCAAAAAGGCTTTCAGGAATTTGAGGAATTAATCCAAGTTTATCTGCGATCAATGTATGGATTTGTGAAGCTTCGAGACATTCATCAGGAGGACTTACAACCGGACCTCTAAGCTGCATAAAAGATTCTGGATAAGTTCCGGGGAAAAAAGTCGTATCCCAGGACTCATAAAAAGTTCTGCACGGCAAAACATAATGGGCAAGCCTGGCTGTCTCACTCATAACAATATCATTGACCACCAGCAGGTCCAGATGTTCAAATGCTTTTTCATATGCAGTCGTGTCTGGATAAGCCCGAAGCGGATTACAGGCACTGACATAAACAGCACGCAGCCTTTCCGGATGATCAGATAAAATTTCTTCCGGCATGACTGCCGGCGGAAAAGAACCCGCTGCTGCCGGTGGCATATTTGTAGCTAATGTTCTCCATACCTTTGGATTGCGCTCATCGGCATGAAATCCCATGGGCATAACCATTGCGGGAATAACATTTCCTCCTGGAGAACAGAAAATACCACATACGGTACCAAGAATATGAAGAAAATATGAATTAAGTGTACTGTGTCGTCCCATATAAATCCCAAGATCTGGGTGTACACACCACTTTTTTGTGGTCATCAAACGGCAAAGTTCATACACTTTCTCATAATCGAGTTCACAAACTTTCACGGCTACCTTTGAATCAAAATTGTCAAACCAGGGCCGAATCAAATCAAAATCTTTTACATTTTCTTTAAGATAATCCGAGGCTTCCCAGCCTTGATCAAGTATGATCGATATCATTGCTTTTAAAAGGAGAGCATCTGTTCCGGGGCGGACAGCAATGTGAATGTCTGCAATGGCAGCAGTCTCACTTTTTCTGGGATCTACAGATACCAGGATTCGTTCAGGATCTTTTGAAAAAGCTTTCAGAACTTTAGGGGCCTGGGGCATCTGGTGACTTTCCATACCGTTCCATCCCCAGGCCACAAGCATCTGGGTATTATGCTCATCCGGTATCGCTATATTATACTGTTTTCCAAAAAAACGACCTGTAACCCACCAATGCCCTGAAAATTCCTGACCACCAGATGAATAATAGTACTGTGAACCCATAGCTCTTAGAAGGGTCAGGCCAAAGCCTGCTTCCATATGGCCTCCCTGGGAGCTTCCACCCATATATGCAAGCGACCTTGGTCCAAATTCATCAACAATGACTTTCATTTTCTCTGCTATTTCACTAGTTGCCTGATCCCATGAAATGGGTTCAAATCGTCCATCGACCTTTTTCATTGGTTGGGTGATTCTATCTTCCGGATATTGATGATATGTGACATTCAGACCCTTACGGCAAACATATCCCTGGCTTTTTGGATTATCTTTATCCGGCAGGACTTTAACCATCTTACCATCTTCAACCATTATTTTAAGCCCGCAATTCTGAGAGCACAACACACATCCGGTTTGATGCCATTGTCCCATATCCCCTCCAAAATTTATTAATTACCTATAAAAGAAAGATATTACATAATATAAATTACCATAGTTGATATATAAAAAAATCGAAAGAGACGATATTAATGTTTTGCAGAAAACTGAGAAACATCGAGATTGATTATTCCCTGGATTTTATGGTATTAGAAAAAGCTTGATTCTTTTTAAAAATACAATAACTAAAACTATTTTCCCTAATTTAAAACGGAATACAATTTATACATGACAAATTCAGCCCGGTTAACAGAACAGCTTATGCAGGTAAATCAACCCATTCTTGCAATTGATAATGACAATGAAATCAAATTTTCTTCTCAGGATCTCAACTCTGGATCAAGTATCTTTAAACCGGCAAAGACAAATATTAAAGCATATGTTCCAGCAGTCTGCCCTGAAGATTTAGGCGATGAACAATTCAAAAAACGCCATGGTCTTAAATATTCTTACATTGCAGGTGCCATGGCAAATGGAATTACTTCTGCTACAATGGTAAAAACAATGGCCCAAAATGGGATGATGGGTTTTTTAGGTGCTGGCGGCCTTTCCATTGAGAAAATAGAAGAAAATATTATTGAACTGAAAAACAGCCTAACGGATAAACCCTTTGGATTTAACCT
>JAWSVH010000077.1:0-32521 GCA_033852015.1 Desulfobacula sp.
CGTTTTTTGGGGACCACCGTAGAAACCCTCCTAAAGAATATTAAATAGCGAAATGCTATAGCTATTCTAAGATTATTCGTTTCATTAATCGACCCGATTCTTGCTATGAGGAAACATAACAAATAATTGTGTGGTTCTGTATATCTTTCAAGCTCAATTATCTAACTGGATAACATCTAAGAAAGTAAGAATATCAATAAGAAAAATTCATACCATTATTCAAAATGGTTCGCAAAGGTTTTTATTCAACTTTCTACATCATGAATCATTAATTATGGATTGAATTAAAAACTGAAGTTTTCTTGCATTATCCCGACTTCAATTTTTAATAGGAAGTTGTTTCGATTTGTATCGGCATCTTGAAGTTCTCAAACTGTTATTTTGGAGTTGATATTCGGTATTTTTATAGAAATATCAGATAGATAATCGCTTTTGACGTTGTAAAGGTCAATTATGATTTTGTTACGTCAAGTATATTATAAAGTTGAATGAGCTATCTCTGTAGACAGAATTATTATAGATTAGGACCTTTAAAATCCGTAATTAAAATAAAAAAGGCAGAGCCTAATAAATGACTCTGCCTTATACGGTTTTGCCTTAATTTGAGATTATTTTTTTCTGTTAACTCCTACAAGCCCTAAAAGGCCAAAGCCAAAAAGAAATAGTGATGAAGGCACTGGTACTGTAGCCGCATATACTCTTAGTGCGGTTTCTCCCTCAAAAGTATGCCAAACTCCCAACCTATTATCTTTTACAGCGTAGTTTTGTAATGGATTAACAGCTGAGCTGTAGTAAACACCACCATACGATTGCCCAGTACGAACTTCAAATGCAGCCCAGTAAGTTCCAGGTGATAGATCCCATGACACATCATTCACACCATGCCAGCCATCCACAGTGCCAACAAAAAAGGCTTTAGAATACAACTCAACTCCAGGAAGAGAACCAGCATCAGAATAAAGCGCGACTGTTGCTGATCTGGGTATAGAAGGACTTCCTTTAAGAAAGCCTTCTACACCGGTGATTGTATAGTTCTCATTAATAGTGACTTCATTTCCAATCCACTGATAAGCTTCGCCAGTTGATATTCCTCCAAATAGTCCATAAGGGGTTCCACCATAATTTGTACCAGTATCTATTATTGGGGTTATGGCACAGAAACCTGTTACTGAGAATGAAATGATAAATAAAACAATGATAGCAATTTTTCTCATGTTTTCCTCCTAATGAAAAATGTTAAGTTCTAATAGTGCACACGATGTGCTTACTATTATAGTAATATGCGCTCTCAAGATTTTTTTTCGTGATTCGCGCTATTGTTAACAATGCAAAACATATGCCACGTTCTTTTTCTAAAAAAAATAGCTCATAATTTCAAATAGTTAGTGAGTAAAAAAAGCTATTGACCGCTAAAACAAAAAAAACATAATAAATATTGCCCAAGAATGGAAAACTTTTTCTTATAATATCCAAACTATTAGTCCAAGCAATTTTTTGCATCAGTAACAGTATCTTAAACCTTGCCAAGGAAAAGCAATGGATCAGAGTGGTTTTGATATATTATGAAGTTGAATCTCAACAATGATACAAGTTATTTAGAGGGTTTGATTATGTTATGAGTTTTTATGCTATTTAATTCAAAGAAGGTTTCTAAATTAAAACTTTGCGTGCTATTCAAAATAATGATATTAATTTTCTAACGAAAGATAAGGAATACGGTGGCCCCCAAAGCTTGGACAGCGGTCGTGCTATGTTAAGCTCTAAATTCTTTTAAAAAAATATTTAAAATCGAAAAAACTAGAACGTCTGGCCTGAGCTTTTTACGCGCCCGGAGGGCGTGGGAAAAGTCAGCCAGAAGCCGAAGATTTTTCATGCTACTTTCTTTAACTCCTGCTTCATAAAATATATTTCATCCGGTGTCCAGTCTTCTAAGGATTGATGCGATCGATCCTGGTTATAAAACTGGAACCATTTTTTAAGCCCTTGCCTCAGGTCTTTTCCACCATCAAAGGCTCTTAAATAAAGGTATTGATACTTTACTGTCCACCATAATCTTTCAATAAAGATATTATCCTGATATCGGCCTCGGCCGTCCATGCTAATTTTAATATTGTTATCTTTTAATACGTTTATAAATGATTCGCTGGTAAATTGACTGCCTTGGTCTGTATTGAATATTTCAGGGCAACCATACTTATCAATAGCCTCTTTCAATGCTTCTACACAAAAATCGACATCCATGGAATTTGACACACGCCAGGATAAGACTTTCCGGCTATGCCAGTCCATGATTGCCACAAGGTACATAAATCCACGTGACATTGGCACATAGGTTATGTCTGCCGCCCATACATGATCAGGATGGTCAATTTTCAACCCTCTTAACAAATATGGATATACCTTGTGTTGAGGATGCGGTTTTGTTGTTCTTGGTTTCGGATATATAGCTTGCAAACCCATGAGTCTCATTAGTCGTTATATCGGTTTTCGGTTGATTGTCCAGCCCAATCTCCTGATATGATTTCGCATTGATCTGCTGCCGTAAAACGGTGTTTCCAAATATTGTTCATCAATGATTCTCATCAGGTTAAGATCCCTTCCGTTTATCTGCTTCGGCTTATAATAAACCGAGGATCTACTGATGTTCAAAAGATTACATTGAAATGTAACGCTTATTTCACAACTATTGAAATCTATCATTTGTTTTCTTTGTTCTCGACTTAGAAATTGAGCTTTTCGGACAAAAAATCGTTTGCTACCTTGAGTTTGCCGATCTGCTTATACAATTCATCAACTTTGATTTCATCGTGCTTTTTGGATTTCTGGCCTTTGCCAAAGACATCTGCTGCACTGTCAAGTAATGATCGTTTCCAACCATGAATCATTGTTGGATGAACCCCGAATCTGGCTGCCAACTCTGAAACGGTTTCTTCGTTTTTTATTGCTGCCAATGTAGCCTTCCCCTTTTTAGTTCCATGTGTAAGTAGAAACTTCGGGCGAATTTAGCATGAGGTACTCGGCAGGCGTATAGTTGTCGAGTGACTCATGCGGACGTTCTGTATTATACTCATCAATCCATTTTTTGGTAATATCTCTTACTTCTTTTAAACTGTTAAATATATAAAAATCAAGGACTTCATTTCGATATGTTCTATTGAATCTTTCTACATATGAGTTCTGAGTCGGCTTGCCTGACTAATTAAATCAGTTACAAAAAGAAAGAACTGCTATTTGTGAGAGGGACAAACCACTATAGCGCTCGTTAGCAAGAATGGGAATTTGAAAATATTAGTTGTCAAATAATTATCAATAAATATGTATTAATATACAAACCATCTAACCAGGCGTTTGAGAACGCTCCATTTCATTACGTTCGGACCCGCTGAAGCTCACCCTCAACTTATAGCTAATTGAAAAATTCTATAAAGACAAATCAAGTATTATTATACTATTCATGATTCAACTTTCCACATACTAAAATGTAATATTTATTGCCCTGCGATGCGAGATTTTAGCCAGTAGTCAACACCTAAAACTCATCAAGGTTTGAACTGGTATTCTAAAGATCTTATGGCAGGTTTCACAAGGATAATAATTCTTGACTCAGCTGGTTATTTCAAAATTGATAATTCAATACATAGCCCTGTGTTTTTAATTCCTTTACTAAGCACATAGCACCCAAAACAACCTACTACAAAAGCCTTGTATTATCTTATAAAGTCCGTTTAAAAAAAATAGGACAAACTTTCATGAAAATAAAAAGTCTCGGCTATCTGTAATTTATCTATTTTATACTGTTTGCGCGTTTTATTATCCAAGTGGCCCCTCCTTTTGAGCGACCTATAATTTTATCATGAAAAAACAAACCTCTGTGAACCTCTTCTTCCCGGTATATTCTAAGGGAAAAGGTTAATTGGTCATTTTTCCAAATCCATTTCCCTCGTCCATTTACAGTACAATTCCCCAAGAAATCAATTGAGGAACCTTTAATTGGTATTTTTAAATTCCAACGTGAATATGGCGGAAATACAAGTTCATCAATATTCATTGTTTCAACCTTATGGTTGTATCGATCAATATACATTATCCATCCGCCGTAAATATTATAGGAACTACAGCTTTCATCTACTATAAATAATGGAAGTACGGCGCTCAGCCCTTCTTTTAAATTTTTCCAATCGTTAACTAATTCCATAGCTTTATCATTTTCTGATAAAAACATTTCAAAAAATTTGGTAATTTTTTCAACTACACGCATATCTCCGGTTTTTTTTGCTATATATATTAATCTTTTGACAATTTTCGGATCCTTAAGGGTAGTAATAATCCAATTTAATTCTTCAAAAGAATTTTTCCATTTTCCATCTTTAAAAAAATTAACATCATCCGTCCAAAGCTGCCCAAGGTCAATTCTCAAAATAAAATATTTAAGTTCTGGGTCTGTCATAAGTCTGTGACGAGATTCCTCTGAGGCAAGTCTATAAAAATTGTCAGGGCTATAATCACCGACATATTTAAATCCAATCTGGCCATTATACTGGATATCTTCATTCCTAATTAAATTGAACACCAATTTGCTATCGAAAAACCCTCCCCCGATTGCATCTTGTCCAGCTTCTGAACTCATATACTTGATAAGATGAGGAGGTACAACAAACCGCCTTTCATTTAGAGAACGTATTATACCTTCTATAATATTTTTTTCAGTAGCAGGTATTAGAGTCCAGTTATAACTGTGACGTTCAAGTGCAATAGGGATAGGGAAATAAGGACTATAGTACAGATTAGTGAGCTTACCTGACAATTCTTTTTTATGATTGAAGTTTCCACTTCCCCTAATTCTGGTCGCATATCCAGCCGCCAATGTTCCACCTACAACTTTTACTTTCTCAGAAGAAAAAATTTTTAAACGTAAAGAAGAAGGAGACTGATGTATCCTAAGAATATAATGGTAATCAATAGTATTTTTAATTTTTGTTAATTCTACAAGTCTTTTTTCCCCCATCATATAGTACCCATCATAATTTATATCTGATGAGGGTGGGTCTGAGGAACAGCTATATGTGACTATTATGGATAAAATAATGAAGAATAATTTTTTCATCGAAGGCCTTTCGAACAGTTACTATTAAATAGTATTGGTTAATATCACTTATTATCCGACAAGTATAAACTAAAAGTGTGAATATTCAATTAAATAGTCTTACTGAATATTTCAAAGTTTTTAGTATGGCATAAACTCAAGGCTACTTGCATTATCCTAGCTTCTATTTTTAACGGAAAGTTGTTTCGATTTGTATCGGTATCTTGAAGTTTTCAAATTGTTATTTGGGGATTGATATCCGGTGTTTTTAAGAAATATTTTTAATCCTGACTTTAGCCAGAAGTGCGCAGTTAATTTTATATATTAGAAAATTGAGTCCCAGGAATCTTTTTTGTTACATACTTTGATGTAGAGTGTTGAACAGGCCATCTCAGTCTGGGTGATTTTCGGTTTATAAAAAATTGATTGCAAATTAAAAGAATATTGTATTTTGATTTGCTGCCTTCAAGGAACAAACTATTTTGTTTAAACAAAAGCATTCTGTATATAGGTTAAGTGCTTTAAAAATTCTGAAGAATCAGCAAAATAATTGGGATACGCTATTTTTATATCTCCAACAGCATCAGTTGAAACCAAAGCTACTGAAAAATTCCCCTCACTTGCTGCTTCTTTCTCTGTCTCAATATATTCTTTTTCAGCTTCGTTTATATTGTCGGCATGAAAAATTTTTGTCATTACCTTAGTACTAGCATGATTTATTTTTATCAGCACAAATCCCGTTTCTTTAGGCGCATCATGTAATCGATCCTCTATCACTTGCAAAGATCCTGCAAAAGCTTCCAATTTTCCAAAAACATCTAATTGTCTGCAATAGTTTTGAGCAACTTTACACGACATTAACAAAGCAGGCTTTTTCTTTATTGCTTCAAGATATTTAACCCCTTGATCAGTTGGGTTAAGATCTTTAAATAGATGAATGTTATCCATTACTGAAAATTGTTCACTTACATTAATAAAAAAGTTTTTCCATTCCACATCTCCTTGATTTGATTTTAATGCTTGATCCGTAAATAGGTCTACTATCTCCACTGCCGTAGCCCAATAATGTTGAATATTTGTCCTTAATTGTATTTCGATATTTCGATTTATTCCATCATTACCTTTAAATTTCCCTACCATATGATAACTTCTATATCCATCTTCTTTGGGATATTGAATGTAATCTTTGAATCGTATTTTCTTTGACTCAACACGAAAGTACTGAGATTTTTTTAAGATCCTTACGATTTTTTTCAATTTTTTGTAATTTGGTAATATTGCCCTGGCTCCTCCTATATCCTGCATGTTTTTAAGTTTCATAGTCTCGAAGCGAACAAGCTTCATACAAATAGATACATGTCTTTTTAATCTTTTTGCAAAAATAGCATTTTGATCAATTTTTCTTACAACAGATTGGATATAATCAAAAGCAGTTTCAAGAGCTCCAGCATGACATAATCGCCAATATGAAATGACATCCATACCTGCAAAAAGCCGTTTTTCATCATCAAAAATGTTATCAAAATCACGAAGATAGTCACCAGCTTTATTTATTTGCTTTCCTGAATATTTTTTTTCCATATTAGTAAAGGCTCAATTAGCTATGCATTTAAAATCTCAGATTATATTCAAACAAATTAAGATTCAAGTATATAATAAATAGTATTGTATTTTGATCACCGGCCCTTGCTCAACTCTATAAAGTACCAATACAAAAAATTGATCCAACCGATATTGCCAGAATTACACTTTCTTGGAGATAAAAAACAACAAATATGCATTCTGCTATGGTGCAGACTATGTCTATTATTGTTGGGTCATGAATTCTGAGCTTTCACCCATGCTTTGATCTTCCAATAATCGCTTTTTTAAAGAATTCAAAAGTCGCGACTACTTGTCTTGACTTGAAGCAGTTTTGTATTGCCAACACTGCAGCCTGCATTACAGCGTTTACACTTAATTTATTAAAAATATTTATCATTCATTAGAATCAAAAGATATAAGAACAAATAATTAAAACCCCCCAAATGGGTGATGTAAAGTAATTGATAGACTGATAAATAAGGGTTGAAAAAGAGATTCACTTTGACCTGTTTGAAATTATGAAAAATTAAGGAAGGAGACTCGGATGATGCGTTGCGAAGATATTAACAAAGAACCGGTAACTGATGTTGCTATTCGATTCCAGGACTGCGATCCATTTGGGCATTTGAATAATGCCAGATATTTAGATTATTTTATAAACGTTCGTGAAGATCATTTGGCTGAACACTATAATCTTGATATTTATGAAAGACAAAAGCAGTTAAACATAAACTGGGTTATTTCAAAAACTAAAATTACATACATATCTCCAGTTTTTTTTAGAGAAATAATTTCTATTCGAACAAGCCTTATTAAATACAATGGCGACTCCCTTCTGATGGAAGGAGTGATGCTTGACAAGAACCGCAAATATTTGAAATCAGTGATTTGGATCGAATTCAGACATTTCGATCTGACAAGCGGCAAACTCATTAAACATTCTGATGAACTGATGGAACTATTTGAGAAAATGTCAATAAAAGGGATAAACATTGAAAGTTTTGATGTAAGAGTCAATAAAATTATTAACTTACAGAAAGATGGAATATAAACACCTCACTTAAGAGGGAATGAAAAAATACTACAATAATTATTGCGACCAAATTGCCAAAGTTGATTTTGTCTCTATAGCGGATAGACTTGGGGAAAATGTATTGGGAATATTAAATGGACTCTGGTTGGATGGAAATGTTTTTTTTAAGCAAATCCTCACATTGCTCAATCATATTTTCAATACTTTTCTTATCTCCTCTTTTGAGTTTCACATGACCATTTATCATCATGTTCCAACCAATAAAAGGCAGCAAAAATACTTCAGCTTTGGAGACCCATCTGAAAGGGAAAAAAAGGTTTAATAAAACTGGTCTTACCCACAAAAAGTGGACACGTTTAATTGATTATACCGTCGTTCATATTCATAAGGACTAATATTGCCAATTGCAGAATGCCTTCTTTTCCTATTGTAGAAAATTTCAATATATTCAAAAAGTCCGGTATGTGTTTCCTCCACACTCTTGTAACACTCTGCATAAATGAGTTCAATTTTTAGCCTACTAAAAAAGGATTCCATCACCGCATTATCCCAGCAATTGCCTTTACGGCTCATGCTGCACTGTACATTGTTTGCTTTTAATGCCTGCTGATACTCATTTCCTCTATACTGCACACCGCGGTCTGAATGTAATAGAACAGTATTTTTAATATTCCTGGATGATATAGCCATATTAAAAGCTTCTAATATTAAACTTTCACGCATATGGTTATCAAGGGCCCAGCCAATTATTTTGCGGGAGAATAAATCTAAAACAGCCGCCAGGTAAAGCCAGGTTCTACCGACTCTGATATATGTAATATCTGATACCCATTTGCAATTGGGTTTATTAACTTCGAATTTTCGGGCTAAAAGATTTTCACTAACATGTGTTTTTGCTTCAACCCGTGCCCGATACCTAAACCCTTTTCCGTTTCTTGCCCGCAGCCCTTTTTCTTTTAATAAAAGGGCGACGTGGTTAATACTGCATTTAATACCTTGCTCATTAAGTTCTGTTGCCAAGCGTGGTGCACCATAACGCTTTTTGAAGAGTTCAAAATTATTTTCAACAGCATTACTAACCAATTCCCGGTGCTTGGTTCTCATACTTAAAGGGCGTTTTAAAAAAGCGTAAAATCCAGACCGTGATACTTTAAGCAATCGGCACATCATTGTGATACGGAACTCAAATCGATACGACTTAATACAGGCGTACTTTATTCGTCGTTGTTTGCAAAGTACGCCGTTGCTTTTTTTAAGAAGTCTCGTTCTTCCTGAAGTTCAGCAACTTGTTTTTTGAGTTTTCGAATCTCAGCCTTTTCAGCAATAGAATAATTTGTTCCATCCACAATAGAGAACTGATGTTTAGAAAGTTTATTAAATTGAGTACGCCAGTTATAAATTTGCCCTGGATGGATCCCAAGTTCTCGTGCCACATCAGCAGCAGTCCTATCAGGAGAATCTGCCAATTCTACGGCTTGTTTTCTAAATGATTCTGAGTACTTTCTTCTCTTTGTCATTTTGACACCTCCAAATTAGATATAAACCTAATTAGTTAGGGTGTCCACTTTTCGTGGGTAACTTGTAAACCAAACGGCGATCAAAGAAATATGTGACAAGGAACAACAAGAAAGCAATGGGAAACATTATGGCTGAAGAAAGGCCAATAAATAAAATATAAGCGTAGGAGTAAAAGAAGATTACCGCATTTTTAAAGCTCATAAGGCGTTAGACTATCCCACCCATCCTTTGTTACAAGAATGGTCTGTTCAAATTGTGCAGACAAAGACCCGTCATCGGTAACAGCAGTCCACCGATCTTCAAGAACATGCAGATCCCTTCTCCCAATGTTAATCATCGGTTCTATCGTAAATACCATTCCAGGGACAAGGACAAGACCTTCACCTTTTTTCCCAAAAGGCATGACCTGTGGTGGCTCATGAAAATCAATTCCCACTCCATGGCCAATAAACTCTCTTACAACAGAACAACCATGAGCCTCGGCATAGTTTTGAATCGCAAACCCTATATCTCCTAAAGTGGCCCCCGGTACAATTGCATCAATCCCTCTTTTTAAAGATTGTGCTGCCCTTTACCGGCGAAAAAAAATAACCGAATCAGACCGAATGGATATTTCTATAAAATTGTTTCAATGGTTTTTGCATGATGGAAAACGCCTGTTCACTGTGAACAGGTATGGTATAACCTAAAAAATGTGGTTTAACCCCGACAACATTTTTTGGGAAAGTGCACAATTCAGGAATATAAGAACGTAGTCGTGTTGGCGGATAATGATTAATGATGTCCCAAAGGTGCTCTACGCTTATATCTTATGTTCCTTTTTCCTTCTGCTTGTGCTATGAAAAATACATTCAGTATTCAGTATATTAAAATCCTTATTTATAGGTACGAAAATGAATAAAAAAGACTTACCAAAAACTCAAATGAAAAATTTTTCTGGTCTCATATTAAGCTGTTTTTTTCTATCCGGGCTATCCGGGCTTATATATGAAATCATATGGATGCGTCTGATTTCAAGGGTTATTGGTGGTGCGCCCTTTGCGGTCTGCATCATTCTTATTATTTTCATGGGAGGAATGGGGCTTGGAAGTTATATTGCCAGCCGAAAGATCGACCGGCTGAATGAAGCGTCACTTATAAAGACATACGGAATACTTGAACTTGTGATCGGTCTTTATGGACTCCTTGTTCCATTACTTTTGATGGTATTCAAATATTTTTATGCCCTCCTTTACAACACTCTTTTTGAATATACCATTTTTTATAACCTGCTCATCTTTGCTGGATCCCTGATGTTGTTATTACTTCCGGTTATCTGTATGGGTGCGACCCTCCCGATACTATGTAAATTTTATGTCAGCAAGCTTTCTCACCTGGGAACAAAGACAGGCCGACTATACGGTTTGAATACATTAGGCGCTGCCACAGGCGCACTATTATGCGGCTTTTGGCTGATTCAATATCTGGGTGTATGGGGAACCATGTTCTTTGCGATAGCAATAAACTGTGTTATCGGCCTGATCTGTTTGAGGATCAGTAAAAAATATATCTCGAATACAAAACAGTCTGTGAAGACTCAAAATTTGCAAAAGACATCTGACCCAAAAGAGACTTCCAAAAAAATAAATATTTCAAAGGATCAATTTGAAACAAATGGAGCACTGGTAATTTTCCTTGTCTCCGGTTTTTGTGCAATGGCCTATGAAGTCTTCTGGACAAAGCTTTTAGGGTTGATTGTTGGTCCAACAACCTATTCTTTTACAATTGTTCTCGTTACGTTTATTGTCGGCCTTGCATTGGGAAACATCTTTTTCGGGTGGCTGGCAGACAAAACCAAAAATCCGCTCCGGCTCCTGATATTTACTCAAATTATTGCCGGTTTTCTGGCATTAGGCATTAGTCAGGTGATGGGAAACAGCCAGCTTTTTTTTGCAAAACTCATCTATAGCTACAGTGATCATTTTGCGCTTCAAAATGTATTCAAAGCCATCGCTTTGTTTGTCTTTATGATTTTCCCGACGTTTTGCCTCGGGGCAGCGTTTCCTCTGGTGGGAAAAATCTATACCAAATCCATTTCCAGGGTGGGAAAATCCATTGGGTTTGCCTATGCAGTTAATACCATCGGTGCGGTACTGGGTTCATTTTGTGCAGGATTCATCCTTGTGCCACTTATTGGAAAAGAAAACGGTTTGCGCCTCGTCACAGCAATCCAGATCCTTACCCCCATAACAATCTTTATCATTATATTGAGCCAAAAAAAACAACCGCTGTACAAATGGGTTCTATCTGCTACCGCACTAACTACAGGAATATTTCTTTGTTTTCATTTCCCGTCATGGAACCGGCATCTTCTGTCAGTTGGCAAATATCATAGGTTCGAAGAAATTCAAATAAAGGAAGCCATTGAAAATACAGGTTGGCTTGATTCAATCATAAAAGGAGCGGAAATACTCACTCGATCAGAACGTGGCACACTGGAGTATTATGGTGACGGAATCGGCGGTTTTACAACAGTATTGAAGTATCCAGACCCTTTTGGAAATCTGGAATACTCCATGGCAAACAGTGGTAAAATGGATGCCTCCTCCCGTGGAGATATGAAGACACAAACGCTGCTGGCACATTTCCCCATGATATTCAGTCGTGATCCTAAAAACGTCATGGTGCTGGGTCTTGCAAGCGGGATCACTGCCGGGGAAGTTCTGCACTATCCGGTAAAAGAACTTGATGTTATTGATATCAATGATCGCGTTGTTGAGGCAAGTCGGTTTTTTAAACCCTGGAATAATAATGTAACCCAAAGTCCCAGAACAAATATAATTCTTCAAGACGGACTCGCCCATTTGACGCTAACCAAAAAAAAATACGATGTCATCATATCCGAGCCATCCAATCCCTGGATGGCCGGTATGGCATCACTGTTTACTAAAAATTTCTTTTCACTGGCAAAGAGCAAACTCAATGATGACGGAATATACGTGCAATGGATCCATTGCTACCAAATGGACTGGCCCACATTTGCTCTGGTCGGGCGAACGTTTGCGCAAGTTTTTCCAAACAGCGCTCTTGTTTCTGCGGAGCCTTCTGGACTGGGAAAAGATTATCTCCTCATCGGATTGAAAAACAAATCCAGATTAAATCTGGAGCAGGCCCGAAAAAATATTCAGTATACACAAAAATCCAACAATATCCGTCTCGACTATCCAGAGCTGTTCTTCAAGCTGATCGTATCGGAGGATCTGACCGGGCTTTTTGGAAAAGGACCTGTCAATACAGATAACCGACCCGTTCTCGAATATGCAGCACCTCGGTTGATGTACCAGAACAATGAAACACAAAAATCCATTTTGCAAAACATCTATACTAAAATGTGGTTGAGTCCGGATACAAAGACCGTACACAATCGGATGAAAAAAAATGTTGACGCTCAGATCGATTTTGCGACGTATGCACTTTCCGTATATGCTCCTTTTAAAAACATGGTCGATCTGACAAGGGCTGATCAATTCCAGAAACAAAAATTCTATGAACAAATTGAATCCTACTGTGAGAATAATGTGCTGGACGACCAATTGTTTAAAGATCAGGAACTCTTGTCAAGATGCCGGAAGACTCAGATAAAAGTCATCACAGAAAAAATCAAAACAGTTCCGGATAAAGCGCTCTCCTTTTTCTATTTGGCCGGACTTTATCTGCAAGAAGGCCGGGTTGAAGATGCGATTGCATGCTACTCCGTTTCTGTTGGGATAAATCCGGATAACGCCCAGTGCCAGAACAACCTTGGATTTTTACTGTCTCAAAAGGGAAAAACTGAAAAAGCCATCAAGCATTTTCAAGAAGCACTTCGAAACCGACCGGATTTCCTCCTGGCTCACGGCAACTTGGCACATGCTTATCTTAAGCAAAACTGGCGGGATGAAGCCTTAGCTCACTTCAAGGAAACGCTTCGAATTCAGCCGGATCTGGCTGAATCACACTTTAATGTCGGGAATCTTCTTTTTCAAAAACAGGCCTATTCCCAGGCGATTGTTCACCTGAAAGAAGCTGTTCGGCTTCAGCCAAAAAGTGCTGGTCCATTGAATACACTCGCCTGGCTTTTTATCACATCAACTGATAAAAACATTAAAAATTCTAAAAGTGCCATTCAATATGCAAGAAAAGCCTGTGAAATTACCGAATACAAAGATCCTCTGCTTCTGTATACCCTGGCAGTTTCCTATGGATCGGATAACAATATTACTAAAGCCATCAATACAGCTGAGCTGGCCCTGGAAATCTGCAAAAAAAATGATCAGGAGGAGATTGCAGAAAGGATTCAGGATTATCTATTCACCTTGAGATCAAACAGACCATCATCCTGAAATTTTACGCAGCAGCCATTCTGCACCAAATCTGAATTCGATCCGTCTCCAGAACAGTGCAAGGAATGAAAAAACTATTAGAATTGCCAGTGTAAACAAAAGTGTATCAAGTGTCGAAAAAGATCGCCAGAAATGAAATCTTATGGCTGATTCCCGTATAATTACAATATGAATCATCAAAAAAGTAAGGGATAATCTTCCAAGGCACACAAGAAGATTAGAGGATTTGAAATTGATTCTCGATCCCAGAAACACAAACCCCAGAATAAAAAATAAGGCCGTGGATATCAAAAAAGTACTCATGGGCATTAATGAAGGATAAAATGTGGGCCCGACCCTGAACACTCTTACAAAAACGCCTCTTATTGCGAACTCTGGCCCAATAAAATAGACGGCTGATAAAATGGCGCTTGAAAAAAGGAGGATCATCGCAAGGCGTAGCACATTTTTTATTTTTTTTTCCATAAACCATCTTCCCGAAAGAACCCCTGCGATAAAAAAAGAAATCCATGGAAATATGGGAAAATATCCTTTAACCAGCGCGTATTGCAAAAATCCCAAAAGCAAATTTGGATCCGACATGTGTTTGTTGTGCAATGATAAAGGTATTTTGCAAGAGGTTTGAATGACAACGGTTGCAATAAGAACTATAATCAGCAGAATCACAAGATGTGGAGAAGAAAATCTTTTAAGAACCGGAAACAGCAACATTCCAAATCCAATTATATGAAGCACATACCATGATTCAAAGGCAAACCAATTCGGGGCCAGAATATTTAAAAGATAACCAAAACAAAGGATTCCGATTCCTCTGGTTATCACTAATCGGTCGAAAGTTTCATATCTGTATGAGGCAAGAGTAGCCCCCAACCCGGACAAGGTAATAAATATCGGTGCCGCAAACCCACCAAAGGCGCCAAGCACCTGGATCAATTGACTGCTTCTCAGACTTGCACATAGCCAGTATATAATGTGCTGTTCAATCATGAATAAAACAGCAAGCCCTCTCAATGCATCGATACTGTTCAAACGACTGGCCAGTGAATAACTCAAGTCCCTTCCCCCCTCTTTCCCAAAAAAATGGTTTTTAAACCGTTGTCCATCTGATTTAAATCAATACGCCAGCAATGGTAATCCGATACATCCAATATCAATTACGAAGTGACATATAATGCATGGTGTCACACTGTCGGATCGATCCATAATGACGCCCAGTAAGAATCCATATATAAAAGAAAGCACACCGAAAGTCGGTGATATCATAAAATGGACGAGAGAATAAAGCAGACTCTGGATGGTGATGGAAACAAGTTTGGAATAACCCGCATTCCGGAAGAGAGAAAAAATTCCAAGCCGATATAGAGTCTCCTCTGAAATTGCATTCATCAAACTCAATATGATAACAGGAGACCAAAATGCAAGTCCTCTTAATTGAGGTTCTCTAAGAATAAGAAGGTCAATTGAATAGTAAATACTTACGGCAAGGCCAAGATAAAACACCTTGGAGAAACGATTCCATTTGAATTTTTGCAAAATCGGAAAATTTATTTTTTGCAGCCAATATATCGCTAGTATGGGTAAAATCATCATCGGCACATAACCGAAAATTCTACTGTATGCATCCGTTAAGGAGGTAGCCTCACGAAACAGCCACGGCAAGATATGCACTCGATATGTCAGGTGATGGTATACCGAGATAACCGCCAGGCTGGAAACAATGATTCCCAAAAGGTAAAACAATTTATTTATTTCGAATCTGTCTACAGGATTTATATTACCCACGGCAACTGTTTGACGTCTGCGGTATCGGATAACCCACCAAAGGATCAAACTGATCAGAATGAATAAAATCATAATGATCTGCGCCTGGGTCAATGCAAATACAATTTTTGTTTCTCGGCGAAACATTTCCAGAATAATCCTGCCAAAACCGTAGAGCATCAAATAAGAGGCCATAACAGCACCCTCATATTTTTTTTGCATCTCCGAATTCATATAAATTTTTGTATATAGCCGTTTGAGAAAGTAAAATATGAATATATTCATCAAGATTGAGTAAAGAGGAACCGGATTGATGAACCGGGTATGAAAACCCATAAAATCCAGGGTACACGATCTTCCCCAGCAACATCCAATGATGATACACCCCACCCTTCCAACGGCATGACCGATTGGAATATATAAAAATGCCGTATCCATCACCTCAAAATACCGGTATTTTTTAATAAGAGTAAAAATTGACAGAAGGATTAAGGGCAGTATTATACTGGCATGAAACGTATGAGAGCCCCCGGACAAAATTTTATGCCATAAAAGGTCAAAACTCCACTTGTTCATGGGTTCATAAAACATGCCGGCCGCATGTGAACCAAGAAATGCTGACGGAAATCCCATAACAAGATACACCAGGATGAAAAGAGCTACTTTTTTTTTATCGTGTCCAGTGTACACCAATCTTTTATAAATAGCGGCCATTACAATAGCGACGGCGATAAAAGCTAAAGAATAGTATAAAATTTCACCAAAAAAGTTTAAAAATGGATATTCCGATGCCAACCCTAAATAACGAAACATATCTTACCATCCCTGACTATAATCCCTAGAAGAGATTTGACAGATTATATTGGTTTATTACAAGAAAAAAAAAGCCCTTTCATAAGGAAAGGACTTTTTTTATTAATACGGTTAATAGATGTAAGTCAATACTTACAATTAATTAATTACATCCACCTCCACCAGTATCCGCATTCTGAGCAAATTCATCAAACCAGCTCTGGCTGCCGTCAATATATTGCTCGTATGTCGCATCTCCGTCAAGATGAACTTTCATCCAGGAAGTGATATAAGTTTTCATGTGATTATGGTTTGTTGTGCTTGCACTGTTGTCCCACTCCAGATGCCCAACACCGTCAAAGAGCCCCCATGTTCTTTCAATGTTGTCAGGTAGGTCGTTATACATGTCCTCAGCAGCACTAGGAGAAGCAACAGCATCAGAAGTACCGATGAGAATCATGGTGTCAGCTGTAATTCCGCTTAAGCTGTAACCAAAATCCATATAAGGCGCCATTGGGATTACAGATTTGACTTGGGAACCGAGATCGTCTGCAGCCAGAAGAGCACCGCCGCCGCCTTTAGAATAACCTGAAATCTGCAATTTGTTGGTATCCACAAGTCCGTAAATCGGGCTACCATACTCAGTATTTTCGGATTTCAGCATGGCAATACCAGCTTTATGAGCGTCTGTCCATTGACCGTTAGTTCCGAGATTATTGTTCGGTGTCATTGCAATAACAATGTATCCGTGTGTTACAAGATGTTCAGATATCCAGTCCATATCACTGCGGGTATTTGTATATCCGCCAGTCATGGTTGTTCCTGCAAATGGTCCGTATTCGGTTTCACATGGATAGAACACTTTTGCACTTGAGTAATCAGAATCGTAAAGACCTGAAGTATAAGAACACTCAGTGAATTCACCTTCTTCATCTGGCGCACCAGTAGGAGGGTCTTCACAACCCAGACCTGTAAAAAATACAAGTGCTAGAACAAGGTACAATGAAAATAGCCCCAATAATAAACGTTTACCCTTCTTCATGATCAATCTCCTTACCTTTTATCTCCTGTTTACATCAATCAACAATCGTTGATTTTATAGCGAAACCGTGTTTTAAACCTTGGTAACCACTTTTAAACAATAATGCCGTTGTCGGGTAAAAAGTAGTTTCACTATTTTCCTTAAAAGCTGCATAATGAAAGATTAAAGTATCAATAAGCTTTTGTGATGTGAACATCCTTTAGTATGGATTTTAAAAATCATAAAACAATCCAATATATAGTAACCCGCTTATATTTAATGTAAATATGGCAATAATCACGGTGGCGTTGATTCATTATTACCATAGCCATACTCAAGTATGGATTTGCCAAATCGATACATTATTTTGTCAGATGGACAGATGGATTACTCTGCCCAAGCATCGTTAAAACAGAAAAGATATCAGCCCTGGGTATCTCATTCTTTTTGTTGACAAATATATCATATCTTAATATCTACTTCTTTAATTTAGGACTATCAAAAAAATGGGAGCAAGGTAAAAACTTAACTATATTTTAGTATAAATCGTTGTTCAGGCTTTTGAAATTATCACACAATTTAATGGTGAGAAAAAACTCAAGATGAATCCAATACTAAAAACTAAATTATTTATTCCTACATTCAATCAAACAAATGTATTAAATCGTCCTAGATTAACTCACCATTTAACCAATTCAATTGAAAAGAAGCTAACTATCGTATCAGCCCCTGCGGGTTTTGGCAAAACAACATGTCTGGCTCAATGGATCAAGACACTCCCACAACCGGTTGGCTGGATATCTTTAAACAATAGTGATAATGATCCGTCTGTCTTTTGGACTTATTTTATTGCCGCGTTCCAAAAACTCAAACTCAAGATCGATCCATCCGCACTTGAAATGCTCCAAAAAACAGATATTGAACAATCCGTTAATCTACTCATTACTACCTTAATTAACGATATGGTGGAATCAAATACAAAATTCATTATAATTTTGGACGATTATCATCTCATTAAAAATAAGACCATACACAATTCGATTAAATTTTTTATTAAAAATGCTCCGGATAAATTTCATTTGGTCATTTCAAGCCGCACGGTTCCACCCATTGCCATGAGCAAAATGAGGATCAAAGGCTATTTGTCCGAATTCTATTCAGATGATTTACGGTTCTCATCCGAAGAAATTAATCGTTTTTTTAACGACACCATGGAACTTGGGCTTGATAATAAACGGCTGAACAATTTAATTACTAGTTCTGAAGGATGGGTCACCGGCCTGCAGATTGTTGCACTTGCATTAAAAACAAAACCAGGGCGGATTAATGACTTTAGTATGGATAGTTCGGTTAATACGATTAATCAACACCTCATGTTATATTTCATTGAAGAAGTCCTTGATAACCATTCCGAAGAAGTTCGAATTTTTTTAATAAAAACTTCAATATTGGATCGTTTATCCGGTTCCATATGCGATACAGTTACTGGAGAACAAAATAGTGCGTCCATACTCGATGAATTATATAAAGCAAATATATTCATAACCCGAATCGATGAAAAAAAGAACTGGTATCGATATCATCATCTCTTCACAAAAGCTTTAAGAGCCAAACTGGACCAACAATTGCTGCCGGATCAGATCAATGGGTTACATGAAAAGGCGTATCAATGGTTTTTTGAAAATAATTTTCCTGATGAATCATTTCAACATGCCATGCATGCGAATCATACACAGTTTGCAGCAAAAATCATTGAGCTTAATTCACTTGATTGCATTCGCAGTGGTCAATTTAAAAAACTCCTCAACTGGATAAAATCGCTCCCATCTGAGATCCTAGATGAAAATCCTGTAATTAATAATACATATGCCTGGATTTTAGTGTTCAGTCAATTTTATTCAAATAGAAGTGAGTCAAAAAATAAAAAAATAAAACAACTAGTTAAAAAAACAAGAAAAGCTTATGATAAACGCTTTAATGGAAAAAATTTGCCCGATGATCCTGATGAACTTCTCGCATATATGTTGTTGCCTATCTATATAGAGTGTCTGCAACTATTATATGTAGATAAATGTGATGGAATAGATTCTTATGAGTTCATTGACAAGGGGAATCAACTGCTTGATAATTTAGGTCAAAATCCATCAGGGCTTCACCCTATCGTAAGCGTTCAGTTGGCTATGGAGTATCGCCTGATTGAAGACTATGACAATGCATTTAAATATTATGAATTGGGACAATCATATGCGCTGGAAGCAAAAGACTTTCTTAGCTACGCAGGAGCCGTTATTGGCCAGGCATCAATTTCCCAAAAAAAGGGGGCGCTTCATAAGGCCTTGATAATTTGTCGTAAAGCAGATGAATATTTTACAAAAAGGTTTTTTACTACAAAGGAAACATACGCTGATATTTTTGGTTTTTTCAACCTCTCAATTGCGCGCAACTTATATGAACAAGATGATCTTGTTAATGCAAAAGAGCTTCTGAAAGATGGATTGCAAAAAATGCGTTATTATTCAGTCGCATATCATATTATAGAAATATTGGCATTGCAGTTACGTATTGTGTTGTCTCAAAAGCATGAAAAGAATGAAATTGCACCTTTATTGTCAGAAATTGAGTACTTGGAGCGCTCATGTTACAAGACATCATATTTTTCGGCATCACTTCGTATCTATTCTATACTATCTTCAAACAATGATGATGCGCACAACATAAAAGCCGCCCTTGAAGTAGCAAAAGAGTATCTCTTTATCCTCACAGAAAACAATAGGACCTTTTTAATTCCAAATGAGAAGGAGTGGAAGTTTTTTGCACAACTGACCTTGATTCGGTTGTACATTATCCAGGCTCGTCTCCTTTCTCCCCAAAGTGGAATCATGAAACCAAAAGAGATCTTATTCTTTATTGAAACAAAGCTTGAAAGCGCCCAGTCAAATAAACTGAATCTGGTTACCATTGAACTGTTGATATTAAAAGCACTGGTATTCAGTTTAATGAAAGACGATGAGGCATCTGAAAGTACCTTAAACCAGGCACTGATATTAGCAGATCCAGAAGAAATCACTAGGGTTTTTATTAACGAAGGCAAGCCCATGGCCACTCTTTTAAAAAAAATCATAATAAAAAAAGGAGCCAATCCATTCATTCAAAAGGTCCTTGATAAAATTGAAGCAGAACAAAAAATTAAGATTAAACCGTCTGGAAAAGAGATTTCTTCTGAAAATCAATTGTTTGAACAGTTAAGCCGCAGAGAACTGGAAATTTTAAAATTATTAAAAAATGGACTGTCAAACCAGGAAATTGCGGATAAACTTTTCTTGTCAATTTCAACAATAAAGTGGCACAATCTCAATATATACAGCAAGTTGGGTGTAAATAGACGGTTTCACGCCATACTAATAGCCAAAGAACTGGGCCTCTCTTAATTTCCAATAACAACCTTAAAAAAAATATTATAAACCATACTTTGGTATGTTTACATTACAGCGGCCCGCTGGTAGCTTTAGCGGTTGATTGGCATTGGGGAAAAATAGACGACAAAAAATGGATCAGATTAAAACATACAGGGCAGGGTTGGATATTGGTTCTACTACTGCAAAAATTGCTCTGCTGGATCAAGATAATCGCCTTGTTTTTTCTGATTACCAGCGGCATCATGCCAAGGTTTATAAGACAGTTCTTGAATTTTTCTATCAAATCATGGAGCAGGAAAAAGCATGTTGTCTTGATTTGAAGCTTACCGGGTCAGCTGCACTTGGAACATCAAAAAAGACAGGCACAGCTTTTGTCCAGGAGGTGATTGCCACTCACCAGATCGTTAAAAAGAAATACCCTGATGTTAAAACTGCCATGGATATTGGTGGTGAAGATTCAAAGATTATTTTTTTTAAAGAGGGCAAACCACCGGATATCCGTATGAATGGAAGTTGTGCCGGTGGAACGGGATCTTTTATAGATCAAATGGCGACTTTGCTGGGTATTACGCCATTTCAACTGAATGATCTTGCAAGAGATTATGATCATATTTATCCTGTGGCTTCTCGCTGCGGGGTTTTTGCTAAAACCGATGTCCAGAGTATGTTCAGCCGCAATATTCCCCATACAGACATTGCTGCATCTATATTTCATGCAGTGGCAGTTCAGTGCATCAATTCCCTGGCAAGGGGAATGCAGATTCATCCGAAAATATTGTTGTGCGGTGGTGTGTTTACCTTTTTACCAGAACTAGTGAACATGTTTTTAAAGGTGCTTAAAATCCCCCGAAGCCAGATGATCATGCCGGAACGTTCAGAGCTGATACCGGCCATGGGAGCTGCCATGTTCGATAAATACCCTTCTAAACCGTTATCGATAACCTCTTTAATTGAATTGTTTGAAAACAGTCAGGGACAGACAATAGAAATAAAAGATCGTATAGACCCTTTATTTGAAAATAAGCAACATTTTTTAAATTGGAAAAAGACATCTGGAATTGTAAAGGTAACCTTTTGTGATCTTGCAAATTATAAAGGTGAGGTTTGTTTTCTTGGGGTGGATTCTGGTTCTACCACCACGAAAATCGTGGTGATCGGAGAAGAGAGGGAAATACTGTTTTCCTGGTATGAAAACAATAGTGGAAACTCTGTAAAAACCGCCATTAAAGGGTTGCTGGAATTCAGAAAACAGTTAGAGGCGTTAAAGCCTGATTTAAAGATCGTCCAGACAGCAGTCACAGGCTATGGAGAAGATCTGCTTAAAGCTGCTTTTAATATGGATCATGGAATTGTTGAAACCATTGCTCATTTTACAGCAGCACGATTTGTTGACCCGGATGTCTCTTTTATCCTGGATATTGGTGGCCAGGATATGAAGGCCATTTTTATTGATCACGGCGTAATTAACCGGATTGAAGTCAACGAAGCGTGTTCGTCTGGATGCGGTTCTTTTCTGGAAACCCTTGCCGGTTCTTTAAAATACAATATAAAAGAATTTGCACGAATGGCCTGTGATGCCAAAGCCCCGTGTGATCTGGGAACCCGGTGTACAGTCTTTATGAATTCCAAGATAAAACAGGCATTG
The DNA here is from genome assembly GCA_033852015.1 of Desulfobacula sp. Classification (GTDB taxonomy): domain Bacteria; phylum Desulfobacterota; class Desulfobacteria; order Desulfobacterales; family Desulfobacteraceae; genus Desulfobacula. The sequence goes on from JAWSVH010000077.1 coordinate 22,215, forward strand.
CGGGAAAATGCCACTGTGGAAGATATCAGTGCGGGGTTGTCTTATTCTGTGGTGAAAAATTGTTTGTTTAAAGTGTTAAAGCTCCAATCCATGTCAGACATGGGAGATCACATTGTTCTGCAGGGCGGGACGTTTAAAAATCCTTCCATTGTCAGGGTTCTGGAAAAAATAACAGGCAAGCAAGTTGGCGCCACGCAGATTCCTGAGTTGATGGGCGCTTTTGGAACAGCACTTACAGCGTTTAATGGATATGCGTCCCCGACCCAGACTCCGGCCCAGACTCAAACGAAATTTGCCGCACTTTCACAACTTGAACAGATCAATAATTATCAAACCCGGCAGATGCATTGTAAGGGATGTGAAAATGATTGCCGAATAACCCGGTTTGATTTCCCCAATGGAAAGAATTTTTTCTCTGGCAACAAGTGTGAAAAATTTTATTATGCAAAAGGAAAAGAACATGGACAGGGATTTGATTTTGTTGCGTTTAAAAATGACCTGATTTTTAACCGGGATCTTTTGCCTCATAAAGATCCAGTAATAACAATCGGCATACCCAGAACCCTGAATACCTTTAAGAATTTCGTTTTCTGGCATGCCTTGTTTACTGCCTGCGGAATCAATATTCAATTATCATCTCCTTCCACAGTTAAAATGAGCGAAAAAGGTCTTGGCACATTGATGTCCGATAATATCTGTTTTCCTGCCAAGTTGGTCCATGGGCATATTCAGGATCTGCTTGAAAAAAAAGTGGACCGGATATTTTTTCCCATTGTGATGTATGAAAAAAACGAATATAAGGCTGCGCTCAATGCCTATAATTGTCCGATTGTGTCCAGTTATGCTGACGTGGTCGCGAGTGCGATTCAGCCCCAAGAGCGTTTTGGTGTTCCGCTGGATAAACCAGTGGTGAATTTTAATGATGATGCCCTGCTTAAAAAAACATCTATTAATTATTTAAGACAATTTGGCATAAAAACATCTGTGATTAAAAAAGGCTTTGATACAGCGATTAAGGCCTGTGAGACATTTAAAGCAAAGATTGACCTAAAAGGGTCTGACTACATTAAAAACGCAAGAGAAAACAACACGCTTCTTATTGTGCTGACAGGTCGCCCCTATCATTTGGATAGCCTGATTAATCACAAAATCCCCGAGATTTTAACACAGTTAGGTGCCGATATTATAACAGAAGACGCCATACCCATAAGTGACGGTTCCCTTGAGGGCGTGCAGGTACTTACACAATGGGCCAATACTAACCAGATCTATAATGCTGCCAGATGGGTGGCAAGGCAACCGGATAACATTCAGCTGGTGCAATTGAATTCATTTGGGTGTGGGCCGGATGCTGTGGTGATTGATGAAGTCCGTGAAATTTTAAGGGCTGGACACAAAAACCACACGCTGGTTAAAGTTGATGAGATATCAAATTCGGGGTCGATTAGATTAAGGTTGCGGTCCATGGTGGCATCTCTAACAGACTTCAAAGAAAGGGAAAAGTCTGCTGTGCTAAAAAGAAAACCATTTCTTCGATTTAGAAACAAAGACCGTAAAAGAACGATCTGGGCACCATTTTTTGCAGAAGATTATTCTTCTTATCTGCCACCCATGTTTAAAGTCGCCGGATATGATTTTAAGATACTGCCCCGGCCGGATCGAGAATCTGTGGATATAGGGTTGGAATATGCCAATAATGATATTTGCTATCCTGGGGTTGTTGTTGTTGGAGATGTTATAAAAGCATTGAAAAAAGAGCGATATCATCCAAAAGATATTGCCATTGGTATTACACAGACCGGTGGCCAGTGCAGGTCTTCCAACTATCTGAGTTTAATTCGAAAGGCAATGATTAATGCCGGGTTTGAAGATATCCCGGTGATTTCTGTTACCGCTTCCGGCGGATTAGTTGACCAGCCTGGTTTCCAGATGAATTGGCTGACGAAGATTAAATTATTGTTTTTTATCACCATGTATGCCGATTGCATTGCAAAGATGTATTATGCTGTTGCCGCAAGAGAAAAAACCATTGGTCACAGCCAGAAAGTCCGGCAGCATTATATGAAAATAGTGAAAAGTGCCATTGTTAAAAAAAATTATTCCAGGATGTTACAGCTACTTAAAAATGCAGTAAAAGAATTTAATGAAATACCTGTCCATAAAAAAGAGCTTCCAAAGATGGGTGTGGTTGGTGAGAGTTATGCCAAGTATAATTATTTTGCCAATCAGGATCTTGTCCACTGGTTAATCCGCCAGGGAATCGAACCGGTTCTGCCACCCATGGTTGATTATTTTATTCAGGATCTGGTCAATTATAAGGAAAATATCAAGGCAGGAATTCGAAAGAAAAAGCTGACCGATCTTTTGGGTGCTCCCATTGACTGGATGATTACGGCATCCCATGAAAAAATTCAGACAATTTTTTCACAATTTAAATATGGTCTTGCCTTTGATGATATTCGACAGATGGCCAAGGATGCATCCCAAATTTTATCCATGACCAATCAGTTTGGTGAAGGGTGGCTGATCCCTGGAGAAATAGCCGCTTTATCTAAACAGAATGTTCATCATGTTATCAGTGTCCAGCCCTTTGGATGTATTGCCAATCATATTATTTCAAAAGGTGTGGAAACAAAGATCAAGGCCGTCTATCCTGAGATGAATCTTTTTTACCTGGATTTTGATGCAGGAATGAGTGAAGCCAATGTTCGGAATCGATTGCATTTTATGATCGAAAATATGTAACCATAAAATATTATAAACTAATTATTAACAGCGGACAGATATTATGACACAAAAAATTTTATTCTCTTCAGTATGCAAACCCATTGGCCCAAGTGTTGGAGACTCCGCTTCTGTTGGTTACGAACTACTTCATGGTCAGGTAACTCGTGCACAAAATATTTACTCTCCTCGTGTTGTTCACAAGCAGTTCTCTTTGGACTATATTTCAGAGAACCTTGATGCCCCTTCAACTGTATTGCACTACCCTTCTAAACGAACATTTATTAAGGAGCTTCAAAAGGGCTACGATATTATTTGTATTGCTTTTGTTTTATCAACTGCTCATCACATGATAAAAATGAGTGAACTCGTTCGTAAGTACGCTCCAAATGCAAAACTTGTTTTAGGTGGATATGGAACGGTTATGTCTGATGATGAGTTAAATCCTTTATGCGATGCTATTTGTCGTGAAGAAGGTGTTCAATTTATGAGAAATCTTTTAGGAGAAACTCACCTGCCACTAAAATATTATAAGCATCCTGATATCTCAAGTCGTCTGCGCATCTTCAATCTTCCGGTTGCTCACACCTCAATTGTTTTTGGCGGGCTTGGGTGCCCAAATGGATGTGACTTTTGCTGTACCTCTCATTTTTTTAAAAAGAAGCACTACCCTTTACTTCCGACTGGGAAAGATGTCTTTGATCTTATGGCACATCACAAGCAACTTGATCCCAACATGGAACACACCATTCTGGATGAAGATTTTTTGCTAAACCAAGATAGATCTCGTGAATTTCTCAAGCTGTGTAGAGAAAGTGACCTCTCATTTTCAGCCTTTGCTTTTGCCTCGGCTAAAGCACTGTCTCAATATAGTTTTGATGAACTACTTGAAATGGGGATTGATGGCGTTTGGGTTGGATATGAAGGTAAACAGTCAGGATACGAAAAGCACAACGGGCGAGACATAGATCAACTAATAAAAGACCTGCAAGATCATGGAATAACTGTCCTAACCTCAATGATTATAGGAATCCCCTATCAAAGTGCCAAGATTGCCCAAAAAGAGTTTGCAAGTCTCATGACAACCCATCCTGCGCTTTGCCAATTTTTAATCTATCAAGCACTTCCGGGAACTCCATTATACGAAAAAGCTATAAAAGAAGATCTACTTCGAACAGGCTTTAAAAATGATCGAATGGACTTTTATAAAAAATGCACCGGATTCTATTCAACGATGGAGCATCCATTCATGGAAAAAGATGAGATCGAAAAAATGCAGCGTAATTTTTATGATCAAGATTTCAAACAACTCGGCCCTTCAATTTTAAGACTTTGTGAAATAAAAATTAATGGATACAAAAAATATCGAAATCATGAGAACCCAAAACTGAGACAAAAGGCGCAGCAGTTTAAAAAAACAATGGCATCCTTTCTTGCAATATTACCAACCGCTATATTAGGGCCAAAAATTACATTTAAAAATCGTATCAAATATCTAAAAATGTTTATTGAAGTGTTCAAACTAACATCCATGACCCAAAAACTGTACCTACTATGTATCCCAGTCGTTGCCATGGCCGCAATTTTCACAGGATTTACAATGAAATTTGAGCTGTTAGAACACCCCTTTACTCGGATTTATAACTACCCAGGACGCATCAATAGAATTAACAGTAGAGCAATAGTAAAGCGAAGATTTAGGGGACTGATGCGATTTATACCTGTTCGAGGGTAAAAGCTACCCCCTCTTTATTTGCCTCTTTTCTTAACTAAAGCTTATCTCCTAACAATACGATCAATAGGCAGATAGGAATTTGATCTCTAAAAGGCTTTTTATTTTGGTACAATTCCAATCGTCTTTCGTAGAAAGGCATTGCTTCTTTTGATATGTTGTTTATTGCCAAGTGCCGGTATATTTTTTTTGTTCCAAAACAATATGTTCTTGCACATGGGATGCAATCATATTCTGGACCATACTTGAGATATCCTCAATGTCCATATGTTCAAAATCAGAATAGGGAATCTCATCTAAGACTTTTACTTCAATATTATGCCTACCCTGGATCATTACGGAGTGTTTCGGAAGCGCATTCTTTGTATTGTTAATCACCAGTGGTAAAATCGGCTTTTTCATCTTTTTTGCCAGGATAAAAGCACCCGGCTTAAATGGTTTTACCATCCCTGTTTTTGAACGTGTTCCTTCCGGAAATAATGTGATGGAAATGTTTTTTTTAAGCAAATCCTCACATTGGTCAATCATATTTTTAATACTTTTCTTATCTCCTCTTTTGAGTTTTACATGACCATTTATCATCATGTTCCAACCAATAAAAGGCAGCAAAAACACTTCAGCTTTGGAGACCCATCTGAAAGGGAAAAAAAGGTTAAAGAGCACAAGTATATCTACCTGAGACTGATGGTTGGATACAATAACATAACTTTTTTTCATATCCATTTTTTGACGGCCGACAATGTTCACCGACCAGGCCGGCATACACCAGATATACAAAGAGCCCCAAAAAGAAGTAAAAAGGTTTAATAAAACCAGACGGCGATCAAAGAAATATGTGACAAGGAACAACAAAAAAGCAATGGGAAACATTATGGCTGAAGAAAGGCCAATAAATAAAATATAAGCGTAGGAGTAAAAGAAGATTACCGCATTTTTAAAGCTCATAAGGCGTTAGACTATCCCACCCATCCTTTGTTACAAGAATGGTCTGTTCAAATTGTGCAGACAAAGACCCGTCATCGGTGACAGCAGTCCACCGATCTTCAAGAACATGCAGATCCCTTCTCCCAATGTTAATCATCGGTTCTATCGTAAATACCATTCCAGGGACAAGAGCAAGGCCTTCACCTTTTTTCCCAAAATGCATGACCTGTGGTGGCTCATGAAAATCGATTCCCACTCCATGGCCAATAAACTCTCTTACAACAGAACAACCCTGGGCCTCGGCATAGCTTTGAATCGCAAACCCTATATCTCCTAAAGTTGCCCCCGGTACAATTGCATCAATCCCTCTTTTTAAAGACTGAGCTGCCACGTTAACAATTTTTTCTCCTTGCATTGTGGGTGTCCCCACAAAAAAGGTTTTACTGGCATCTGCATAATATCCATTTAAAATAGGCGTGATATCCACGTTAACGATATCGCCGTTTTCTAAGACACGTTCACCCGGAATACCATGACAAATAACCTCGTTTATTGAAACACAGACACTTTTAGGAAATCCCCTGTAATTTAAAGGTGCGGGGATTGCGCCTGCCTGAATAATCTGCTCATGAACAAAAGTATTAATGTCATCTGTTTTAAGTCCTGGCTTGATCATGGTTTCCACCTGGTCAAGAATGGACATTAAAAGTTGTCCACTCTTTCTAATACCTTCAATCTGATCAGGATCTTTTAATCGGATATCATATTTTCTTTTGTATTCTTCTTTAATACTGATTTCTATTTTTTTATTTCGGCAGCAATTTTTATATTTATTTTGACTTCCACATGGACAAGGATCATTTTTACCGATTTTTACCGATTTATTTTTCATTGAATCTCATACTCCGCAAGGATGACCCCATAACGAATGGGGATATGCATTTTCTATTTTTATTTCTACAACATCACCTATCTTGGCATGTTCAGACGGGAAATGCACGATTTTATTAGATGGTGTTCTACCAAACATCTGTTCTAAATTACTGTCCGAAAAATCAAACCCTTCTCTTTTCTTTGTACTCTTACCTTCAACAAGTACCGGGATTGTTTTCCCAATCAGATTCTTATTCTTTTTGTGAGTTAAGGTTTCCTGTAATTCCAACAATTCATTTAACCGCTCACGTTTAATTTTTTCATCAATCTGATCAGAAAATTTGGCAGCAGGAGCCGACGATCGATCCGAATAAGAAAAAGCAAAAACCGAGTCAAATTCAATTTCACGCATCAGATTCATGGTATCATCAAAATCTGCCTGGGTTTCCGACGGAAAACCTACAATGATATCTGTTGATAGCGCAATCTCCGGGCATTGTTCTTTTAGATCACAAATTCTTTGGAGATATGTTTTGCGTGTATACCCTCGATTCATTTTTTTAAGAATATGATCAGACCCGGATTGAACAGGCAAGTGAAGGTGATTACAGACTTTATCCAAATCCCGGATCGCACCGATCAACTCCATTGAAAGGTCTTTGGGATGAGAGGTGGCAAAACGGATTCTTTGTATTCCCTCAATATCATTTATTTTTTTTAGCAACTGAGGAAAAGAGATCTGGCCTTCATTTTCTCCATAGGAATTCACATTCTGACCCAACAGTGTGATTTCTTTAATTCCCGATTCAGCAATCTTAGTGATTTCTTCAATAATATTCCGGGCTTTACGACTTCGTTCGCGGCCCCGGACATATGGCACCACGCAATAGGTACAAAAATTTTCACAGCCCTGCATAATGGTAACAAATTTTGATATCTGACTTTCTTCAACACCCTTAGTATCTTTAATATCTGGAGTATCTTTAATATCTGGAATATCCGGCATGCCTTCATAAATCATCGAAGACTCTGCGGTATCTGTCAATTTTTGTTTGCCTGATTTAATCGCATCGATGTGTTGACCAAACCGTGAGAACGCTTGAGTACCCAAAACAATATCCAGATATGGCACCCTTTCAAATGCTTTTTTCCCTTCCTGCTGGGCAACACATCCTGCCATAACAGAAATCAAATCCGGCTTATTTTTCTTAAGCTTGGCAAGCCTGCCCAAGAAACTAAATGCCTTTTCTTCTGCTTTATGACGGATTGAACAGGTGTTACAAACAATAACATCTGCTTTTTTAATATCATCTGTTTTCTCAAACCCTGCAGAACTAAGTATGGCAGCCAGTTTTCCAGAATCGTATACATTCATCTGGCAACCAATAGTATATATATAAGCAAATCCACTATACTTCATTAAACATAAAATCCTTTTTTAAATCTTGAACAATCAACTGAGCTGATTCTAACCGGTCCGGTGCAATCGCTAATCGGATATGGCCTTTTTTTGCATCTAAGGTGGTTGCAATTGCGATCCCCTCATAGGCCTCAAAAATAAACCGTATAAACCCGATTTTAGTCTTATCCACTATATATTCTTTATGATATGTTTCCATTTATTTTATCTTCCTTTCTCCCTGAACCAGGCAATATATCATTTTTGTTTAAAACTTCAAACACTTAAAATCAATCAGAACCTGACTAGCACAATCGCTTGGAGTTTTTCAAAAGATCACGCATTTAATCCTTGCAAAAAAATGAAAATTCTTATATAATTCAATATTTTACCCTCATGAGCTGATAAACTCAGCCATTTTCCAAGGAATACTATGTCCGAAAACAATACCGCCCAACCCGGGTTTGACGAAATGAATCTAAACCCTTCAATATATTCTATTTTACAAAAAGTAGGCTACCAGACACCCACTCCGATCCAGGCATTAACCATCCCTCACCTGAATACAGGCAAGGATATGATTGGCCAGGCCAGAACAGGCACAGGAAAGACAGCTGCTTTCGCCTTACCCCTTTTATCCCGGATTGATCTTAATAATAAACGTCCCCAAGTTTTGGTCCTGACCCCCACAAGGGAACTGGCCATACAGGTTGCTGAATCATTTAAAACATATGGCGCCGGAATGAAAGGCCTAAATGTATTACCTGTCTATGGAGGGCAAAGCTATGGCATCCAGTTGGGACAACTCAAACGCGGCGTTCATGTCGTAGTGGGAACCCCTGGCCGACTTATGGACCATATGCGACGAAAAACCATTACCCTTGCCGACCTTTTCTGCATAGTATTGGACGAAGCAGATGAAATGCTTCACATGGGATTTATAGATGATGTCGAGTGGATTTTAGACAAAACACCAGATGATTCACAAATTGCTCTTTTCTCTGCAACCATGCCAACTCCTATCAGAAGAATTGCCAAAAAATACCTGACAAACCCCAAAGAGATTGTCGCCAAGTCCGATAAAAAAGAGATTGCGACCATCGTCCAGAAATTCTGGTTAATCAAAGGCGCCAGAAAAGCCGATGCACTTGCCCGAATACTGACTGCAGCATCCTTTGACGGTGTCATCGTCTTTACCAAAACCAAGGCCGCCACTCTTGATGTAACAAAAGCCCTTGAAAACAAAGGCTTTAAAGCAGAAGCACTGAATGGAGACCTTGCCCAGTCGGCAAGAGAAAGAACAGTCAACCGCCTGAAAAACGGACATATCGATATCCTGGTGGCAACCGATGTCGCAGCCCGTGGGCTGGATGTGGACAGGATTTCCCATGTTATCAACTATGACATGCCATCTAAAGTAGAACCCTATATCCATCGGATAGGCCGAACCGGCAGAGCCGGAAGAACAGGAGAGGCGATATTGTTTGTCGGCCGAAATGAACGCTGGATGTTAAAAAATATTGAGCGGGAAACCAAACAGCAGATCAAAGAAATCCAGTTGCCCACCAACAATACCATCAATAAAAAACGGATGACGGATTTTAAAGACGCCATCACTAAAACGTTAGAAACACAAGATCTAACTGTGTTTGAAAACATTATTGAAACATATGCCAAAGAACAAGATGTACCCGCTATCCAGATTGCTGCAGCCCTTGCCAAACTCACCCATGGAGACACCCCTTTTCTGTTGCCAAAGCAAGACCCAAAAACAACGACTAAAAGCAAAGAACGACCCTCCAAACCAGCAAAACGTGCCTTGGCGCCTAAAAGAAGAGAAAGAACACCCACGCCGCTAAAGAGAAAAAGAATCTCTACGCCTCAAAAAGAAGACAAGACACTCACGGCGAAAACTCAAAAAGATATTCCGACTTCACAAAAGAAGGACAATATTTCTGACCTGAAGAAATACGAAAACGCACCCGTAGTTCAAGGGATGGAAAGATATCGAATTGAAGTGGGCCGAAGCCATGGAGTAAAAACAAGAAACATTGTCGGCGCCATAGCAAACGAATCCGGCCTTGAAAGTAAACATATAAAAATTATCAATATAGATACGGAATTTTCCTTTGTGGACCTTCCGTATGGCATGCCAAAAGATGTGTTTTCCATACTACAAAAAACATGGGTAAAATCCCGTAAAATGTCAATCTCAAAATGTGCATAAATGAACGCAATACTCAAATATTTAGAACCCGATAAAAAGGTTGTCGATCATCTATGTGAAAGCTTGGACTGCCATCCAGTCTTGGCGACGCTTCTGTCATTCAGAGGAATTACAAATGGACAAGATGCCCGCTTTTTTCTAAATCCAAATTTTGAGAATCTAACGGATCCTTTTTTGTTAAAAGATATGGATAAGGCGGTCAAACGTATCTTCACCGCAGTAAAAAACAAAGAAAAAATCCTTATCTTTGGTGATTTCGATGCGGATGGTGTCACAGCCACCGCTCTAATCAGTGCTTTTTTAGAATATTGTGATGCAAATGTATCCTGGTATATTCCACACAGGATAAAGGAAGGCTACAGCCTTCAAACCGACCACATTCACCATGCTATTGATCAGAACATCGATCTGATTCTTACCGTTGACTG
>JAWSVH010000274.1:0-1438 GCA_033852015.1 Desulfobacula sp.
CTCAACTTCTATATAACCATTTTCAATTACCGTATCTGAATCAACAATAATCCATCCGGCATGATGGATCTGTCTTTTAGTGGCAGCATGGATCAGGGCAATTTTACTTTTAAAAGAACTCATAAAAGATGATAATAACAATCCCGCTGGCGAGGTTCAAATCCAGCAGTGGAAATCAAGCGGATCAATTCTGATTTGGGCAGCATAAAATCGACACCGGCAGAAGCGACAACATTTTCTTCAATCATAGTGCTTCCCATATCGTTGGCCCCAAAAAACAGTGCTGTCTGGGCAATCTTATCACCCTGTGTCACCCAGGAGGCCTGAATATTATCAATATTATCTAAGAACAATCGACTCATAGCCAGGACCTTAAGGTATTCCACACTGGTTTTGGGTGTTACATCGATTTGTGTATTGCCCGGCTGAAATGTCCAGGGGATAAAGGCAGTGAATCCCTTGGTTTCATCCTGAAGGCGGCGTATTCTGTCCATGTGTTCAAAGATATGAATCTGTTCTTCAAGATGACCAAACATCATGGTTGCACTGGACCGCATACCTTGTAAATGAGCTTGGCGCATAACCTCAAGCCATTGATCAGATTTACATTTATGAGGAGATACCTGTTGCCTGACATCATCACATAAAATTTCTGCCCCTCCACCTGGAATAGATGCAAGCCCAGCCTGTCTAAGCAAGGAAATGGTTTTTTTGATAGATAAAGATGCATTATTGGCAATAAATTCAATCTCTGGAGGAGAAAACCCATGGATATGAATATCAAACTTACGTTTAATAAAGGTTAACAAATCAATATAATAATCGAAATCAAGATCCGGATTCATACCCCCCTGTAAAAGGATCTGGGTGCCTCCCAGGTCAATGGTTTCCTGTATCTTATCAGATAATTCTAATTTAGATATTACATAACCTTCATTTTGATCTGGAGATTTAAAAAATGCACAAAACTTGCAGCCGGACATGCATATGTTGGTATAATTAATGTTTCTATCCACAACATAAGTAATGATTTTATCTGGATGTAATAAAAACCGTCTCTGGTTAGCAAGATCTGCAAGAGTCAGAAGATCGGAGTTTTGAAATAAAAACATCCCTTCTTCAACATTAATTCTACGGTTTTCTTTTATTTTTTCAATTATATGATTTAGATCATTCATTTTCTTAACCATCAATTTACCGGACGGTAAAAAGAATCCCTTTGTACCGGGTCAAAACCGGCACTTGTAATCATCTGTTCCATCTGATCTTTTGTAAGACCTTTGGCAGATTTAGCCCCTGCTGTATGGGTGATCTTTTCTTCTATGATGGTTCCATCCAGATCGTCTGCACCAAAACTCAAGGCCACCTGGGCCAGTTTTTCACCGATCATCACCCAATATGCCTTTATATGATCAAAATTGTCCAACATTAAGCGAGC
>JAWSVH010000275.1:0-1491 GCA_033852015.1 Desulfobacula sp.
AGGTTGCAAGAAAAAGGAAAACACCTAGAGATGCTTACCTTTGCCATACTATCCAAAAAACATTGAAAAATCACCTTATCTACATCAATAAGTAACTTGCCTAAATAACACCAATTGTGTTATTTAGACAGGTTTGATTTATAAGGCATTATGTAATTGTCCAGGCAATGGTTTGGATAGTTGATATTAATATGACGGTGAACAGGTATAAATTTTATGAAAGCATTATTAGCGCTTGAAGACGGAAGAACATTTCCCTGTCGAAGCTTTACAGGTCCTGGAGAATCAACGGGAGAGGTTGTCTTCAATACCAGCATGACCGGATACCAGGAAATTTTAACGGATCCTTCCTACTATGGCCAGATGGTAACCATGACCTGTCCACTGATTGGTAATTACGGCATCTGCTCTGAAGACATCGAATCTGACAAAATTCAAGTATCCGCATTTATTGTCAAAGAATACCAGGATTTCCCCAGCAATTTTAGATCCGAGGGAACATTGGCGGACTACCTTATCAAAAGTCATGTTCTGGGAATTGAAGATCTGGATACGCGGGCTTTGGTTCGCCATATCAGAAAATTCGGTGCCATGCGGGCGGTTATTTCCACATCAGATCTGGATCCAGAATCTCTGGTTCAAAAAGCAAAACAGGTCCCGCCCATGCAGGGCAGTGATTTTGTTGAAAAAGTTACCACAAAAAAACCCTATTTCTGGAAAGACAATCAACCGGATCATATAAACATTGATGAGTTAAAGGATCCTTCTATCTGGCGTTTCAAGGGCAAAAAACATTCGGTTATTGCTCTGGATTTTGGCATTAAATACAATATTATTCGATGCCTGGAAAATGTCGGGTGTGAGGTTTTAGTTCTTCCAGCCAAAACAGATCCTGATACCATCAGACAATTAAAAGCCGACGGACTTTTCCTGTCCAATGGTCCGGGAGACCCGGAACCGGTTACCTATGCGGTTGAAACCATCAAGGCGCTTTTAGGAGAGATTCCCATATTTGGTATCTGCCTGGGCATGCAGCTTTTGGGCATTGCCATGGGTGGAAAAACCATGAAGATCAAGTTTGGACATAGGGGCGGAAACCAGCCGGTGAAAAATCTGGCCACCAACAAGGTTGAAATTACCTCCCAAAATCATGGATTTGCCGTGGATCTAAACTCTATCGGTAAAGACAGTTCTTCCATGACCCATATTAATTTGAATGAAGATTCCCTTGAGGGTCTTGTAAATGACAAAATCAATGCGTTTGCCGTTCAGTATCATCCGGAGGCATCTCCAGGCCCCCATGACGCAGCCTATCTTTTTAACCAGTTTGCAGAAGTGATTAAAAATGCCAAAGCGTAACGACATAAAAAAAATACTGATCATCGGTGCAGGCCCGATCATTATCAGCCAGGCCTGTGAATTTGACTACTCAGGGACCCAGGCGTGTAAAGCCTTAAAAGAAGAAGGTTTTGAGGTCATACTGATCAACTC
>JAWSVH010000078.1:0-64907 GCA_033852015.1 Desulfobacula sp.
AGAACGAACAAAAAGAGCAGGATGAAATTTCATCTTTAAAAACAGCCCGAATAATATCTAACGAGACAATATCTAATGAGACAATATAAAAAAATAGCCATTATTATTTTTATCTGTTTTTTATCGTCAGTTTTTTTGTATACCAATGAGATAGGCTTGTCTATACAGACACCTGTAGCTATTGCTGCTGATGAAGATGAGAAAGAGACTGAAAAAGAGAATGAAAAAGCCCAAGTTAAAGAGGGTGAAGCCAATAGTTCAGAAGAAACACCCTGTCCGGAATGTCCGGAATGCCCAGATCCTGCAAAGGTTGTTTTGCGAGGACTTGAAGATAAAAAAGCCATGGTAGAAAAAAAGCAAAAAATTCTTGATCAGGGAAGAATAGAACTGGAAAAGTTTGAAGAACAGGTTAATGAAAAAATTGAAAATAATCAGGCTTTATTAAAACAGATTGCATTAGATATGGTTGCTTTGACAAAAAAGAGAAGCCAGAGAGAGTTGGATAAAGAAGCTGCCTATGAGAATAGAATTGGTCGTCTTGTAAAAACGTACGCTGGTATGAAACCCAAAAGTGCTGCTCAAATTATTGATAAAATGAATTTGGAAGTTGCCCAGGAAATATTTTTGAGAATGCGTGAAGCATCCGCATCTCAGATTCTCTCTTTTGTAGATAGTGGAAAAGCAGCTAAAATCAGTGAGCGTCTTGCCTTTAAAAAAAGATAAAATCATAGCTTTCCTTATCCGGTAATATTTTCCCATACCTTTTCGTTTTCTAGGGAAATATGTTCCAAAAACCCGCCAAAGTCCCATCGTCTTTCAGAATAAAAATTTTGTAACCTGTTGAACATCAAAGCAAAAGGAATATCTACCCTGCCGATGGCATGATCATTGCTATTTTATCTTGAAAAAGAAATTTATTAAAAGGTGTTTTATGAATTTTACTCTTGCAGATATCAGCAATGTTTTTACAGATATGATCCAATCAGAGCTTCCCAAAAGTGGAATGCCGGATGGGAAAAATTTGGATGGAAGAAATACAAATTCAAGAAAACAATCATTTGCTGAAGAATTGAACAAAACATTAGAAAGAATCCAGTCTGTGTCAGCCCGAATTGATTCAAATCAGGTTGATTCAGCTATGTCCGATTCAGTTAGGTCTAATTCAATTGGAGCCGATTCATTACAGGATAAATCTGAACAGGTTAATTCTGCTCTGGAAAGATTTGGTATTAAAACCTTGTCCTCTGATAAGGATATTGAAACTTTATCGGAAAAATTGACTTCGGAAAAAGGGATGGGATTTGTTGCAGCATTAAAAAATATTTTCTTGATGCTATCTAAGGGCGATCTGAAAGATATATCCATAGATGGCCAGGGGCTTGAAGCCCTTAAAAAAATGTTGCTGAATGCCGGGTTTAAAGAGAGCGATCTTGATGAGCTTATTTCTGAACTTGCATCTGAGAATGAAAAAGATTCACTTTCAATTGCCGACATTTTTGATGGTCTTTTTGAGTTGCCCTTAGAAGATAATTTGCAAACCGATGTGGTGGCAGAAACTTTTATTGCGTCTTCCGCGCTTCCTTTTTTAGAATCAATTTTAATTTCTATGGGGATTTCTCAGCAAGAAGTTCAGGACATATTGGAGCTGGCAGATAAGGGTGAAAATGGTATCAGCCTTGACACGATAATTGATAACCTTAAATCTATTCAAAAAACTGCCTTTTATTCCCATGATCATTATCAGACAAACGCGGGTGATAAAAATATTTCGCAAATGCTCAATCAACTGGGGTTACAGGCAGGAGAGAATAAGTCCTCTGTTTTTACTCTCGATGATTTTATTGCCTCACTTGAAGCTGTTCGTAAAGATGTGTCAAGCCGGCAAATTGAGACATCTGAAGTTAGCCAGATAGAGACAAAAAGTATTGCAGGGGAAAAACCTCTGGATCTTTTAAATGCATTATTTAAGGGGATTCAGTCAGATGCACAGAAAGCCCAAAAGCCGTTGTTTGAATTTTCAGCTGACCAGATAAAAGATGAATTTAAGAATAATCTTGTTGCAGCTGGAGCAGACAAACTTTCTTTGAAAGCCGAAATCAGCGCAGATATATCCTCAAAAGAGGTGGCCAAAGAAATGGCAGCCTTGTTGGGAGAAAAGGAAAATACTCCGGCCGATAAGATTGGTTCTCAGTTAAAGGAAACCAAAGGATTGTTAAAGCAAAGTCAGGTTGGAGAGACGAAGATCGTTGAAAATTCTCAATTATCCACCTCCGATTTAAAATCGAATACCGCGATAGATAATCTGAACAATTTAAAGTCTAATGCTCAGTTAAAAAATCTGCCAACCTATGTTACCAACCAAGTGACGAAAAGTCTTGTCCGGGCAATTAACCAGGGTGAGAATACTTTACGGATTCAGTTAAATCCCCCGGAGCTTGGCCGGTTAATGATGACCATTGATAACAGTGGGGAGACTCTAAAGGTTAATATTGTCACCGAGAGCCTTGCAGCAAAAGATATTTTAACATCTAACGCCGGTGAGTTGAAAAATGTTCTTTCCAGTGCGGGTGTGAATCTTGAACAATTTGACGTGGACATGGATTCTGATTTTAAACAGTCCATGGCAGATGCAAAAAATCAGGCGGGTAACTTTTCTAAAAGACGCCAGAACAGAGAAAAAGTATTGTCTGATCTGAACAGCAAAGATGGAAGAAATGGTGCTGGATTCCTTTCTGAAGGTATAAATCAGGAAGGTTCGCTTCATTTCGTAGCATAAAAGGAGATTATCATGGCCGTTTCAACCTCAATAAATAAGTCACTTGAAAAAATAAGTAATTCTTATCAATCAACTGAATCAAAAAAAACAGAGAAAGATGATGCACTGGGAAGAGATACATTTCTAACCATGCTTGTGGCACAGCTTCAGAATCAGGATCCGCTTAATCCAATGGATGGCACTGATTTTTCTGCTCAGCTGGCCCAGTTCTCTCAGCTTGAGCAATTAATGAATCTGAATGAATCCATGGACAGTCTTGCCTCTTCATTTGGTCAGGATTCTGATAAGGATATAATGGAATACCTGGGTAAACAAGTGACCGGTAATGTCGACATCATGAATGTTGAAGACGGCAGTGTGTCCGGTGGGTTTTATAACCTTTCCCAACCTTCAGATGTAATGATTACGGTTACAGATGCTGACGGGAAGACTGTTAAAACCCTGTATAATGGTCAGCAAAACAGCGGGTCTCATCTGATCTCTTGGGATGGTACCGATAATGCCGGTAATGCGGTTGATGATGGGTCTTATTACTACTCTGTTCAGGCCAATAGTGGGTCGGGATATCAAGATGTTCCATCCAGTATTACCGGAACAGTGGAAGGGATCGCCTATAATAATGATACCGCTTATCTTGTCGTTGAGGGTATTTTGCTGGACCCCAAATCCGTTACAGCGGTCATTGATAATACAGACGAGACAAATGGCGGCACAGGAGACTCTGCAATGGCATATCTGGGTAAAACTGTATCCTCGAATTCACCCATTGTTCTGGTTGAGGATGGAAATGTTGCCGGAGGAGAATTGGAATTTGAACTGGATAGATCCGAGAATGTAACCATAAAGATTTATGATGTCTATGATGACCTTGTTCAAACCATTTCACTGTCAGTGGATGATACCACTGAAGGAGAAAATTCAGTCCAATGGGACGGGCTTGCAGACTCAAATTACCAGGCCCCGGACGGGATGTACTACTACACGGTGAAAACAGCGTCAGGTTTTGCTGATACCGGCGTGAACGAGGAAGTCTCTGGTATTAAAAATATGAATGGCAGTCAGTATCTTGTGCTTAATGATTCCGGACGTTTGGTGGCTTTGTCCACGATTACGGGGATTAATTAAGCATATTGCAATGACTTTAAGCAATGATCAACAAAGTTGATTTTTAATAAATAGGAGAGAGATTATGTCTTTATCAAGTTCACTTTTTACAGGAACCAGTGGTTTGAAAAACATGGGAAATGCCCTGCAGGTTACGGGTAATAATATTTCCAATTTAAATACCATTGGGTTTAAAAAAGGGAGAACCACCTTTGCAGATACCCTGTACGAGAGTGTCGCCACACAGGCCGGATCAGCCCAGATGGGTCGTGGTATGGCGGTGGGTGCTATCGCGCAGAATTTTGACCAAGGATCTTTTGAATCCACTGGAAATACAACAGATATTTCTATTGGTGGCGATGGATTTTTTGTGGTGCGCCAATCTAACTCCGAAAATACATTTTACACCCGGGCCGGAAATTTCTTTTTTGACAAGGCAGGGCAGTTGGTAAATCCGGAAGGCTATGTTGTTCAGGGATGGAATCTGGATGAGGACACCGGAGACGATGTGGGGTCTATAACGGATCTGATCCTTGCCGAGTTTACAAGTCCCCCTAAAAAAAGTGAGGAGATCACGGCCATTACCAACCTGGATGCGGATGCTGCTTCACTATCAACGGTTCTTTCAAATGCATGGGATTCGGGTGAAACCACGGCTATCAGTGCTGGAAAATATGAATATCAGACGGTTGTAAAAGCCTATGATGCCTTGGGAAGCACCCATGATATCACCATATTTTATGATAAAAAGTCAGGAACTGAATGGGAGTATATTGTGACCTGTAATCCGGACGAAGACAATCGGAATCTGGTCCAGAATACGGACTCTAAAGGTCTTCTGGCCCGGGGCAATATATTGTTTTCCCAAAGTTCGGGGGATATCCTTGATTTTACCATGAGTGAATTCACCGGGCAGATTGGAAATTTCACAGCCAACGGAGCGAATACCGTGGACGATGTCCAATATGAAATTGCTGATTATGATGGATTGCTCGGCGATGGATATGGATTCAGCCTGGAATTTGATGGGAGCAACTGGAATTTTGAAGATATTGATAATAGTGGCGGGCCGATCACGGCTGCTGATTTGCCCCCTGGATATGGCAACGCTAAAATAGTTTATTCAGATGGTCAGAGAATTCATCTGGCCTTTAACAGTGATCCAACCGATACTGAACCCGATATCAGAATACAACTTGCCCAGTCGGCGGTGGCAGCGGATTCCATCGGGTTTGATATCAATGATAGGAATGATCTCCATGTCCAGGGCCTTGCAAGCGTAGCTTTTACCGGGCAGGTGCTGGAAGATAATGAAGATGCTGAATATATGATTAATGATCCAGGAGTGATGGATCAGGATTCAGATGATGTGGGCATCATCTGGAATCCAACTGCAGAAAAATGGTACTGGAGTAATCCGGCTGCAGCCCAGGCTGCTGGAACATTGATAGCAGGTGTGGCAACAGACAATGCTTTGTTAGACACCACCACGATTAATTATACTAATGTGGCAGACATAGACATGGTCGCTTCTGATATCAGTGTGAAATGGAATCCCGCTTTGGCTGGAGGAGCGGGTGCCTGGGATTGGAATATGCCGGCGAAAGCTGAAGATTTTTTCAATGTGGATCCTATCTTTTCTCCCACCAATACTCCCACTCCGAGTATCATATCAACGTCCACTGTTCTCGGGGCCGGGGTTATGGCAACGCATGATGGGACTGGCGTGGCAGCCGCCATTACGCTTGATTGGGATGGTACAACCTGGACGGCGCCTGGTATACCGGCTTCGTGTACCGTGACTGTTGACCCAGCAAATAGTGATGCCAACGGGGTCCAATTTTTGGTTACGGATACCCTCTCTACAAATAACTTTATAGGTCGATATTCTTTTTCGACTCCCTTGACTGCGGCGGGCAGTATTTCTTTTGAGATTAAACCAACGCCACCTCCAGAGTATTCCGATGCTTTGCTTTCAACTGGCGCTGCTCCGAACGATAGTATTGTGATAGATTTTGATGGCAACGGGACCAATGATATTGAATTTGAAGTTGATCCGGGTGGGGTGGGTAATGTAGCTGCCGGCGATGCTTTTAGATTTTCGACAGATCCAGACGAAGTTCCGCCAGAGTATGCAAACGCCACATTAAAGGGAGACCAAAACGAGGCGGTTATTGATTTGGATGGATCGGGCAACGAAACAGATAAAGATGATATTGTTTTTACGTTCGAAACGCCTCTGGTGGCCGGTGCACTGAATACCGTTCCGTATGGTGACCGAAGTAAAATACTTTTTGATATTAAAGGCTCCACAGCCTGGACAGATATTACAAAGGATGAGATTAGAAATACGGGCTATTTTGGGTTTACAACAGATTTTTTAGGCGGTGAATTTGGAAGCACTGAAACGGATATCAGGCTAAATATTGGTAGCAGATATGATGGAATAAACTTTGTGAATGATTCTTTATCAAGTACCCAGTATTCAAAATCATCTTCAACGATTTTTCAGGATGCAGACGGGTATGCCGCAGGTGATCTGCAAGGGGTGGATGTGGCCTCTGATGGTATTCTTACCGGTGTTTATTCAAACGGGCAGTTGATTCCATTGTTCCGGATAGGGCTTGCCAAGTTTTTGAATAATTTCGGGCTGTCCAACGAAGGAGGGAATCTTTTCAGGGAAACCCGCGACAGTGGTAGTGCGATTACCAATAAACCGGGAGAAAACGGGCTTGGAACATTGGCGCCCAATTCACTGGAAATGTCAAATGTGGATATCTCCGAGGAGTTTGTAGCATTGATAACCAACCAGAGAGGGTTCCAGGCCAATTCAAAAACAATCACCACAGTTGATGATATGATGCAGACCGTAATCCAAATGAAACGTTAAATTTTAGCAGATTATAGTTCATAAAAAGCGGGTGCAGGAGAGTTTATCTTTCTGTGCCCGCTGTCATTTTTATGACGTTTTCCTACAGGGCCTTGACAGCCGTTCCTCTTTTCTTTGTCGAATGATTCAGACAATTCCTAAAGATATTCACTAAAATAAAAATCTTTGCAAATCCCCGCCAGTACAGTTATACTTGAGTTCATGTTGACTTTCGCTCTTCAGATATCAGTTTAAATTATAGAACCTTCACACTTGGCACAAGGATTGCTTTTCCAAAGATGAAAGCAATAGTGTTGAACCTTTAAAGTCAGGAGTTATTTTGGCAGACGACATCTTAGATGAATTAAATGATGATTCCATGGATGATATTCTGGATGATCCTATGGATGACCTTATGGATGATCCCATGGACGATTCTATGGAAGATGTTTTAGGAGACTCCCTAAATGATCAAGATGAAGATGATCAAGATTTGGAAGACCAGGATTTAGAAGATCAAGGTTCAGAAAATGGAGGGAAAAAATCGATTATAAAAACAATTCTTGAAAAATTTAAAGGATTGTATAAAACGATTATTGGATCAAAAAAATTACTCATTATCACAGCAGCTTCGTTTGTTGTTCTATTGTTGTTGGGGATCGGTGTTTTAGTGCTGATTTTTAGCAGCAATGATGAGGATATATCGGGCAGGGAAGGTGGCACAGTTCAAACGGGTACGGCTCAGGAGTCCATAAGCATCGAAGAGGAAATTATCTTTGAAGATATTGTTGAGTTCGAGCCATTCGAGCGAATACCGCTTAAAAGCAGCTCAAGTTTAGGTCTGGTCAGTTTTAACATCGCATTGGAACTGGTCGATCACAGATATAGAAAACAGATATACTCCATGGAAGGACAGATAAGAGGAATTATCACCGAACAAATGGCAAAGATGACCTGGCTGGAATTGAGAAACCCCGAGGGTAAAATTATGCTTAAATATAATTTGCTCCAACGGATTAACTCACTTTTCCCTAAAGCCACGGCTAGAAATATTTATTTTACCTATTTTGTAATGCAGTGATTAAATTATGAGTGAAATATTATCCCAGGATGAAGTTGACAGTCTATTAGACGGATTAGATTCAGGTGATGTTGAGACTGAAGCAGACGTGGCTGTCCCCGAAGCGGTTGACGGGATCATTGCTTACGATTTTACCAGCCAGGATAAAGTCGTCAGAGCAAGGATGCCAACGTTTGATGTTATTAATGAGAGACTTTCCAGAGAAGTTAGAGCAACATTATCTTCTTTGCTGCAAACCAATGTAGATGTTAGTGCCAATCCTTTTGATACATTGAAGTTTTCAGAGTTTGTCAGAAGCCTTCCGGTTCCCACAAGTCTTCATGTTTTTAGAATGGAACCATTAAGGGGGCACGGGCTGATCGTATTTGAAAGTCAGTTGGTTTACAACTTGATAGATACTTTCTTTGGTGGAGAAGCGCTTGGAAAAGCTCGGGTTGAGGGACGTGAATTCACTACGATCGAAGAAGTGATGATCAAGAAAGCGGTGTTGGCGGTACTCAAAAATATTGAAGCCTCCTGGGTGCCGATTGAACCGGTGAAAGCCTCATTGATTCGTTCAGAAATGAACCCACAGTTCACGGCAATTGTTTTACCCACGGATCTTGTTTTGGTCACACGGTTTGAGATTGAGCTTGAGCAGTCAGCTGGGAATCTGGTCGTCTGTTATCCATATTCCATGATTGAACCCATGAGAAATAAATTGTCATCAGGGGTTCAGGCTGAAGTTGAAGAAATCGATACAAATTGGCGCAAACGGATCAGAGAAGTTATTTTAGAGTCAGTGGTGGATCTCAATGTCCAACTGGGCAGGACTGAGATTACAGGAGAGCGATTAGTGTATATGCGAGAAGGTGATGTCATCCAACTGGAGAAAGATGCCAGTGAACCCTTGATTTGTTATGTGGATGGTTTAGAAAAACTGACAGGGCATGTGGGTGTACAGCGTGGTTTTCAGGCATTTCAAGTTAAAGATAAAATTATAACAGATTGCGAGAGTTAAACATGGCTGAAGAAAATGAAACCAAAGAAGAAGTAGACGTAGAAGAAGAAAATGTTGAGAAGACTGTGGAGCATGGAGAAAGGGAGTTGGATTTTATCCTGGATATCCCTTTGGAACTGTCTGTGGAATTGGGCAAAACCAAAATGCTGGTCAATGATCTTCTCCAGTTAGGTCAAGGATCAATCATCGAGTTGAACAAACTTGCCGGAGAACCTTTAGAGGTGTATATCAACCGAAAGTTGATTGCCAGAGGAGAGGTTGTTGTGGTGAATGAAAAATTTGGTGTTCGGCTCACGGACGTTATCACACCTATTGACCGGGTTAAGTCGCTGGCAGCAGAAGAATGAAAACCTCCTCAGATATCTGGTTTGCATTTGGTCAGACATTTTCTATGTTGGCTTTGGTGTTGGCACTTCTTATTCTTACTTTTTATCTCATTAAAAAATTTTCAACTGTTAAAGGGATAAAAGGAAGCAAAGATTTTATTCAGACGTTGACAGTTCATCATCTGTCTCCCAAAGAAAAATTGGTTCTTATAAACGTTTTAGGGGAGACCATTTTAGTCGGGGTTACAGCTTCTAATATTTCAAAAATCGCTTCGTTTGATAAAGACATTGATTTTTCGACAAACAATCGTGAAGAAAAATTGGGATTTTCCCATTTTTTGACCCGAAAATTGGGATCGGCATTTAAGGATGATGGTAAAGATGAAAATTAAACTTTTTTGTCTGATTGTTTTTTCCTGGGTGATTTCAGCGGGGTTCGCCCATGCTGTGACGTTTCCGATCCCCTCTTTAGAACTTAATGTCCAGACAGCCAGCTCCCCGGAAGAAGTTGCGGTTGTTCTGGAAATTATTGCACTGTTGACTGTTCTGGCCCTGGCACCGGCCATTTTGATTTTGATGACCCCATTTACCCGTCTGATCGTGGTATTTCATTTTCTACGCCAGGCGATGGGAACTCAGTCAAGCCCGCCCAATCAGGTGATTGTGGGATTGGCACTGTTCATGACATTTTTTATCATTCAACCGGTGGCCAAAGAAGTGTATGAGCAATCTTTAAACCCCTATCTTGAGCGCCAGATCGCTTTTGATGTGGCATTTGAAGAGGCCCAAAAACCGATTCGAAAGTTTTTACTGCTCAATACACGGGAAAGCGATGTGGCGCTTTTCGTAAAAGGGGCAGATTTGAAAAAACCTGAAACCCGAGAGGATATTTCGCTTCTGGTATTGATTCCGGCATATGTGATCAGCGAGCTTAAAACAGCCTTTATCATAGGATTTGTCCTTTATATCCCTTTTCTTGTGATCGATATGGTGGTGGCATCTGTTTTATTGGCGATGGGTATGATGATGCTTCCCCCGGTTATGATTTCATTGCCCTTTAAACTCATGCTCTTTGTTTTGGTGGATGGATGGCACCTAATCTCAAGCTCTTTGTTAAAAAGTTTTGGAGTATAAAAAATGACACCGGAATTTGTCGTTGAATTCGCAAAACAGGCCATTACACTAACCATTCTTCTTTCTATGCCTATGCTGGGCTTAGGGTTGTTGGCTGGACTTGCTATTAGTGTTTTTCAGGCGGTTACCCAGATTCAAGAGATGACCCTGACCTTTGTGCCAAAAATCATTGCCGTTTTTTTAGGTTTGTTAGTTGCAGCGCCTTGGATGCTTGATAAAATGACTACTTTTACGGTTAATATTATTGAAAATATTCCCATGTATATCCGTTAGGATAAAAGATGGATATTCTTAATGTCATTGATCCATTAGAATTCAGGGCGTATATGTTGGTCCTGTTGCGGGTTAGTATCACTCTTTTTATGTTTCCCATTTTCTCTTCTAATGTATTTCCTGCCAGGTTGAAAATGGGGTTTGCTCTAGTTGTTTCATTGCTTTTTTACTCAGTGGTACAGGTGGATTTAAGTCGTTTCCCTTTAAGTGTGGGGGCCACTGTTCTTTTGATTTTGGCTGAGGCAATGATTGGGCTGACGTTAGGACTTTGTCTTCGGATTTTTTTTGGTGCCATACAGCTTGCAGGGCAGGTCATCGGATTTCAGATGGGTTTTGCCATGATTAATGTACTGGATCCTCAAACAGGCGCCAATGTCTCAATTATGGATCAGATCGGATATTGGGTCTGTGTGATTGTTTTTCTTTTGTTAAATGGTCATCATATTATGTTCCTGGCGATGGTTGATAGTTTTGAACTGGTACCCATTGGTTTTTTTATGATGCAAAAAGTCATGATGTTTAAAATGCTGGATTTAGCAGCTCAGATGTTTTTGCTTTCCATACAGATTGGCGCTCCGGTGATTGCATCTTTGGCTTTTGTTAGTGTGGGGTTTGGTTTGATGGCAAAATTTTCTCCCCAGATGAACGTTATGATAGTGGCATTTCCATTAAAGATTGTAGCCGGTCTGGTTCTTTTTGGATTGACGCTTCAAATCATTATCATCGTGACCAAAAGTTATGTTGAGGGATTCAAGGAATTATTGATGTATCTGCTTTTTTTTGCAGGTGGAGGATAAAAAGATATGGCTGAAGATCCGGAAAGTGGAGGAGAAAAATCAGAAGAGCCTTCGGCGAGGAAACTTTCTAAGGCACGAGAAGAAGGCCAGGTCGCAAAGAGTGTTGAGATTTCGTCCGTTTTTGTCCTGCTTGCAGCCGTGACGTCTCTTTATGCGGCAGCAGGTTATTTCTATGAAACGTTGTCTTCAGTATTTCATTATAATCTAAATTTTACAAAGGTTCCCTCATTTGAAAAGAGTGATGTGGTAAACCTTCTGGCACATCATATCTTTGTTATTATAAAAGTATGTCTCCCGGTGATGTTGGCTGTGGTTGTTATGGGGTTGATTGCTAACCTGGCACAAGTTGGGTTTACAATCTCCTGGAAGGCTCTTGAACCAAAGTTTAGCCGTCTGGACCCCATTAATGGGTTCAAACAAAAATTCACATCCAGAGCGGTCATGGAATTTGTAAAAACACTCATGAAAATTGCGATCATCTCGGTCGTGGCATATTATGCAATTAAAAATCAATTGAACGACATTTCAATTCTGTATGACATGAGTATTGGGTCTATTCTTTTGTTCATTTTGAAAATTGCGTTTAATATAATGGTAAAAGTCTGTTTGATCATGATCGTTCTTGCATTGATCGATTATGCCTATCAGAAATGGAAATTTTTAGATGATCAGAAGATGACCAAAAAAGAGGTTAAGGATGAAGCCAAACAGACCGAGGGTGATCCCATGGTTAAATCCAGGATACGGCAATTACAGCATGAAGCCGCCAGAAAAAGAATGATGGCAGATGTACCTGATGCAGATGTGATCGTAACCAACCCGACTCGTCTGGCTGTGGCCATAAAATATGATAATACAAAGATGGATGCACCTTTTATCGTGGCCAAAGGGGCCGGACCTGTGGCAAAGAATATCAGACGGATTGCGCGGGAAAATAATATTCCACTGGTCGAAGATAAACACTTGGCTCGAAACTTGTATAGTAACGTTGATATAGGTCAGGAAGTACCCTCTGAATTATATCAGGCCGTCGCGGAATTACTGGCATATGTATATAAATTGAAGGGACGAACAACATAAAATAGTGTCAACAATTTGGCTTTTCGTCAAAATTATTATTAAATACGGAGCGTGAATGGCAGTAAGCAGAGCAGGCGTTATAGCAGGGTTAAAAAGCGAATCCTCAGATATTTTGATGGTGGTTGCCTTTATCGGTATCCTTATGGCAATGATTTTGCCATTGCACCCCATTATTTTAGATTTCTTTTTAGCCTTAAATATTTCATTTGCCATTGTTGTCTTGATTACGACCATGTATACCACCGCACCGTTAGAGTTTGCTATTTTCCCATCTTTATTGCTTGTTTTAACCTTGTTTCGATTGTCGCTTAATGTGGCTTCCACACGCCTGATTCTTTTACATGGTAGTGAAGGACAGTCCGCAGCAGGTTCTGTTATTAAATCTTTTGGTAGTTTTGTCGTTGGCGGAAACTATGTTGTGGGTTTGGTCATTTTTATTATTCTTGTTTTGATTAACTTTCTGGTCATCACTAAAGGTGCCGGCAGGATTGCAGAAGTTGCCGCACGATTTACTTTGGATGCTATGCCGGGAAAACAGATGGCGATTGATGCAGATTTGAATGCCGGCATGATTGATGAAGTAGAAGCCGGAGAACGTCGCCGTGCGATCGCCAGAGAATCTGAGTTTCATGGGGCGATGGATGGTGCTTCAAAGTTTGTCAGGGGGGATGCCATTGCAGGTATTGTTATTACCTTGATAAATATTGTGGGTGGTTTTGTCATTGGTGTGCTCCAGCAGGGTATGGAAATGGCAGAAGCGCTTGCAAATTATACCCTTTTAACCGTTGGTGATGGGCTGGTATCACAGATTCCGGCACTTTTGATTTCTGCAGCAGCAGGCCTTTTGGTTTCCAGATCTGGTTCAGATATGAAAATGGGTGAGGAATTTGCAAAACACCTTTTATCAAGTTCAACGCCTGTTTTTATTGGTTCGGTGATCATCTTTAGTATGGGATTGATTCCCGGATTACCCTCTATTCCTTTTATGACGCTTGGGATGGTTTTAGGAACCATTGCCTGGTATTTTTTAAGGGAAGAAGGGGTGGCAAAAGAAGAAAAACTGGCAGATATAAAAGCTGAAGAAGAAGGAGACGCGTCTGGTGCACCTGAGGATGTGGACCATCTTTTAAATCTGGATACCATTGAACTTGAGGTGGGATATGGATTGATTCCTTTAGTGGATAAACAGCAGGATGGCACTCTTTTGGGTAGAATCAGGGCTATTCGGCGTCAATTTGCCACAGAGATGGGTATCATTATTCCCCCTATTCATATCAGAGATAATCTGAATTTAAGTCCAGCCCAATACCGTTTAATGATTAAAGGAGTTGAAGCGGCGGGTACTGAGTTAATGGTCAATCATTTATTGGCCATGGACCCCGGTGGAAATGCCCAAGACATAGACGGCATAGATACCATTGAACCGGCATTTAATCTGCCAGCCAAATGGATTCCTCAGGATCGAGAGGAAGACGCTAAATTTGCCGGATATACCGTGGTGGATAATTCGACTGTTATCGCAACTCATCTAACCGAAATTGTTCGGAATAATGCCCATGATCTTCTGGGTAGGCAGGATGTTCAGCACTTGATAGATAACCTGTCAAAAAGAAGTCCCAAGGCTGTTGAAGAGTTAATTCCCAATGTGTTGAGCCTTGGTGTTGTTCAAAAGGTGCTTCAGAATCTTTTAAGAGAAAGGATTTCAGTCAGGGATCTTCTGACGATTGTTGAAACTTTAGCAGACTTTGCTCCCATGGGTAAGGATCCGGATCTTTTAACTGAGTATGTCCGACAGCGGGTTGCAAAAGCGATGTTGGCACCATATCTTCAGGAAGGTAAGGTTTTACAGGTTCTTACCCTTGATCCTAATTTGGAAGAAATCTTATCAAAGAATATAAAACATACCGAACATGGGTCTTATCTTGCCCTGGATCCTAAATTGGTTGTGGAAATAGTAGAGGCCGTCACAGTACAGGTTGAACAACAGGTGGCAGTGAACGCTCAGCCAGTTATTATGACATCTCCAAGTTTAAGAAGGCATTTGAGAAAATTAATTGAACCGTCGCTCCCCGCTGTTTCTGTCGTATCACATGCAGAAATAGTGGATGACATTAATCTACAGGCAAGTGGAAAGGTGAGTTTGAATAATGAATAGGAAAGTTTTTAAAGCAGAGAATATTCAGCAGGCGATTGCAAACATTAAAGAAGAACTTGGATCAGACGCTATGATTTTGAGTACAAAAAAAATCCCTAAAAAGTCTCTTGATCCTTATTCGAAAACGATGTTTGAAATAGAAGCAGCTTTTCCCAGTGCCAAAACAGTTTTGCCAAAAACAGATATTATGGCATCTATTAAAGATGATGTTGCCCAAATAAAAGATATGATCTCCATTGCCGGGTTTGGTGGTGGCATGCAGAATATGGTATGTAACCATTTTGAATCTGTTGGGGTTCTGGCATCTTTTTTACGGGCTGGAGTAAGTGAGGCACTTGCAAGCGCCATCATTCAAGATGCAAGTAGTGTTATGGATGATGCCATGCAACCGGATGAAAAAATTAAATCTTTAAAAAAATATGTTATGCGTCAGTGTCTTGCCCGGATTGAAACAAAGGATTTTTTCAAAAGAAATAATAATTCAGGTGTTCCTCATGTGGCAGCATTTGTAGGGCCCACCGGAGTGGGGAAAACAACGACGATTGCAAAACTTGCCGCCAGGCTCACGTTTCAAAAAAAAATGAATGTGGGGTTGATTTCTATTGATAATTATCGGGTTGGTGCGTTTGAGCAGCTTAAAGCATATGCATCTATAATGGGGATCGTTTGTGTTCCGGCGTTTAGTCGACAGGATCTTTCTTGTGCTCTGGACAGGATGCGTTCGATGGATATGGTGTTGATTGACACGGCAGGTCACAGTCATTTTGATAAACTGAAGATTGATGAAATATTTCAATTAATCCAAAGTGATTTCGCAATTTCTACTCATTTGGTCTTGAGTGTTACCAGCGAATCTATTATTATGAAAGATGCTGCGTCTGCATTTTCAATATTCAACCCTGAAACGGTTGTGTTTACGAAAATAGACGAAATTAAAAGGTGTGGTAAAATCTTAGATCATTTGTGTGACATGAAGTTGCCTGTTTCGTTGATTGCAAACGGGCAAAAGGTTCCGGAGGATTTAATGGTGCCAGATAAAACAAAGCTATTGAAAATTATTCTTGGAAAGGGGCCAAAGGAGAAAGATGACGCTGGATCAAGCAAAAGGACTTCGAAATGTTGTTAAAAATGAGAGGATTGCAAGGAGAGAAAAACAGATGACATCACACAGCAAACCTCTTCCCAGAGTCATTGCAGTGACCAGTGGCAAGGGCGGAGTAGGTAAAACAAATCTTGTCGGGAATATCGCAGTTGCTTTAAGCCAGATGGGGAAACGAGTTGCCATCGTTGATGCAGATGTTGGACTTGCAAATATTGATATCATTTTTAATCTAAGACCTCAGTATAGCATTCGTCATATTATTCAATCACAAAAAACATTGAAGCAGGTAATGGTTGAATCGGAACATGGTATTAAAATTCTTCCAGGGGGTTCGGGGTTTTCAGATCTGGCTCAGCTGGGAGAGGGTGAAAAACTAACGCTTTTAAGCGAGTTTGAAACTCTGATAGATATGGCTGATATCATTCTTGTGGATACGGGAGCAGGGATATCTTCAAATGTCTTGTATTTTAATTCTGCCTGTGATGAAGTGATTGTGATTGCAACAAGAGAGCCGACATCTATTACAGATGCATATGCCATGATGAAGGTGATGTCCCAGGAATATGGAACAAATTATTTCAAGCTTATTGTGAATATGGTGGAATCAGAAAAGGATGCTAAAAATGTATATGCGTCATTAAGCGGGGCGCTGGATAAATTCTTAAGCAATGTTGTGCTGGAATATGGCGGGTATATTCCTATGGATCGACAATTAACGTTGGCAGTGCAGAAAAGGGCGCTTGTGATGGACACTTCACCGGATTGCATGGCGGCAAAGGCAATAAAAAAGATTGCATTGACGCTGGGTGATAATCCTTTGAGGGGAAATCCAAACGGTAATTTAACATTTTTTATGAATAAAGTATTTGAAGCGGTAAACTAAAAGGAATGCCGTAAGGTTTATGAAAGATAAATACCAGGAAAATAGAACAACTGACGACTCTTGGCGTGAAAATACCATTGTTGAGTATGCGTATCTTGTGAAGCATATTGCGGCTCGATTCGCCATGCGAGTGCCGTCTACTGTTTTTTTTGATGAGCTTGTTTCGGCAGGGTCTTTGGGGTTGATTGATGCAGTGGACAAGTTTGATCCCTCTAAACATGTCAGCTTAAAGACATATGCCCAATATCGGATAAAAGGGGCAATTCTGGATGAACTGCGGAGCATGGACCCTTACTCAAGAGCCATGCGAAAGAAAATACAGAATATAACAAAGGCCGTTAAAGCTGTTGAGGATAAAACAGGCTCTCCTGCAGCAGATGATCAGATCAGTGTGGAATTGGGAGTCAGCCTGGAAGCATACTATGATATGCTGACAAATATTCACGGGGCAACGGTATTAAGGCTGGATGAATTTATTAAAACAAAGAAAAATGATACGTATTCTAAGACAAGTTTTCAGTCCGGCGTTAAAGGGGATGAAAATCCTGCCGATTGTTTTGATCGGGAGGAACTTAAATTTGTCCTGGCTCAAACCATCAAGACATTAACACAAAAAGAGCAAATGGTGGTGTCTTTGTATTATTTTGATGAGTTAACATTAAAAGAGATTGGAGAGGTGCTCACATTGACAGAGTCACGTATTTGCCAGATTCATACGGCGATTTTGTTGAAGTTGAAAACCAGGCTCGGGGATTATTTTAATTAAAATGAGGTCATCAAATGTCTGATCCAACGATAGAAGAAGACAGTTTAATTTCTCAGGATGATATTGATAAACTAATGGATTCATCTTCCATTGATGAGGTGGGAGACACTCTTTCAGATATCGACTCTGATGATGCGGACGAATTGGGTGAATTATCCCAGGATGATATTGATAGCTTGATGAATTCAAATGTGACAGAACCTCAGACATCTGACGACGATGAAGATGATGAAGATGATGAGATGGAATTGATTTCTCAGAATGATATTGATAGTTTGATGGATTCGAGCACTTCCGATGAAGACAATGAAGTTGTTGCAGAGGATATTGAAGAAGAGCCGGCAGAAGATGAAGAAGAAGATTTTGGTGAATTATCCCAGGACGATATTGACAGTCTTATGAGTAATGATTCCGCATCAGATGAAACTCCAGATGAGCCAGAAGATGATGATGAAGATTTTGAGATGATTTCTCAAGATGATATCAACAACCTTGTAAGTGATTCAAGTGATGGTGAGAAAACCAGTCAGGATTCTGTAGAACCGGAACCAGAACCAGAACCAGAACCAGAACCAGAACCAGAACCAGAACCAGAACCAGAACCAGAACCAGAACCAGAACCAGTGGCTAAGCAAGAGGTCGGTTCTGATTCACCCGCGGATACCCAGGAAGAAAATTTTGTTATTGATGAATCCGAAGCTGTAGACGTTCAGGACACATTGATCGCCCAGGAAACTATTGACGATCTGATCAGTAATTTTGATAATGAGCCAGAGCCAGAGCCAGAGCCTGTTGCATCGACAGAAGAGCCTGAACCGGAAGCGGTTATATTAGATGAAGAGCCTGAACCGGAACCTGTTGTGTTGGATGAAGAGCCGGCAGAAGATCTGCTTGAAACCTCGACAGATGAAGACGATTTTTTATCACCAGACTCAGATGTCGCCGATTTTGATTTTGATGAAGATGATGAAGATGTTTCCCAGGAAGATATCGATGCCTTGTTGCTTGACGATGAAGAAGAAGGTGAGGATGAAGATGATATATTGATATCCCAGGATGACATTGACACGCTTCTGATGGCGGCTGACCAGGAAGATGAGGATGTTCTTGGTGATTTGATGGATGACGATATGGACGGCAGTATGGACGACGATCTCATGGAAGATGAGGATATCCTGGAAAGTGACGACTTTGAAGAAGATTTCGATGATGAGGATCAGGTCGTTTTAGAAGGTGATGACGAACCGTCCCAGCCAGTTTCAAAGAAAAAGAAGAAAAAGAAGGTTAAAAAAAACAAGGTAGGGTCTGGATGGTATAAATCAAAATTGGTGATTGCATGTGTTTGTGCATTGATTTTGTTAGGCATCACAGTTCCCGTAACCTATTTTATGTTTTCTTCAGATGAAGCGGTCGAAAAGGACTCAACACCTCCGCCGACAGCCATGTCACCGGTAAAAAAGGTAGATAGAGAAATCGAAATTGAAACTGTAACCATAAATGTTCCAGCACAGCCGATATATAAAAAACCAGGCAACATGATTTTACAGGATTTTGTTATCCTGGCATCTGATGTATCAAAGGAACTTACTTATATTACAGCAGATATCTCTATTGATTATTCTGACCAAAGAGCTTATCATGAAATTAATGACAATTTATCATTTTATCGGGATTTGATTTATGATTCTATAAATAAGAGCCTGGCTTCTGAGAAAAAAAATGAGATTACTGAAGCCGATATTTTGTGGATTGTTGAAACAACTTTGAAAAAGGTATTACCCGAACAATATATTAATCGGGTCAGCTTTAAATCGTTCAAAGCCAGTTGAAAGGGAGGGGGAGATGACAACAGTACCTGGGCATAATATTGTGATTCAACAGTCCGGGGTTGCTCAGGAATTTACCCAGCAGGCACATTCGCCTAAACCTTCGCCGGAACAGGCTGCCGCTCAGCAAGCAGCCAATGAATTGGCCAAAAATACAACTGTTCAGCAATTTGATGAGTCTGAAAAACTCAAATCCAAGAAAGAAAAAGACGCACTGAAAAAAAAAATGTTTTTAGATCAGAAGGAAAAGAAAAAAAGGCAAGAGGAAAAGGAACAAGACCCAGATGCAACGGGTAGGATTCTGGATACAACTGTATGATAAAATCATTCTCAATTGAATTTTGGATTGCCATTCTTTTTTTCATCAACTTTTTTTTGGTGATCTTTACCTTTTTTATCGTAAGAAAAATGAATCGGATGAGCAATGGTGAGGTTGGTCAATCTTCTGATGATAGTGGCGAAGACGATGTGGCATCTGCTTCTGCTAGTGAAATTATTAATATGCTTGAGCCGTTGGTTGAAGAATCTCAAAAAGCAGCCATTAGTTTCGATAAACAGGTGACAGAGAAAAAAAGATTATTAAAAGAGTTAAATGATGCACTGGACTCAAGAGTCATCAGCATTAATCTTCTTTTATCACGGGCAGATGCTCTCCAGAAGAAAATTCAACTAAACCAGAGTGAGGCAATGGAATCATTTGCCTTGCCCCAAAAAAATGGTTTGCTCCCACCTTCAAATCCCGTTCTGGATCAGCAGAATCAAATCATTAAAATGTATCTCAACAAGGTAGATATTGATACCATTGCACGACAATTGTCGATTCCAAAAGGAGAAATCCAATTGGTTATTGATTTGAAAAAAAAGTTTCTTGCGATGGAGAAGGACAATAGATGATCAGCGGTATTCACATCTCAACTTCTGAGATGGTTATCCAGCCAGGCGCAGATAAAAAAAAACTCCCTAATTTCATAAAAGGCCAGACACTTTTGGCAACGGTATTGAGTGGATCCTCTAAAGGGAAAGCTCAATTGCTGGTTAATGGGCAAAAGCTTATGGCTAAAACCCCCATGCTGTTAACAGCAGGCCAGCAAGTAGAACTTAAAGTATTACAGGAGAAAGATTCTGTTATCTTAAAGCTTATCGGTCCTGTTCAAAAAGTAACCACCGGGCAAATGTCTTCTCTGGTTGGTTTATTCTCTAAAAATGGATCTATCTCTGATATTAGCGGGAGCAAAATCAAGAGTGTTGAATCGCTTTTACATGAACTTGCCTTAAAATCTGATAAGGCAGATGAGGCCTTTTTGCCAAAATTAATCCAAAAAAGTGGGTTGGCCTTAGAAAACAAGTTGGCTCAAATCCTCACAGACAAGCAAACCCTTCCGGAGATAAAAGCAAGCCTGGACAATTTGTTGAAACAGGATATTAAAGGCAATTTTTTAAAGGAAATGATGGAAATCGGCTCTGGCAGGACGGATGCTGTTAAAACAGTGTCCGGCTTTTTGGAGACCATAGAGAATTTTCAACTGCTTAATCATAACAGTTCAGAGTCTGGACGAATTTTATTGCCTTTCCCGGTCTTTAGCCAGGGGGCTTTTCAATTCGGACAATTGTTAATTGACACAGGGGGTAAACCCAAAAAAGATGGCGAGGATGCCGATAAGCTGATTCGGGTCTCATTTTTATTGAATATGACGAACCTAGGACCTTTGCGGGCTGACTTTTCAGTGCTAAAAAAAGATATTACAGGTCAGTTTTTATTTGAAGATGATGATACGTGTGAATATGTAAGATCAATGCTTGGTGATCTGAAAGCTCGACTTGCGGGTCTTGAATATCATGTTCATAAGTTGGAATGCAAAACCGTAAAAAAAGAAGCGCTTCAGGAAAGCAGTCTTATTGAAACCTTGGTGAAATCTGAAGATGATCAGGTCTTAAATATCGTAATCTAAATATATCATGGAAAAAAAATATCAAAAAAAAGCGGTTGCCTTAAAGTATGATAAAACTAAGGGAGATGCACCTAAGGTAACAGCTAAAGGTAAGGGCAAGGTGGCTCAAAAAATAATTGAGCTGGCTCAAAAACATGATATTCCTATAAAAGATGATCCGGATCTTATCGAGGTGTTGTCTTCACTTGATATTGATGAACAAATCCCTTCTGAAATTTATGCAGCAGTTGCTGAGCTTTTAGCGTTTGTCTATTCTATAAATTCAAAACGACCACTAAAGTAAAAGATGTGTGATTATTTTTGATCTGGAGAGGTTATTTCAGTTTCAGACGTTTTATCACTTCTTACCAGCTTGTTGCAGTTTGAACAGACCATGTTGAATTTGGATACTTTTCCTCTAAACAGTTTTTGGCTGCAAAATGGGCAAAAATAGTCTGTTAAACCCTCTGTAACTTTAAAATCTATTATGGGGGATGGGGTTTCATTATTGGGTATATCTGACGTCATCTTAATTATCCTTAAATATTTATTAGCTTGTAAACCATCTCCCTTTGGCATTTATGTCTATGGGGTGACGGTTGTGTTTTTTAGCTTTTAACCTGAGTTTATGCAAGCTTAATCTGCACGCTCCGGTTTAAAATAATTTTGATATAAAAATTATCAGGCCCAAAATCCTTAGACTAGGAAAATATTTCTTTGTTCTGTCAAAAACCAGCCCCTTTGTGTGTTGGCTTTTTGGCACTTTTCGTGAAGTCCTATTTGTTGTTAATACGATGGATTGGAAAAATCGGATAACATAAAAGTCTGTAAAATAGGAGAGTTATGTCGCTTGGGCGGGATGCAAAGCCTTGCTATCCTTCTGTTTTAAGGGGCTTTTTTATTAAAAAAACGTTGTGAAAATCCATGGCATTCATATTGCAAGCTTTGTTTTAGACAAAAATTATTTTCAGGAGAGTGATGAAAGATGATTCTCGAAATGACCCGGCCGGTTCAAGGCGGATTAAGGCAGGAAAGAAAATTGGAAGCTGTGGCAAACAATCTTGCCAATGTAGATACGAATGGGTTTAAAAAAGATTCAATCAGTTTTGATGCTAAATTTAAGGCTCAGCTGAATAAAGATTTTTCTCAAGGAACCATTCAAACAACAGGCAATCCATTGGATATCGCTTTGAATGGGGAGGGGTTTTTTAAAATTGATACTGCCGAAGGTATAAAATATACCCGGAATGGAAATTTTTCCCTGGATATCAATGGTATTTTGGTTGATCAAAAAGGAAACCCGGTCATGGGGCAGGGTGGTGCTATTGCCCTTGCCAGTGAGGATCTTGAACAGGAGTTATTTATTAATCAGGCCGGTGAAATTGTTCTTTCCGGTCAAATTGTTGATACATTGGATGTGGTGACATTTACTGATTTAAGAAAGCTTGAAAGGGACGGACAAAATTTATTGTCCTATACCGGAGAGAGTACAGACGAGACTCAAGTTGGGCAGACGAGTGTTGAGTATCGAGCGCTTGAAAAATCCAATACCCGGGTGGTGGAAGAAATGGCTCGGATGATTGAATATAACAGGATGTTTGAAACATTTACAAAATCCATGATGACCTTTGATGAAGTTGACTCTAAGGCGATTAATGATGTGGGCACGCTTAGGTAGATTATCTGGGATAGATTGTTTGGGATAAATCATTTGGAATAAATTATTAGGAGATAATGTATGATACGAGCACTTTGGTCGGCAGCGACGGGGATGAATGCCCAGCAGATGCAGACAGATGTTGTTGCCAATAACCTGGCAAACTCTAATACTACAGGATTCAAAAAATCTAGGGCAAATTTTGAAGATCTTATGTATAAGACCATGCAGGTGGCAGGACAGACCACTCCGGGTGGCGGCCAGGTTCCCACAGGAATTCAGGTCGGTATGGGAGTAAAACCCACCAGCGTGCAAAAACTTTTTTCCCAGGGAGACTACATTCAGACGGGTAATCAGCTGGATATGGCGATCCAGGGGAATGGTTTTTTTAGAGTGCAGCACGGGGATGAGGATCTGTACACACGAGCGGGAAATTTTACCCTGGACAGTGAAGGTTTTTTAACCACAGCATCGGGAGACCGGCTTCAGCCTGAAATATCGTTACCGGCTGAAACGGTAACGGTTACGCTTCAGGATGACGGAACCTTGACCGCCCATGGGTCTGATGAAACTATTCTTGCCACGGAAAATGTCTTGATTTCCACTTTTATAAATCCTGCGGGTCTTTTTGCTGCGGGAAATAATCTATTCAGGCAGACAGAAGGTTCTGGTGATGCAGTGGAAGGAACTCCAGGTGAAGATGGCTTTGGAACAACTGTAAATAATTTTTTGGAAGGATCCAATGTCAGTGTGGTTGAAGAAATTGTTTCTTTGATTGCGGGTCAAAGAGCCTATGAAGCCAATTCAAAATCAATACAGACTGCCGATACGATGTTAGGTACTGCTGTCGGGTTAAAAAGATAGATGATGGCAATGGTTTTTAAAATATTTAAACACTATGGCATAGTTTTGTTCGCCATTGGGGTTATCATATTTTCTGTGTCAGACCTTAATCTTGTTTTTGCCGGAGATGATCTGGTTTCCCAGACCCAAATCAAGATTATTGTGAAAGAGACCAGTCAGATAAATCAGGCACATATCTTTTTGGGTCAGATTGCCACTATTTATGCGACTGATTTTTTAAAAGAATCACTTGCAAAGATTGATCTGGGTGCATCGCCAAAACCGGATAAAATCAAATTTCTTGATAAGAAAAAAATTATTTCAGCAATCCGGGGACAGCAGTATCTACCGGAAGATATAAAAATTATTTCTCCTGAACGAGTTTATGTAAAACGATTGGGGCAAAGAGTTTCAGAAGAAAATATCCGGCAATTTATCGATCAGCATTTATCAAAGATGTATAAAAATAAAGAATACACGCTTACTTCGTTTAGAGTCCGGGGGCTTGAACTCTATCCCCAGGGAGCGGTTGCGTTTACTTTGTTATCAAATGATATCATCGGGCAAAATGGTAGAATGTCTGCTCTTTTAGAAGTGAAGATTAACGGAGAAAGGTACGATAAACTTAGTGTTACAGGACAAATAGCCATCTATGAAAATGTGTTGTGTTTAACACGATCTTTTCCCAAAGGAAAAATGATTACCAGAGAAGATGTCTATCTAAAAAAGATGAATATTTATGATCTGAGTGATAATTTTATGAAAGATTTAGATGCCCTTGATCAAAAGATTTTAAAAACCAGTATGAAAAAAGATAATTATTTGAGAACAAATCTTATTGAAAGTCCTCCTTTGATCCAAAAAGGGGACTTTATTACGCTGATATCTAAAAATGAGACGCTGGTGATTGTAACATCAGGAATATCAAAAGAAGATGGATTTAAAAATGAATCGATCCGTGTTGAAAATTTAAGTTCAGGGAAAGCTGTTCAGGGAGTTGTTAAGAGTAAATCAAAAGTAGAGGTAGAATTTTAAGATGATTTTGAAACATATTTTTCAAATATTTTTGATCGGGGTTTTGTTTGCAGGAGTTTCAGGGTGCCTGACGTCTTCACTCGTAAATCAATCCACTTTGGTGATTCCTGAAGAGATTTCAACGGAACCTGTCCTCCAGCCTAAATTTGCTCCAATTCGTGCATCCGAAGGGTCCTTATGGGTGGATAAAAGCGGATCCATTTATGAAGATTCCAAGGCAACCCGTGTGGGAGATACCGTTATTGTCGATATTATAGAAAATTCATCCTCCAGTATGGATGTCAATACGGAAGCGTCCCGGAAAACAGGGATGGATATTGGGGTACCAGCGATTAACCTTTTCGGGAACAAAACTTCCCTTGGTGCCTTTGCAGGGGATACTAAACTGATCGGGACCGATTTTTCAAATTCATTTGCAGGTGAAGCCACCAGTGACCGTTCAGGCCAGGTAACCGCTTCTATTGCCGCAAGAGTGACTGAAGTTTTGCCAAATGGTAATTTAAGCCTTTTTGGCAGGCGTGCCATGAAAGTAAACAATGAGGTGCAGTATATTACGGTTGCAGGAATTATCAGACCTCAGGATATTTCAGGTACCAATCGTGTTAAATCAACTTTTATGGCAGATTCAAGGATTGAATACTATGGAAAAGGGGCGCTTGCGGATAAACAAAAACCCGGTTGGGGAACCCGTATAATTGATAATCTATGGCCGTTTTAAAAAAGGAAATATTGATGTTTAACAATAGATGGTTTTCTCTTTTTCTTTTATTGATATTCATGTTTGTTAATCTGGTATTTGTTTCAGGTTCCTGGGCAGCAAGGATTAAAGATCTTGCTGCGATAAAGGGTATTCGGTCCAATCAGCTTACAGGCTATGGATTGATTGTGGGATTGAACGGGACCGGAGATAAAGATGGGGTTACGTTCACAAAGCAGGCTCTTGCAAATATGATGGAAAAGATGAATATCTTTATCAATAAAAGTCAGCTTAAGGTTAAAAACGTTGCAGCTGTTATGGTTACCGCAAGTATTCCACCTTTTGCAAGAATTGGCGACAAAATTGATGTGTCTGTCTCTTCTTTGGGGGATGCAAAGAGTCTAAAAGGTGGAACGTTATTGATTACAACCTTAAAAGGGGTCGATGGGCAGATATATGCATTGGCTAATGGTCCTGTAGCGATTGCCATGCCCAGTGGTGCTGGAGACAGAAATAGTCATCTACAGGTGGCCCGGATTGTGAATGGTGCATCTGTTGAACGTGAGATTCCTTTTAAACTGGATGGGAAGAAAAATTTAACACTCTCTTTATTTAGGCCGGATTTTACAACGGCAAAACGGATGACCGATACCATTAATGCATCTATCGGAGAAGGTGTTGCTAAGACAATTGATTCCAGTGCCTTGAGTTTGACGGTTCCGGAAAGTATGTGGCAAACGGATGTGGCTGAATTTATAGCGGATATTGAGACGCTGTCCGTGATTCCGGATACCATTGCCAAAGTGGTGATTAATGAGAAAACGGGTACGGTTGTTTTTGGAAGTGATGTTACCATTTCAAGTGTGGCCATCGCCCATGGTAATCTTTCGGTGACCATTGAAGGAGAGGGGAACAATCAGGCCCAGGAAAATGTTATGAGCCTGCCGGGTACCTCAACCATAGGAGAATTGGTCAGGGGATTGAATGCCCTGGGAGTTAAACCCCAGGATTTGATCAGCATTCTTCAAAGCATAAAGGCTGCCGGAGCGCTTCAGGCAGAGCTTGTTATTATTTAAGTTCGAAAAAGGAAAATAGTATGGATATTAATCTTGTAAATCAGAATCTTTCCAAAGCAAGTTTAGAAAAAATTAAAAAACAAGGTGCAGATATAGAGAATAATGCGCTTGAAGATAAAGAACTCAAAGAGGCGTGTGCCGGCTTTGAATCTATTTTTTTGCATACCTTGATAAAATCCATGCGCGAATCTTTACCCGGGAATGCACTGTTTGACGAGTCTCATGGTATGGATATGTATCAATCTATGCATGATCAGTCTCTTGCTGATGAATTGTCAAAAAGTCGTTTTTCCACAGGAATTAAAGAGTTCCTATATAAAGAACTCAAAGGTTCTATATAAGTCATTTCTTTCTTTTGCTTTACCTTCCCTCTTCTTTTTAAATAATTGTGTATCTGTTTTGTGGCATAAATGTTGCTGTTGTATAAGATATTAGAGCAATAAATCGGCAAAAGGGAAAAAAACTCCTCTGGTCTGGGTTCAGGCATATGCCGATAAATAACAAAGGAGAGTCAACATGGAAAATCTTGCCTATGACATAAAGCATTTGATCCAGGAAAAATTGTTTCTGTATGGAGAACTTAAAAAGATTCTTGAGCAGGAAAGAAAATATATTGGTGATATGGATGTTGCTGCCCTTTGGAGAATGACAGATCAAAAGAATCAAATTGTTATGAAAATTGAACAGAAAAGAGAGCAGATTCTTCTGATTTTTGAAGCACAAAAAACGTTGCAGAAAATGGGATTGGATTCGTTCAGCCTAACAGATGTGATTAATGGGTTGCCTTTCCCTGTTATTGTGAAGTCAGATTTAAAAAAAATAAAAGTACAATTGGATATACTTAAAAAAGAGTTGGTGGGGATGGCTTTTGAAAACAAAAGACATGCCAATGAACATCTGGAAGTGGTTAATGGTATTTTTGAAACAATTGTAGATTCTGAACATCTGGAAAAATATTCTAATCAAGGCCAGACGTTAAAAAATAAAGATGGAAAATCTTTTTTAAGAGCCGAGGTGTAAAATGTCAGGAATCAGTTCTACTCTGAGCATTGCCAGAACAGCAATCGCTTCCCAGCAATATGGTCTGGCAGTTACCGGGCATAATATTGCAAACGTAAATAACCCTGATTACAGTATGCAGACAGCGCAACAAAAGAACCGGACCCCGGCACTTTATTCCGGGTTTTTGTTTGGTACCGGTGTTAACACCTCTCAAATAGAGCAGAATGTCGATACACTCCTTGAGAATCGGCTTACGGATGAGAGATCCGTACAGGCTGGATTTGAGGAAGCTGAAGCATACATGAATGTTATTGAAGGTTATTTCGATGAAAATTCAGATGCGAGTATTACCAGCATCATGATAGAATTTTGGAATTCCTGGCATGATCTTTCAGATAATCCAATCGGCTCCTCTGAACGGGTTTTAGTTTTTGAAAATGGTAACAACTTTGCATCTCGTTTAAACAAGGCGAATACGGATCTTACAAGTCTAACCGATGATATAAATAGAGAAATTGAATCTTCACTGGATCAGTTAAATACCTATTCCAGTCAGATTGCAGCCTTGAATGTTCAAATTACAGGACTTGAGGGCAATCGATCGGCAAATGATTTAAGGGATCAGCGTAACGCCCTTTTGGGCAAACTGGGCGAATTAATTGACATTGATACATTTGAGCAGACAAACGGTTCAATCAGTGTCAGTGCTGCAAATGGGGCCTTACTCGTTTCAACTGTTGACGCCTATCAGCTCTTTGAAAAAGAAGACAAAATATTGTGGCAGGGTTCCTATGGTGCCGGTCTTGATATTACCGATAATATAAGCAGTGGGAAATTAGGTGGCTGGTTAGATATCAGAGATGAGATTATCCCCAAAGTTTCAAACGAACTGGATGTTTTGGCCAGAGAAATGATATGGGCAATGAATTATCAACATTCTCAAGGTGCTGGTCTGGAATATTTTTCCGATTCTGTCACCGGGGAGTACTCATCAGATCAAAGCGGGCTTTTTTCAAGTTATGCATTTGGAGACAGGATTGATTATACCCAGGATTTTACCATGTGGATGCAGGATAATTCCAGTGTTGATACCCGGTATGTGAAAACTCAGATTGATATGGGACTTTCCGAAGCGACACTTTCCAACTTGCAGGGCACTGCACCTGGCCAGGTTCAATCACGTTATGAATTGACAGTGGTGGACAGTGCTACACTTGGTGACAAGGAGGTGATAGAGACCGATGGTATAAGCCTTGCCCAGGTATTGTCATCCGCAACAGATGTGGCAACCGCTTTGAATAGCGGGATTGCAGATCAGACAATTGCAGTAAATAATGGTCCTTCAGGTCGCCAGGTGATTGAGATCAAAGATGTTGGTGGAGATGCTAAGCGATCTGCGGCATCAATTGCACAGGCCCTTTCAGAAATTGATGGTGTCCAGGCTTATGCCTCAGAGCTTTCGGTTACTTTTGGTAATGCTGTAGGTATTGTTGCAGGAATTGCCAATGCTCACGACGGCGATGAGATTCAGTTTTCTCTATATTCAGATGGCTTAATTTATGACCAGAGTTTTACAGTGGATTCGAGTATAGGAACCGTGACGGAACAATTTGAAAATGCTTTGAGAAATGCAACTGAAAGCATCAATGGAATTAATGATGACCAGGATTTGTATACAAACGGGTTAAGCCTGACAAGCAGTTCCGGGCGAACAATAGGTGTTCAGGAATTTGAAGTTATAGATAATGCCCGCGTTCAAATTGATACATTTGCAAATTTTGATGCTGGTGATACGGTTACGTTTACCATTGCATCCAGTTTGTTTGGAACATCTGCTGCAACAACCACAGATGTTTCAGTCACATTACCTTCGGATATTGACACCACGGACCAGGTCCAGATGGCCACAGCTTTTTATGATGCATTGAGCGTTGCGCTTGCGGACAAACCTTTTGCTGTGGATCATGATCTCTCTAGCAATTTAATTGTTCTCAGAACCACTAACGGTTCAGATCTTACTGTCAGCAACGGAATCAATGACACAGGATCTAATGCCAGTTTTAGTGTTGCAGCCCCTTTACTTTCAGGAACGACCCAGTCGGTTGGTGATACGACATTTTTATTTAATGGAGCAGATACCGGAACCTATGATGCAGATACATTAGATACGGATACGATTGCCTTTAATGGTCAGGGAATGAGTGCAACTATTGAAGAAACAAGTGCTGCAGGTGTCTCGGCTGGAGTGATTACCGGGACCATTACCATTGTGACAGAACCTGGAATGACTGTTTTTTCTAATGTTCCAGGTGCTGGTGGCTTATTTAACGGAAACTGGGCCACGCCTGGCAGCTCTATTGTGACCCTTGGAGGAGAAGGCGGATTTTCCGGATTTTCAGACGTTGTAAATTTTGATATCGATGGAATCGCGATCAGCTATGATGTATTAACTGCGGGAGATACAACAGAACTGGAGTTTGCAATTGGTCTGCAAGCTGCACTGGACCAAAGTATCGCACCATTGGGGGTGGGCCTTCCACCTGCCGACTATACGGTTATCAGGAATGGAAAATCTGTTTCCATTATCAAAAATAAAGATTTGGAAGATCCTATAGCGATCACCAATTTTGTTGAGACGGTGGATAATAATGCAACTCTTTCTGTGAAAAGTGGTGCGGGAAACGGGACAAGTGACCCTCAAAATGATCTTTTAGAAGCGGGAAATGCCTTTCGGAATTTTTCAACGGCTTCCATTTATGCAGATTCCGGGATAATTAAATGGGAAAAATTTGATGCAGATGGCATCTTTACCGGTGATGAAGGGCTCATCAATTTAGATGGCGAAGGAACATACTCTATTCTTGAGGGAGGTTTTGCAACTCTTTCTTTTGATGTTTCAGCCGGAACTCTTGTTGCCGGGAACACATTGACCATCAATACAGATGTCAATGGTGGTGTGGATCCGCTTGATTTACGAATAAAGGGTACAGCGAATAATAAAAATGAAATGTATCAGTTTTCAGTAACAAGTGGCGGGAAAATTGGAGAGTTGGTCAGTGAAAATGATACCCTTACCATTGAGTGGCAAACCACCACAGCCTCAGGTAGCTTCGAACTCGTTGGTGAAGATCCGCCTGTTACGCCTGGATCGCCCATTGAGGTGGAAGTGGATGGTATGGTCCTCAAGTTTTATGATGGTACTTTTTTTAAAGGTGATGTTTTTACTATTACCACAGATGAGTCCGGTCTCCCGGTTTCTACTAATGAAAACGGAAAACCTACAGGAGAGTCGCTTTCTGACTGGCATTGGACTCAGGATTCTTTTGCAGATCAGTTTAATCGTCAAACAGAGGGAATGACGGCATCGACGACTTTTGATAACCGGCTAAAATTTGAAACTTCCAGTAACTACAATGCAATGACCAATGTTGTGTATTCAGGTACAAACGGATTCAACGAGGAAAATGTAGCTATTACTGTAAGTGACTGGAGTGAAATTGATTTTAGCGCAGATAGCTTACAGTTTATCCGCTCTGCCGGTGGCCAGTGGGGTATTGTAAATGATCCCACAGGAGGGGTAGCAGTTTTTATGCCTGATGGCGGAGATGATGACGGTTTTAGTGTTGATTTTTCCGGAGATGGTCTGCCTGATATTGAAATTCGGTTTGACCAAAAAGTGTCTGGAAACGGTTTTGTTCAAGTTGATTTTGAAAAACAGAATAAAAATGATATTGGTTTTGCTTTTTCCGATGATTCTGTTGA
Organism: Desulfobacula sp.; assembly: GCA_033852015.1. Lineage (GTDB taxonomy): Bacteria > Desulfobacterota > Desulfobacteria > Desulfobacterales > Desulfobacteraceae > Desulfobacula. Next base: position 31,173 of record JAWSVH010000078.1, read on the forward strand.
TGCTTCTGCAGGTCTTCTTGCAGCTGCCGGTATTAATAACTTTTTTGAAGGCTCCGATGCCATGACCATTAAAATTAATGATGCACTGGCAGATACTAAACATGTTGCAGCCGCAAGAATAAACAGTGAAACCGGAGAAATCAGCGTGGGAGATAATACCAATGCAATTGCCATGGCAAATGTCCAGAACAAAGAGATTACAATGAAACAATGGGATTACATCCGGGGTTCTGGTGGAAAAGCAAGCCTGACAAAAACTACCTTGGACGGGTATTATAGCACGATGACCGGTTCCATGGGAATTATTGCCAGACGAATTAAGAGTTCAAAAGAATTTGCCGATATAATGGTCAATAACCTGACAGAACAGAGAGATTCTGTTTCAGCGGTTTCCCTTGATGAGGAAATGATAAAGCTTATGCAATATCAGCATGGATTTTCAGCAGCGTCAAAGCTTCTTACCGTTGCTGATGAGATGCTCAATACCCTAATTAGTATGAGATAAGTTCAACCTGAGATAAAAGGAGGGGATGATGAGAGTTCCCAATATTTCAATATATGACAATGCCAAATACAATCTTGGTGGCCTCACCAGTGATTTGCAGAAGGCCAACGAGGTGATTGCAACCCAGAAGCGTATTAACAGTATTTCAGATGATCCCATTGGTATTAGCCAGGTGTTAAATCTTAAAGCATCTATTGGAAATCTGGATCAGATTGAAAAAAACGTGCATATGGGTATCTCGTGGCTAACGGGTGGTGAAAATGCTCTTGATGGTGTGAATAACCTCATCCTGGATGCAAAAACCCAGGTGAGCCGTCTGGTGAATGCTTCCATGAGTTCTAATGAAAGAAGGGATGCCATTGGCAGTATCAATGGTATTATTGATCAAATAATAACCCTTGGAAATACCCAGATTAACGGGAACTATATTTTTAGCGGTTTGGATACCAATACTCCCCCTCTGGAACATCATGATGAAGATCCGCCACGTGTGTCATATAATGGTAATAATTCTCTTTTTGAAATAAAAACAGACAAACAGGTCACGGTCGCGGTTGGCAGGGATGGGCTGGAAACTTTCTGGGATGATACGGTTGACATTAATACAACTAATAACACCATAATTTTTAAAGAGGATAATGGTCATGGATCCGCTTCAGAGCTTATCCTGGAGACCACCATTGACCCGGGAACATATAATACAGCCCAATTGGAAAATGCGATAAGAAATGCTTTAAATAACACATCTGATAATGATGGATACGGTGTGGCCTATGAAGTTGAGTATGACAAGGAAGATGCCTCGTTTTCCATCCAGGAGGATGGTTCCTATGATGGGTTCATGAGAACTGAATTTATGTGGGAAACAGGTGCCGACGCATATATTACCCAGATATCTGTCACCAGTTCAATGAATCCGGATGATGTGAATGTAACGGTTGTTAATTCGGATGCACTGACCTTGGATACGCCCCAGCCTCATGGCAGCGAACCTTTTAGACTCACCTGGCAGGGAAATGATACCTGGGCCATCGATAACAATCCCGGATATATTATTATTCCATCAACGATTACAGGAAGTCATGATACTATCGGTATTGACCTGAATGAGTCAGGTACTGCAGATATAACCATCACTCTTGATAATCCGGTTACAGCACGGGGGCAGTCCATTGCATTCGAAATTGTGTCTGCCCAGGGGGACCACAGTGTGGGAAATGAAATCGGGTTTAATGCAGATAATTCCATCTATGTACCCCCCACCTCTGATAACAGCGCTGTTTTTGTTACAGAACTGGTTATTGCAGGGACGAACGATACCATTGATTTTTCAGAAGATGGGGGGGGAACAATTCTTTCAGCAACCATACCCAATATCACATATACGGATATGGATGTGCTTGCCTTGGCGATTAAAACAAGTATGGAAACGGCAAGTGACGCCGGTGGCGGCTTTATAGATTATGCGGTTTCCTATGATGCACAAGAAAGCCGTTTTAATATCCGCCAGGATGGCAGCTCTCTGGATGAACTTCAAATTCTCTGGAGTAATTCTTCTGCGGCATCTTTAACTGCTGCAACTCTTGGTTACCAGCCGCTGGATGATATTATTACATATCCTTCAAGTGATAATATGGTTCTGGCACCGATCACCGTGGACAATACTAATAATGTCATAGATTTTGAAGAAATATCCATTGACGGAACCGTTTCCGATGAAATCAGCATAACCATCCCCACAGGGGTTTATACAGTTCTTGATGATGTGGCAACAGCCATGCAGACAGCCTTAAGGGAGGCTTCTCCCAATAATATTGATTATGTAGTGGCATATGATAATCCTCCCGGCCAGTTTATGATTAAAGGCAGTGGGGAAGATATAAAAGGATTTTCACTGCTGTGGCAGACAGGCGATAGCCGAGATCAAAGTGCTGGTGACCTACTCGGATTCTCCGGAGATGACACCGTGACTTTTTCCGAAAGTGATCAAGCCATTGTTAATATCACGATTAATGCAGGAAATGACAAGATTGATTTCAAGGAGATTCTTAAAGGGAATGAAGGATTGGATGTTGATGATTTAACCGCCGTGATTAAGCAAAAAACATACACCAGCCATTCCCAATTGGCCCTTGAAGTGGAAAAAGCACTGGAAGAGGCGTCTTATCAAGATGGTAACCGGATTAATTATTCGGTTACCTGGGATAATTATACTCAGAATTTTACCATTAAAGAGAATGGAACTGACCTTGCCCAGTTCGATTTGTTGTGGGAAACAGGAACGAATGCGCCCATCTCAGCAGGAGGCACGGGAGAAAGTATCGGCAGTATTCTTGGGTTCGATACAACAGATGATGTTGCAGCGGCTGTGGAAAGTGACCGTGATGTGGAATGGGGGATTTTTAATACGCTTATTGACCTGAATGCGTATTTGACAGATAATGACACCTATGGCATTGAACGGACGCTGGGACGCCTGGAAGAACATTATTCTAAAATGACATCAAGAATCGTGGATAGCGGCATTAAGTATAAGCGACTTGAAATCAGGGAGCAGTTAACCATCTCGAATGGCTTAAGCCTGACAGAAAGAAGGTCCAATCTTGAAGATGCGGATATGATTGAAGCGATCATGAATCTGCAGTCGTTTGAAACAGCTTACCAGGCCTCGTTGAGTTCATCTGCAAAAATTATGAACTTAAGCCTCGTGGATTACTTATAATAAGGATACATATCATATGCTTGTTCTGACCCGGAAGGCTGGGGAAAAAATCAAGATCGGAGATAATGTTGTTGTCAATATCCTGAGTATTGAAGGGGGCACCGTGAAAATCGGTATAGATGCGCCCAGAGAAGTGAATATTCTTCGTATGGAAGTTTTAGAACAAATTCAAAATGAAAATATTGCTGCAGCTTCAAAAGATGTAACTCAGATTTCAGCGGCGGCAGATCTGTTTAAAAAGAAATTGTCCAATGAGAAAGAAGTCAGGGAGAAAAAAGATTGAAAATAGAGACAAGAAAATTCGGTAAAATCGAAATTGATGAACAAAAGACTCTGTTCATGCCAGAAGGCCTGCCTGGATTTCCGGGGTTTGAACGGTTTATTCTTATTGAAGATCCTAAATCCGCCCCTTTTTGCTGGTTCCAGTCCTTGCAGGAACCCAATTTATCTTTAGTGGTTATGAGCCCGTTTCTTTTTAAAGCGGATTATGAAATTGATCTTGAAGGATTTGTTGCTTCAAGAGGTTGGAAAGGGGTTAAGGTAGAAGATCTGCTGATCTATGTGGTGATTAATGTTTTCGAAGGAGAAAAAGATAAAAAAATCACTGCAAATTTAATGGGTCCGATCGTGATAAATTTAAAAAACAATGAGGCGATTCAGGTCATCATATCCAATTCAACCTATTCTCACCAATATAATGTTTTGGAGCCTTCCTGAAAAATATTTTTCCAGACACTATTATCAGACACTTTGGTCAAGCATAAGACCTGTTAACTCTTCCATCTTTTCTTTTATGGTCAATAGCTCTTCGGAAGGAATCTGCTTGATAAGTTCATTGGTATCTCTGTTCTTTATTTCCACAACGACCAGGTGATTGAGATCTTCTCGTATGGAAAACCCTAAATTCGTATGAAGATCATCCATGATTTCATTCAATTCTTCTGTTAGTTGTTTTGTTTGCTCAACAGAAAGTTTGTTTTCCTGGGGGGCGGTAGCTTGCTGTTTTTGGACTTTTTGAGCATCTCTTATTTTTTCTGGCTCGGATACTGGCATCGGTGTATCTACTTGTATCACTTCTGCCGGGGCGGTTGCGGTGCTGACATTATTAATATTCATAACGTTCTCCTTCTAATTTGTGATGCTGATAACTTTCGGGTGATTTGAAACAACAGAAGACGACCTGTATGATCCAATCACTTGTTTACCTTTTGAAACTTGTTTCATCTCTTTTTTAATGTCTGCTTTGAAATCCTGTACGCGTATTTCAAGTGCTTGGTTTTGCTCAAGGATATTCTTAATACGGTCATTTAAACAAAGCTTCATTGCGTCTGTGCCTACATCAGTTTTGTTTTTTGTTATGGTCATAAAATTATTAATTTCTTTCATGAGTTTGTCAACTTCAATTGTTCGTTCTGCGGACTGTTTTTCAAGATCCGGTAATATTTTTTGTCCAAAAGACTCAAGATGTATTTCCTGTAGATCATGCAGTCGATCTAATGTTTTTTCTACTTTTTTAAATGCTTTTTCCATATTAAAATATCCTGATTTTAACTGTCAGGCAGATATTGACCGAAGTGTTGTCTGTGACGGGTTCTCTTTCAATACTGGTGACCCTTTTGTTTGCATCACATCTGTTTCCCATATTTCTTTTAACTTTGATATGTATGCTTCTGCTCTGTCAAGGGTTTTTAGATCATTGTTCAGTGCAATTTTTGGCAGCTCGGTAAGAATGGCAGTGTAAAGATCCCTTAAAAATAGTGTGGACTCATCGTTCATTTTTGAATCAACGGAGGCGTTAAGCTCTGAAACAATTGCAATGACTTTGGACAGGTTTTCTCCTCTTTTCTTCACGTTTTTTTCTTTAATTCCTTCCCTGGTCAGTTTGAGACGACGTAGAGCACCATCGAAAAGCAAAAGAATTAGCTGCTTTGGATCCATGCCTTCGTAATGATTGCTTAAATAATTGTTTACTTGCTGGTATGCTGCCATTAAAACCTCCTGAAATCGGTTAATTACGTATTTAATGAATCGACAGATTAAAGTCATTGCTTAAATTCATTATTATTTTTTGCTTGCCTCACTGAAGGAATTTATCATTGAAGTAAGCGCATTTGATTCTGCATTAAGCTGGTTGATATAGCTGTCAAGCCTTGCAAAGTCAGCAGCCATGGTTTGATATCTCTTGGTCAAGCGTGCGCTTTGATTTTCAATGTCCTCATCAAGTCTTGTTATCTGTGTTTTGGCCTGGTCTATTTCAGTGGAAGCTATCCCTGAGTTACTGACCATGTTTGTTAACGCATCATTAATAATATCGGCCAGACCTTTAATCTCTTGATCAGAATCGCTTATAAATAAAGCCTTTAGGGCATCTGGGTCAGCATCAATCGCTTCGTCCAAGGCGGTTTCATCAATGCTTATAATTCCACTGGTGATGGAAAGACCAAGGTCGGTAAGACTTGTGTAGTCAGAACCTACATCAATAATAGAGGTAAACAATGATTGAAGATTGTAAACAATTCGGTTTGCACTGCTTGAAGCCTCTAAAGGATTGCTGCTTTCATCGTCTTCTGTTTCGGTCTCGGTTTCGCTATCGCTATCTTTTGTAGCAGTATCTGTACCCCGGATATAAGAGAGAAGATCGTTAACGCCCTCAACCATGGAGATGATATTGTCTTTAATCGAGCCCAGGTTTACTTCAACGTTCAGGGTGGTGGATTCACCCACTGTATTTTTATTTTTAATGTCAAAGGTGACACCTGTGATAACATCATCTATGTTGGTGTTGGACTGTCTTTGATAAGAGATGCCATTGACGGTGAATTCTGCATTCAGGTCACCGGTCCCGGTGACTTCGGTTAGATCATCAAGGTTTGTAAACGTAAGGATGGCATCTTCTCCCGTATCATCGGCTGTCAATGTAAGCTGGTACGGGTTGGTTGGATTACCATTGTCGATTATAGCAGCGGTGACACCTAAATTGTCATCTGAATCATTTATAAGATTTGCTATGCCCTCATAAGTTGTTCCGGGAGGAACACTTAAGTACATTGTGTCATCACCCTGGGCAATGGCAACAGTGGTGTCGGCTGCCACCCAGTCAAATCCTGCAACGGTTATTTCAGAATCTTCACTGTCACCTCCAGATGTCGCAGTCAACCTTATATAGTATTCATCGTTGGCATCAAGGGTAAAAGAAGCAGTTACCAATTGGTTTCCGTCACCATCCTGGTTGTTGGCGGAATCATTTATTTCATCTATAATCTGGCTGAGTGTTAGGCCGGAGGCAAGACTGACATCTATCTGTTGCTCGGTGTTCGACATGGCACCTGTTCCGCCAAAGACCGTTGTGGTACCGCCATTTATGGTCACTGTAACGTCGCTTTGGTCTGAAGGCGTCAGGGTCAGAATACCGTCGGTAACGGAGGCGGTTACGCCATGCTCATCGGTTTTATCATTAATTGCATCCACCAGAGCGTCGTCGGAATCGTCGTCAAGGACAGTCACTACGCCAATGTTAATGCCGTTAATTGCGAATGTTGCATCTGTGTCACCAGCAAGAATACTGTTGTCTGTACTGACTTCTCCACGGGTGCCGTAAGTAAAACTAAGCGTTTCAACCTGGGTTGTCGCTGCCGTTGTGTCATGATCTGCTATCCCGGAGACGGCTTCATCAAACATGATATCTGTTTTGTTTTCCACAGCAGTGGATTGCCAGGAATTTCTCTGGGCTTTCTGGGTAACTTCAAGATCGTAGGAGGCTTCTTCATAACCATCCCCTATGGTGGTGGCAGAAATTATGTTTTCATCTGTCAGGGAAACGGAATTGCTTAGAAAATTGGAACCAAGGGATAAATTCAGTGCATCGGACTTGATGGCAAAAAGTTTTGCATTCACTGTGTTATATGCATCTACCTTGTTTTGCAGTTCTATCTTTTTATTCTCTTTGATGGTGATTCTGGTCTCGTCTACTGCTTTGAGTTGGTCGAGTATGTCCTGAAGATCGAGTCCTGAACCAATTCCTAAAGATGTTATTGATCCTGTTGCCATGATATCTCTCCAAATTGTTTTTTATTCATTGGTTTCATATATATAGTATCGGATAGCGAATGAAAAAACATTAAGAAAAAAAGATTTGTTTAAAATTTTAGTCAATGGTCTATAAACCGGTATTTCTGGTAAAAAATGCACTAAATTCCATATTTCTTTTAAGTTATTTTTTTTGTCGTCGATAAGAGTAACCAGGTTTCAGCTAATAAATAGTTTAAAAGGAGGTGAAACAAAAGGTTGCAGCGTTAGATAACACGTCAAAAATAGAACATGAAAATATCATGTCACTAAAAAAAGGGAAAGGATTCCCTTATTAACAACCTCAAGGAGGAATAACACATGGCATTAAGAATTAACACAAACATCGCGGCAATGAGTGCTCATAAAAACTTGATCAAAACTGATAACGCTCTTTCAGAATCACTGGGAAGGCTTTCAACAGGATTGAGGATCAACAAAGCTGCGGATGATTCATCAGGCATGGGTATTGCGGATTCACTTCGCTCCCAGAAACTTGGTCTTGGCCAGGCGATCAGGAATGGTAATGATGGTATTTCCATTGTTCAAACCGCTGATGCTGCTTTAGAAGAATCTATTAATATTGTTAATACAATTAAACAAAAATCAATTCAATCTGCCCAGGACGGACAGACTACCGATTCGCGTAAAGCTATCCAGGCAGATATATCAAAACTTAGAGAAGAGCTTGATATTATTGCTAAAACGACTTCATTTAACAATCAAAAGCTTCTTTCCGGTAATTTTACCGACAAGAAATTTCAGATTGGTGCATATTCCGGCGAAACAATTGATATCTCAATTGCGTCTTCGGAAGCAAATAAGATAGGTCATGTCAGTACGTCTGATTTGATTTTTGCAAGTGAAGGTACCGCTGAATTGTCAATTTACAGTAACCAGCGGAATGAAACATATAACTTGAATTCAGTTCAAGTCGCCTATGATAACTCTGGGGAAAACAGTGTTGGAGCTGTGGCTGATGCTATCAACCTGCTCAGCGATAAATTGGGTATCACAGCCAATGCTTCAGTAGTCAGCACCACAACCAGCAATATTGCTGCCGGTGCCACGGATGATACTTTTAGCATCAATGGTGTTAAAATCGGAGCGATAACGGTTGCAGAAAATGATTCAACCGGTGCTTTGGTTACGGAAATCAATCAGAAAACAGACCAGCATGGAGTCTTGGCTTCTATTGATCAGGGTTTTCTGACTCTTACCTCCACGGATGACAGAGCCATCGAAGTTACCCAGGATGCGAATACAACTGCTGTTCTTGGCGGTACTACCTCTATGTCCACCCTTGGTACGATATCTCTTACCCAGCAGGGGACTGCTGAGATCACTATTGATAATCGTCTCGGCGGTGCTGCAGTGGCATTACTGGATAATTCTTTGGCTACCACTGGTACCACCACCATGACACAGGATTCTATTCTGGCCTCCGGTTCATCTGTCGTCTTAGGCTCTACTATTGCTGGCGGTAGTGTTTTGGCAATAGCTGGAACTGCAGAAATGGATGGCCCTTTGACTACAACAGGTAGCAGTACTCTTGGTGATGGGTCAACTCTTATAGCTGCTAGTATAGTAAATTCCGGAACAACAATTCAGGGTGATTTTGTAGCCGTTGGTGTTACAACTGGAATTGGTACTCTTGGTGCTGGCAGTGTAGTTGCTGCTTTGTCAACATTTGGAGACGGAACTACTCTTAATAGTAATGCAAATGTAGCGCTGAATGCTGCTATTGCTGCAACCGATAGTGTTTCAACATTAGCGCAAGGGACCATTATAGACAGTGGCTCTATTTTTGAAGTGGGAAGCGTTATCTTGACATCAGATTTAACAGGCCATGGTTTTGCTGGAGTTGCTAGTACCTCAGGTGCTTATTCCATTGTTACCACAGCTGGTAACTTTACTAGCACTGTGACTCTCACGGATGGTAGTATGACACTTGCTACAGGTTCTACACTTGATGAGGTAAATACTACATTTGCGACAGGAAGTACGGTGGGTGAAGATTGGCAAGCTACTGGCGCTGTGACTACCACCGCGGGCATGACTTTAACAGCAAATACATCATTAGCGACTCTTACTTCGTTTGCCGCTGGTACCAATCTTACAGGAGATACCCTTGTTGCGAATGCAGATTTTGTTTTAACAGATGATATGACTTTGTCAGCTGGTTCTAGTATCGCAGATACATCAGAATTTGCAACAGGGACAAGTATCTCCGATGCATGGGTTAATGATGCTAACATTACCGTAAATGGTGGAGACATGACTCTGACTGCCGGTTCATCTCTTATTACTGCTTCAACTCTGGCAGAGGGCTCATCCATTGGCGGTACAATAACTCTTGCTAATGATGAAATCGTAGATAGCGCAACTGATCTGCGTATGGCCGCAGGCTCTGTCCTGGCCACCGGTAGTACCATTACCTCCGATACTTATCTGACCAACGATGTTGTGGCTACTGATGGTGTGACTTACACAGCTGGCACTACTCTTACCGCTGATATCGTTACTGCGGGAAACACTACCATGACCAATGCCATGGCTGTGAACGGCGGATCAATCCTGCTGGCTGGCACTACCCTGGCAGCCAATGCTGTGGGAACTGATGATGCAGCGCTTGGAAGTATTACAAATTCAGCAGCTTATCGACTTTCAGATCTTGATGTTACCAGCCAGGAAGGTGCGCAGATTGCCATCTCGATTGCTGATGCAGCTTTGAAAAACCTGGATAAGGTAAGGTCTGACTTAGGTTCTGTTCAGAATCAGCTGACTTCAACTATTGCCAATATTTCAACAACACGGGTTAATGTGGCCTCTGCGGAATCCACAATTCGTGACGTTGATTTTGCTGAAGAATCATCAAACTTTACAAAAATGCAGATCTTGAGCCAGGCTGGAACATTTGCAATGTCCCAGGCCAACTCAAGTGCTCAACAAGTATTGAGTCTGCTCCAGTAGTTTTTAGTTAAACAACTGGTCGAGTAAATAAATAGGGCAGTGGCTGTAATGGCTGCTGCCCTGTTTTTTTCTTGACTTGTCAAGCTAAAAATAATGATAATAATTTTTCTTTGTTGTGTGAGCCGTCTCTTAAAAAAAGGGAGAAGATATTTGAAAGTTCTTTTGGTTGTTTATGATAATGATTCCTATATTCACTGGTTCCCCCAGGGTTTGGCTTATATTGCTGCGGTTTTAAAACAAGAAGGGTATGATGTCGAAATTTATAATCAGGATTTTCATCACTATTTGGATGAGCACCTGACGGCTTATCTTGACCAGAATAAGTTTGACATTATTGGTGTCAGTATTATTGCAGGATATTATCAATACAAAAAATTACTTGATATTTCCAATGCCATTGAAAAATCAAAACAACGACCGGAACATTTTATTTTAGGAGGCCATGGACCATCGCCTGAACCGGAATACTTCTTGAAAAAAACTGGGGCGGATACCGTGGTTATCGGAGAAGGGGAAGAAACTGTTTTAGAACTATTTGAGGCATTTGCAAACCATATACCGCTTAAAGAAATCAAGGGAATTGCATATCGTGATGGTAAGGATGTTTTAATCAATGACAGAAGAGAGTTAATACAGGATATAGACAGCATCCCATGGCCTGCCTATGAACTTTTCCCAATGGAATATTACAGGCTTTTAAGAATGCCGAATTGCAGTCATGGTGATTTTGTCATACCTCTACTTTCCGGAAGAGGTTGTACTTTTACCTGTAATTTTTGCTATCGTATGGATAAGGGGTTTCGTCCGAGAACTGCCCAGGCCATAGTTGAAGAGATACAATACCTGAAAAAGGAATTTAATATATCTTACATTGCTTTTTCCGATGAACTTTTAATGTCTTCCAAACAAAGAACTGTTGAAGTCTGTGAAGCATTTTTAAAAGCAGATCTCAATATCAAATGGGATTGTAACGGCAGGCTTAATTATGCAACACCCGAAGTTTTGTCTATTATGAAAAAAGCCGGATGCGTTTTTATTAATTACGGTATAGAAGCCTATGATAATGACGTGCTGAAAAAAATGAACAAGGCCCTTTCCATTCGCCAGATCGATCAGGGTATTGAGCAGACTTTGCTGGCCGGGATCAGTCCTGGATTGAACATGCTGTTCGGCCATATCGGTGAGACCAAAGAAAGTCTAAATGCCGCAGTAGAGTTTTTGATCCGACATGATGACGGTGCCCAGATGAGAACCATTCGTCCGGTTACCCCGTATCCGGGGTCCCCTTTATATGATTATGCCGTTGAAAAAGGGCTTATAAAGGATATTGAAGATTTCTATGAAAAGAAACATCTCAATTCAGATCTTTTTGCCGCTAATTTTACAAATTTGTCCGAAGATGAGTTGTATTCTCAATTAACCACTGCCAATATCCGGTTAATTGACAACTATTTAAAAAAAAAGATGGAGTCCATGACCCGTCAGACAAAAGAGCTGTACGAAACCAGGGATGCATCGTTCCGGGGGTTCAGACAGGCTTAAAACTGTTTTTAAATATCAAATACTGGGGAAAATGACGTTGAAATTAAAAAACAAAAAAATTTTGGTCACAGGTGCCGATGGATTTATCGGCTCACACCTGGTTGAAATGCTGGTGAAATCGGGTGCCAAAGTAAAGGCGTTGAGTTATTATAATTCCTTTAACGACTGGGGATGGCTGGAAGCCCTTGACTGTTTAGAAGATATTGAGGTTATTTCGGGAGATATTCGTGATCCTCATTTTTGTAAGGAAATAACAAAAAACATGGATGTTATTTTTCATCTGGCTGCTTTAATTGCCATACCATACTCCTATGTTGCACCGGACAGCTATGTGGATATAAACATAAAGGGAACGTTAAACATCTGCCAGGCGGCAAAAGAGAACGGGTGTGAACGGATCATTCATACTTCCACGTCAGAAGTTTACGGCACTGCCCAATATGTCCCCATTGATGAAAACCATCCGCTTCAACCCCAGAGTCCATATTCTGCAAGCAAGATCGGTGCAGATCAGATGGCCATGAGTTTTTATCTGGCATTTGAACTGCCGGTTACTATTGCACGGCCATTTAACACTTATGGACCCCGGCAAAGTGCCCGTGCGGTTATTCCGACTATTATCGGCCAGATTGCATCCGGGAGAAAACAGATCCAATTGGGAGATGTGTCTCCTACTCGGGATTTTAATTATGTGTTGGATACCTGTAAGGGATTTGTGAGCCTTGCCCAGTCTGACAACACCATTGGTGAGGTTGTTAATATCGGATCGGGGTTTGAGATCACAGTGGCAGACACTCTTGATTTAATTAAAAAGATAATGGATTCCAAGGTTGAATTTATAACAGATGCACAGAGAATAAGGCCCAAGGATTCTGAAGTATTCAGGCTTTGCTGTGATAATAGTAAAATTAAAAAACTAACCGGTTTTGAGCCTTCTTATTCACTGGAACAGGGATTAAATAAAACCATAGAATGGTTTGTTGATCCTCAAAATTTATCACGATATAAAACAGATATCTACAATGTATAACAATTTGATTGAATTTATAAGGGAGTGGTATCAATCAAAAGATTTTATCCCTCTTCATGAACCGAGATTTAAGAAAATTGATAAAAAATATGTTCTGGATGCTATTGATTCAACATTTGTGTCCAGTGTGGGCGAATATGTAAACAGGTTTGAAAAACAGCTTGCCTCATATCTTGGCGTAAAATATGCCGTTGTAACAGTCAATGGAACAGCAGCTCTACAGGTGGCATTGAGACTGGCCGGTGTTGAGCCCTGTGATGAAGTTATCACCCAGCCCTTGACCTTTGTGGCAACGGTGAATGCCATTGCCCATAATAATGCCGCACCCGTATTTGTGGATGTTAATAAAAATACATTGGGGCTTTGCCCGGATGCCCTGGGAAAATTTCTTGGCCGGAATGCCCAAAAAAGAGGGGCAAAAACCTATAATAAAAATACCGGACAAAAAATTAGCGCAATCGTTCCCATGCATACATTTGGGCATCCTTGTCAAATGGATCAGATCATGGAATTGGCAAACCATTGGGATATTCCAGTCGTCGAAGATGCTGCCGAGGCACTTGGCTCAAGAATTGCAAATAAACAATGCGGAACCTTTGGGGAATTAGGAATTTTAAGTTTTAATGGTAATAAAACCATTACCAGTGGTGGAGGCGGGGCAATTATTACAAATGATAGAGATATTGCCATGCGTGCCAAACATTTAACGACTACGGCAAAAATAGACCACCCATGGGAATTTATGCATGATGAAATCGGGTATAATTACAGGATGCCGAATTTAAATGCCGCACTTGCATGTGCTCAACTTGAGCAGCTGGACAATATTTTAAATGATAAAAGAAAACTTGCCATTGCGTATAATCATTTTTTTAAGCAAATCAGCTGGGGGCAATTTATAAATGAACCCTATGAGTGTACCAGCAATTATTGGCTGAATGCAGTGATCGTATCAGATAAAAAACGAAGGGATGATTTATTGGAAAAGACAAATGAATCCGGAATCATGACTCGGCCTGTATGGCGCTTAATGCCTGATCTTCATATGTATAAAGATTGTCAGAAAGGGAATTTGAAAAATGCAAGATGGCTTGCAGATCGTATTGTAAACCTGCCAAGCTCTGCGAGGATTCATGCTTGAAAAAGAAATTATTCTCATTGGCGGAGGTGGCCATTGTAAGTCCTGTATTGATGTTATTGAAACCGGTAATGAATTTAAGGTTGCAGGAATAGTGGAGCAGCCGGGAATAAATGATACAGTGTCAGTCCTGGGATATCCGATCATAGGTCTGGATAATGATCTTGAAAACTTGAAATTACAATATGATTATGCCTTGATAACCATTGGGCAAATGGGATCATCAAACCCGAGACAAAAAATTTTTAAGTATTTGAAAAAATTGGGATATACATTACCTGTTATTATTTCTCCTCTGGCGCATGTTTCAAAACATGCAAGAACCGGAGAAGGGTCTATTATTATGCACCAGTCCATTGTGAATGCCGGGGCTGTTGTAGGAAAAAATTGTATTTTAAATACAGGGTGTCTAATAGAGCATGATGTGAAAATCGGTGACCATACCCATATTTCCACTGCTGCTGTGATAAACGGTCAGGCCGTGGTCGGCTCCGGTGGCTTTGTGGGATCAAATGCAGTTATAGTAAATGGTGTTAAAATTCCTGATAATTATTTTTTTAAGGCGGGCAGTTTAGTCATCAACGATAAAAACGGGAAAGAGATTGTGGGTAATAGCTTATAATGCATACACAAAAAGTATACATAATCGCCGAAGCCGGGGTAAATCATAATGGCAGTCTTGACCGGGCAAAACAGATGGTGAAAATTGCGGCCAATGCCGGCGCAGATGCCATAAAATTTCAGACATTTAAAGTCGATACCCTTGTCACAAAAGATGCCGCCAAGGCCGAGTATCAAAAAAAAACAACCAGTTCAAAAGAATCACAATTTGACATGCTAAAAAAACTTGAGTTGTCGGCTTTATCTCACCGGGAATTAATTAAAGCCTGTAAATTAAACAAAATTGAGTTTTTATCGACACCATTTGATCTGACAACGATAGAGCTGCTTAAAAACTTGGGAATAAACAAATGGAAAATTCCCTCGGGAGAAATTACAAATTTACCATATCTAAGAAAAATAGCTTCTTTTGGTCAGGAGATTATCCTGTCAACTGGGATGGCAGATCTTGATGAAATTAGAGCTGCTCTTGCTGTGTTTACAGATGCAGGAATCTCACAAGATAAAATTACTGTCCTTCATTGTACCACCCAATACCCGGCACCTATAAATGATGTTAATTTAAAGGCAATGCAAACCATAAAGAATTCATTCTCCGGAATTAAGATAGGTTACTCCGATCATACCAACGGAATTGAAGTCCCCATTGCAGCCGTTGCCATGGGAGCCACAATTATCGAAAAACATTTTACTCTGGATAAAAATTTGCAGGGTCCTGATCATAAAGCATCTCTTGAACCCGATGAACTGGCACAAATGGTAAAAGCGGTTAGAAATATTGAGATGGCCCTTGGTAACGGGAGAAAAATGCCAACTCAATTGGAGAAAAAAAATATATCTGTTATCCGTAAAAGTATCGTGGCTGCCTGTGATATTGCCACAGGAGAACTTTTCACTAAAAAGAATCTTACCATAAAAAGGCCAGGCAAAGGTTTAAGCCCAATGAAATGGGATGATATAATAGGCCAATATGCGACAAAAGAGTATGCAGTGGATGATCTTATCGATGGCTAAATATGGATAAATTCTAAAAAACTTCCCTGATAAGCATAAATACCTCGGCATAATTTACAGAAACAGTTGCCCCGCGAAATCGGGCTATCGCTTTAATATTTTCTATACTTCTAGGTAAGGGTGTCTCCTGAATTTCCGATTCGTATATTTTCATTATTTCAATTTTTTTATCAAAATAATTGCTTATGTCCGAGTAGACATGAGGTATGAATTGATTTTCAGGCAGCGGGGGGGCTATTTCTGTTTCTGATACGCATTCATACATTAAAATACGCTTAATAAAAGGATTTCTGAAACTTTTACTTGAGCTGAAAACTGCTTTTGCTGCAATTTGATGGTCAGTATGAATATCAGAACGATTAATTGTGTAAATGACTTCGGGAGTAACTTCTTGTATGACAGAAGAAATTTTGGAGATAATCTCACTAAAATCTATGGTATGTAACTTTGTTGTTGGAAACCCTAAATTATATGTTTTACTAAATTGATACTCCTCGGCAACTTTTTTTATTTGATTCTCTCTTTTTGAAATAAATTCAGGAGAATATCCCAGTGATTCAGATGCTTGTGTTAATATCAGCCAGGAGATATCATCGTTTTGGCTTTTATGCTTTAGAATCGTTCCGCCACAACCAAGGGTCTCGTCATCTGGATGAACAGAAATAATTAATACTTTCATTGGATATATTCTCCTTGAATGAAATTAACATCTGGTTGGTATTGATCAATTAAAACAGCGCCATCATAACACTTGATAACGGGTTTGCCATCAGATAAAGCAATAATCTTCCCCGGTTCAGTGTTAGAATGGTTTTTTTGTTCATATCTATGGGCCTGCCAAACCTTGATTGTGTGTGTTTTATAATCAAATTGTGCTCCGGGGTATGGCTTAGTCAGAGCTCGCACTAAGTTTATTATGGCTGCTTGACCCATACGCCAGTCAATTATACCGTCGTTAACGGAACGTTTTCGCCAATAATTCGCATTCCTTGAGTCTTGTATGATAGGGCGATGTTTGCCTGAAATAAGTTGTGGTAAAAAATCTGCTATCTGCTGTGTTGCCAGTACTTTGATTGTTTCATAAAGTGTTTTTGCAGTATCATTGTTTGTGATTTGAAATTTTTTTTGAGAAAGAATTGGGCCTGAATCAGTGCCTTCATCCATAAAGAAAAATGTTAAGCCACTTTCTTTAAGCCCTAAAACCAATGCCCATATGAGAGGATGGCGACCTCTGTTTTGAGGCAAAAGGGCCGGGTGAATTCCAACGACTCCCATGGGTGGTAAAGATAATAACTTGGTTTTGATCAGTTGAGACCATCCCCAACAAAAAATAATATCAGGATTTTTATCTTTAATCCAATTTATGGTTTCAGTATCATTTACGTTTTTACAATAAAAAATGGGAATGCTGTGTTCAACTGCTATTGGTGTCAAATCACAATAATCACTGTTGGCTTTGTTGTTTTTTGAGGTGATGATCCCTACTATATTACCGTGCTTCTTTATTACCTCACATAAACAATGATAACTGAAATCAACTGTTCCAATAAAAATTATTTTCATATCATATTCCTCTTTTAAAATCGATTTGAGATAAATCATATTTTAAATCATTAAAACCTTTTTTAAGAAATTTTGATTTGTTTTTAAAGTCAATGGATTCCAAAATGCCTACAATGCGTTCAGCGGTATTACCATCTCCATAAGGAGATTTTAAATGGGCAATAGAGCTTTTGAACTTATCGGATAATGCTTTATTGATAGCTTTTTTTATTGTAGTTTGCGAACATGTACAGTCTATAATATTGGGGGAGGTGAATCGACCCGTCTGTCTATCACCAATATTGACAACAGGAAGTTTAAATGATGCACTCTCGATTATTCCGCTTGATGAATTCCCGACCATCAGCGTTGCGTATTTCATGGCACTTAGATATCCTTTTTGGCCTAGACTTTTAATTAATGTAAATTTTTCAGGATATTTTTGGGAAAATGTTTTTATTTTTTGATAGATTATGTTTCCTGAAGTATCGCAGTTAGGCATGGTCATTAATACCAATAAATCGGTTTCCATAAGAGCGTCTAAAATATCTTGAATTTGTTTTTCTGAACTGTCGTAACTATCTAAGGTCACTGGATGGTAAGTCATAAGAGCGATTTTTTTTCTAAAATCAACTCCGGAGTATTTAATTAGTTCTTTTTGGGTCATTAAAGGTATTTTTTTTATATTATCAATTCCTAGGGCGCCCACAACGAAAACACTTTCAGGATTTTCTCCCATTTGAAGTATTCTTTTTGCATATAACTCTATCGAAGCAAAATGGAAGGCGGACATTTTTGTGACAGAATGTCTCACCGAATCATCAATAAGTCCAAAGGTGGCTTCTCCTCCATGGATATGAGCAATGGGAATTTTATGGATTACGGCTGCAATACAGACTGACCAGAGTTCGTATCTATCTCCTAGTACAATCAATAGATCAGGATTTAATTTATTAAAAATTTTGGAAAATTTTGTAAGTCCTGTTGAAATTGAAATGCATATGTCATTTTCTGTGTCACCTTCCATACTCATTTTAATAGTATCGGTAATTTGAATTTTATTGTCATCTTCAATTAATTGTATGGTATTGCCTTGCTGGATGGACAAATGGGAGCCGGTTGCTATCAATTGTAATGTGATGTGCTTGCTTCTGATGATTTTTTTTATTAGAGGATAAAGAAGTCCATAATCTGCTCTTCCGGTAGTTACAATTAGAATTTTACTTTTTTGCATTTATGGTTTCCTTTATAATAATAATCAAAAAGACTATGTTCTTTTTAGGATAGCTCATGGGTTGTTGTCAATTAAAGTGTGGTATGATCTGTCATATGATTTCCTAAAAGAGTTCCATGCTTCCAAAATGATTAAGAAAATGGTACAGAAAGTTGATCTAATAGAGATCTTAAAGAAAAAAAATTTGATATTGATCATAAATCAAAACCCTATAAAGATATGTAGGTTAAAAATGAAAGATTGGAAAAAAACATTAGTCGGACCGGAAACCAGTATTAAGGAGACCATTGCGGTCATCGATAAAAGTGCGCTTCAAGTCGCTCTTGTGGTTGATTCGAATGATAAACTTCTTGGAACCGTAACCGATGGTGATATCCGCCGGGGGATTTTAAAAGGTGTTAATTTGGATGAACCTGTAAAACGTATTTTTTATGTTTCTCCTCTTACCGCTTCTATTGATGATGATCTTAAGACGATGCACAGGATAATGAAGGATCAATTGATTGATCAACTTCCTATTGTTGATCATGATGGCAGGGTTGTTCAGCTCGTATTTTTACGGGATATCTTAAAAGAGAAGAAAAATAAAAATCCAGTTATTCTTATGGCCGGGGGGCTTGGCACAAGGCTGCGTCCCTTAACGGAAGATTGCCCAAAACCACTGTTAAAAGTGGGAGGGACCCCTTTGCTTGAGACAATTCTTGAAGGTTTCATAAGCAAAGGCTTTGATACTTTTTATATCTCGGTAAATTATAAAGCTGACATGATTGAAAAATATTTTGGTGATGGTTCAAAATGGGGCGTGAATATTGAATACTTGAGGGAAACCCAACGGCTTGGTACGGCCGGAAGTATAAAACTGCTTCCTGAAAAGCCTTCATTGCCTTTTCTTGTGATGAATGGGGATCTTCTTACCAAAGTTGACTTTAATCAACTTCTTGAATTTCATATTAATAATAATAAACTCAGTAATGCCAAGGCAACCATGTGTGTCAGAGAATACAATATGCAGATACCCTATGGCGTTATCAGGCAGGAGGGTAATAAACTTGTTAAGCTTGATGAAAAACCTGTGCAGCGTTTTTTTGTCAATGGGGGAATTTATGTATTTGAACCGGATATGATTGATTTGATACCGGATGATAAATATTTTGATATGACAGATCTTTTTGATAAGATGATGAAAAAGAATGATAAAACCGTGGTGTTTCAGATCAGAGAATACTGGATGGATATTGGGCATAAAAGAGATTTTGAAACGGCTGACGGTGAGTACGGAGAAATATTCTGGGGTTAGTTTAATTAAAAAACCTATAATAGCCAGTGTGTTATGAAAGGAATGTGTCATTAATAATGTTTAAGAGTAAGAAAATACTTGCTGTTATTCCAGCCCGGGGCGGTTCAAAAGGGATTCCGAAGAAAAATATTAAACCTGCAGGGGGAAAACCTCTTATTGCCTGGATAATTGAAGCTGCAAAAAAATCTAAATATATTGACCGTTTGATCTTGTCTTCCGATGATAATGAAATAATAAGTGAAGCCAAAAAATTTGGATGTGAAGTGCCCTTTATACGTCCGTACGACCTTGCCCGTGATGATAGTTCAGCATCAGATGTTATCTTACACGCACTGAATGAAGTTGGGGAGTATGATTATGTAATGCTCCTGCAGCCAACTTCTCCTTTGACGATAACCAAAGATATTGATGGTTGTATCCAATTTTGTATTAATTCCAATGCAAAATCTTCAGTATCTGTAACTGAACCTGCTAAAAGTCCATATTGGATGTTTAATATGGGAAAGGGGAATAAGTTAATACCAGTTCTTGGGGAAAAATATTTAAAGAAACCAAGACAGGAGCTTCCAATAGTGTATTTGCCCACAGGTGCTATTTATATCGCAGAGTCAGAATGGTTTTTGAAAAACAAATCTTTTTATTCAGAATCAACCTTGGGCTTTATAGTTCCCCAGGAACGTTCTATAGATATTGACTCTGATATTGATTGGAAATTGTTTGAATCGGTTATAAAGAAAAAAAACATGGTTGAAACACCTTGTGATGCTAAAAAAGATGCATCAGGTTTCATTTGAGAGCTTCGATTCTTAACTTTAGTTGTTGATAAGCAGTTTTTGCTGCTTCTAATTGGTCTGTGGCCATGTAAGAATCACCCATTTTTTTAAGAAGATTAATATTGTCCGGCAGGTTTATGAAACATTTCTCATAAGCAATAAGAGCATCTTCATGTTGACCGTCAGCCTGGAGGCTATCTCCTATTGTTTCCCAGTATGCCGCAAATTTAATGTCCACATCAATTGCTATATTCAAAGCCTCAATCGCATTGTTAAAATCACCAGTGATAAATAAAGTCTCAATGATTGTGGAATGAATATCATGATCTTTGGGTGAATATCCCATTGCTATTTTGAGGTTTGTAAGGGCATTGGAATAATCTTTTTGCGATAAAAAAAGTTTAGCTTTATTTAAAAAGATATTACTCACAAGGTCTGCGGAAAGGCTATCAAATAATTTTTTTTGATCCATTGCATTTTGGTACCATTCATTTATTAAATTGGTAGATCCACTATAATTGACTGTGTCGGTATCAGATTTGATTTTTTGCAAGTCGTTTGTTAAAATTATTTCCAATTCTTTTTTAAGAATTTCGTTGGTTTGATCATATTTTAAGCCTTTTAGTACCATATATTTAATGCTTAATTCTCGTCCTGGTTGGGTTTTAAAATAGTTTGCAAAATTTAAGAAGTCATCTCCTAATCTTTGTAAATAGGAATCAATTTGCAGGTGAAGTGTTGGATCATATTCTAATGCGGTCTTAAAATACTGTTTTGTTTTTTTATCCATACCGGATTGGGCAGCACAACAGCCAAGATAAAAATAGGTTTCTGCCGATTGCGGTATGACCTTACAGAGTTCCTCAAGCAGCGGGGTGGCCAGATAATAATTTTTTGTACTAACATAGTATCTGGCAAGTTTGAGCATGTTTTGTTCTTTTTTGGACCTTTTATTAATTTTTTCTATGTAGCTATTTTCTTTTTTATGGAATGATATCACCATATTTAAATTATCCGTTAATATAGTCAGGGTTTTTTTTCGGATTTTGTTAATATCAAGTATGCGTGTTAAGTTTTGAATAAGCCATTCAATGTATTTGTCAGGGGCATGTTCAAGTATCGAAATATCCTGCTTTTGGCGTTCACTTTCCTTTAACCCTTCCATGGTAATCTCTTCTAAAATTTTCCAGACCATTATGGATCTATCTATGTCTTGATGAAATTGATGAATTTTAT
This sequence comes from Desulfobacula sp., assembly GCA_033852015.1. Classification (GTDB taxonomy): domain Bacteria; phylum Desulfobacterota; class Desulfobacteria; order Desulfobacterales; family Desulfobacteraceae; genus Desulfobacula. Next base: position 52,865 of record JAWSVH010000078.1, read on the forward strand.
TAATTTGTTGTTGTTGTCTCAAAGGAAGCAGACTAAATGATTTAATGAGCTTCCCAACCTTTTTATATTTTTTAAGTTCTTTAAAGAGGGAATTTGAAATATCATCCGATTTTTTAATTGTCCGCTGTAATTGTTTGATTTTGTTGAGCATTCTCTTGAACTCGATAAGCATGCTATCCGGCTTGATTGGTTCAATGGCAGCATAAAATTCGTCAAGAAGTTTTGTGATATTGATCTGTGAATTGCAATGCTTATCTATGGCTTCCTGCAAGGTAAGGATCTTTGTTCCTTTAATATCTGCACCACCTTGGGTTGCATTGATATGGGTTCTGTCAGATGTCGCTATCGAGGATTCGAAGAATGATTTCATGGATAAAAAAGAACGATTCGTTTGTAATGTTTCTCCGTTAATACCGGTAACGGTTTCTCCTTGGTCTTGAGTTGTAGTAACTTCAGTGGGAGCTAAACCCTGAAGAACAGTCCCCTTCGCATGGGAGGCCAAAGATGATGTTGGATAAGCCAGGTCTTGTCCTATAAAGATTACGGGGTCACATCGCAATATATGGGCGGAAATGAGGTTTAAATGTGCCACTGTACTGGCACCCCCAGTTAAGAGTTTTCCGCCGAGTAGTGAATTGAGCCATGCTTCCATTGGTTTGCCAGTGAATGTCCAGAAAATCTGATCGGCTGGAAAGACTTTTGCTGTTTTCTGATTCACCCAGGATGCGGTGATCAGGGCAATATCTTTAATTTCAGGTACTACATCGGCAAACTTTTCAAAAGTTAAATCATTGGGGTCAATGCAAGTTAAGAAATGAGGGTGTATACCATTTTTCAAAAGGGTGGGTAGTACCGTATCAACCGCAATGATGACGGCTTTCTCCTGAGCTTGTTTCAGCAGGTGGATATTTTTATCTAAAGAAGGACCGCCGGCAACCAGGATCGCGGGAATACCATCAAATTTGTTGTGCAGACGTTCTAATAATTGATGATGATGTATCGTGCTGATATGTTTGAAACGGTTGTTAAGAAAATCTTTACCTAGTTTCCTCGTGGTTGTTCCTCCAACATTTTGACTGTTTAAGTGTGAAAAAAGGTCATCTTTAAGCAGGTTATATCCTTCCAAATTGGAATTGAAGGAAGGCAAATGGTGTAATACGGTAGCATTTTCAAGCTGTAGGGTTCGGGTTGCTTTTACTAATATTTCAGGAATCCTGGTTGCTGGTCCTATGTTCAAGATTAACCGGGAATCTTGTAGTATTGGTGAAAGGTCTGTATGTCGAAGTGCCTGGAGAAAAATGCCAGGTTCTAATTCAAATATTGCAAAAGATTGAAGGTGGGGCCTTTTTTTAAATATGTGGAGAGCTGAGTAACAAAGCCCCATACCAAGAATGGCAACAAAACCTTTGTGGTCTTCCGGTATTTTCTCAAGATAATCAAGGCTTTCCTTCTCAGGGTTTAATTCATTATGAAATAATATCTGGTTTCCGTTGGCATTTGTGACCGTAAGGTTGGGATTTCCATTGGGCGCATAAGAAATCTCACCCATGGCTGTGGGCGGATTTTTTGTGATTTCTTCAAAAATTTTGGGATGATGTATTTCAAGAAGTTTTAAGTTAGATTGATAGCAGTCTTCAAAATCTTGATTCATTATCTCTTCTCCAAGAGGGGTAGTTTTTTTTTATGTTGAATATGCAGTTTATATTACGGGTTAGCAAAAAGCAGGTCAACTTGAATTGTAAATTATAGAAAAGCCCTCTTTTTTTCATGTGGTATGGAATGGTGAATCCCCCAATCGTGACAAAGCTGCATGTGCATTTGTTTGAGTTTTATAGAATTTGTGCCAAGGGAGAATAGCGCCTCTTGAATTGTCTGATTATCTTCAAGGGCAAGACAGTTTGAGTCCTCAAAAAGATAGGGGGTGTCTTCAAAGAACCAGAACGGATAAATTTTACAAAAATGGGGGCGAGCGGTGTGAGGTAGGATGCACCCGTCAGATGATTTTAAAATACAGCCTTCGTTTTTAGTTTTGAGCTCAAAGTGGGTTGCCTCTTGCGGAAATAAGAGAGGCATGAATTCAGCTGCGTCCGGAAAAAGAAGGATCATCTGATTGATAAACTGACGAGTGTTTTTTCTTTTATCCAGGATGTCTTCTTTGCTCAGATGATCTGCGCTCATTAATATCCTGATGATTTCAGATTCAGATATCGGTACGGGCAACCCATCATTATTTTCAGTTCTCAGGGTACAGCATGACCTGTTCTCAGCATCACATTGACCGCATATGTGTGGATTTGTCAAATGTCCTTCCTTGATAACTGGGTGAAATCATTATTGTAGGTAAAAAGTTCCATATAACTTGTCTGTAAACCTGCTGATCGATCTATATTTAAAATAAAGCAATTTTTGTGCCGTATTATAAATGGATTGATAGAAGGGATTGCTTTTTTATTTTTCAGTAGGTAGATTCAAGCAGGTGGGGATTGGATGTGATTTTTTGTTGGCAGGGAAAAGAACAATGCCGTGGTTAAAAAAAGAGCTAATGGAAAAAAATGCCTGACAGATTAAAATTTATCAATTAAAGAAAACAAGAATTTAGGTCGATCAATTTAAACTAAGAGGTTCTTCGTCAAACTGCAATTTAATGATATTTTAGGATAGTATAAATCATGAAATTAGAAGATATTAAATACACTGCGGATAATAGTTATGCGGAAAAAGAGAATATAGATGATTACTATGATCAGATCCTGTCATATCCTCCTGAAAAAAGAAATGATAAGTGGTCTGTTTCCTGGTCAGATTTAATGATGACCATGTTTATATTTTTTGCCGTTATGTATGTTTATCAGAGTGGAAATCGTGAACTCCTTTTTGGTGAGGGACCTGGCAAAAATTTCTTGTCCGATCAGGGTTCTCAAGATATTGTGGATATTGGTGTGGATCAATACCCTTCTAAGGTTTTTGACCAGACAAAACAGGCGATTTCAGAAGTGATGTTTGCTCAGCAGGATTCTGTGGAACTGATTGAAAATGGGGCCGTTCGAATCGTGTTGGCCGGGGACCTTTTATTTGACCCTGGGAGAGCAGGTCTCAAGATTGGAGCCCGATATCAACTTGACCAGATTGCACGGGTGTTAAATGAAAATGATTTTGCCATAAATGTAGTGGGGCATACAGATGATTCACCCAGTAGGTCTGAGCAATATCCCACCAATTGGGAGTTATCTTCAAAAAGAGCGGTCATGGTTGCAAGGTATTTGACGGAAGTAACAAACGTGGATGAAAAAAGAGTGTTTGTCAGTGCGCACTCTTCTCACCAATCTGTTCGCCCCAATGATACTGGCAGAAATCGAGCATTGAACAGGCGTGTGGAAATTATATTGACAGAAAAAATGCCCTATACACCTTTAAATAATTAAATTAGACCCATCCAGATAAGGAGGCTTTATGTTAATATCTGAGCATCTTACATTTTTAAAGCAAGCAAAGAAAAATATTATTGGGTTGTTCATTTGTGTGATTTTGTTTTTATCCGGATTTTTTATTCACGGGAACACAGGGCTTTATATTAATATTTCCGGATTTCTTATTGTTATTGGTGGCACGTTAGGTGCCACATTCTTAAGCTACAACATGAAACGAATCGAAATTCTATTTAAGGTGCTAAAAACGTCCTATGGGCGCCAAACAAGAAGTCCGGGGGACGTTGTGCAGATGTTGGTCGACTTGTCTATAAAAAGGCGGGTTAAGGGCATTCTGGCGCTTCAAACAGATGAGGATGAAACCCCGGTGGTTTTTATGAAGCAGGCGATTGGATTATTAGTGGACGGATGTCCTAGAGATCAGATAAGAGATTCTTTGAGCGCTGAAATGTATTTTTTCAGGATGAGAAGAGATGAAACCCGAAGACTGCTTCAAACCATGGCCGATGTTGCACCATCGTTTGGGCTTGTGGGAAGCGTGGTGGGGTTGATCGGTATGTTGTCCGGTGTAGGGGATTCTGCGGTGGTGATGGCCACTGTTCCCATTGCATTGACATCTACCCTATACGGGATTGTTCTGGCAAATTTTATTTTCTTGCCTTTTGCAGCGACAATAAGAGAGAGAACAATAAAAGAATTGTTTTTGCAGAAAATTATTACAGATGGCGTGCTGGCTATTTATGATGAACTTCATCCAAGGATGCTGGAACGCAAACTCAAGTCATTTTTGACACCTTCAGAAAGGCATGGCCTAGTAGTCTCTTTTGACAGCATACCAGAAAAAATTGAACTACAAGAACTTCAGGAAAGCATAGAAACTCAACCTTAAAAGATAGACGTATTTTAAAAAACAGTTGACAAAGTTTTTTAGATTGTATAGATATCTCGTGTTTTTTGAATGGTCTCGGGCCGTTAACTCAGTTGGTAGAGTATCTGCCTTTTAAGCAGAGAGTCGCTGGTTCGAGCCCAGCACGGCCCACCATTAAAAAAACGTTGCGTCCCCATCGTCTAGCCTGGTCCAGGACACCGCCCTTTCACGGCGGCGACAGGGGTTCGAATCCCCTTGGGGACGCCAATTTCACCTCGGTGAAGGGAATCGAAATGCCTTTAAGTTCTATAATACGACTTTGAGGGTGTTTCGATTTTTTAGTTTTTGGGTTTATCTTGATTTCCTGAAACAAATTATTGAATATCATACGCAGGGTGTCAGGGGAAGCATGCTTAATTTCCTGAGTTAGATTCCTGATAATCTTTTTAATATCAGCTTTTGATATGCTGTCTGCATGATTTTCAGCTTCAAGGTTTTTAATGTCCTCTTCAAGACCCGATTTTTGTTCTTTCAAGACTAAAAGCTCAGTATTTAACTCATTTTCATCAATTAGACTTTTTAGATGAAGTGCAATCAGCTTTTTCCGCTGATGAGTAAGTGCTTGGAGTTGTTTTTGCCTCTCTTGCCGATTTGGGTTTTAGCATTACACCGGTAATAACCGCTATCCCCAGTAAAATTAGAGTCGCAGACGCTTGATGTGGTCAAGTAAAAACGGACACTTCTCCTAAGCTGCTTTTTCCAATTTCCATAATTTCTCGTATTTTTTGAGCGAATATTTCCCAAATAAGAATGTCTTCTTTTGTTGTTATAAAAGATCTCTATATAATCAAAGATATCTTGTTTTGATTCTTCCCTTGTTTTATAATTATTAAAAAAAATTCTATAGGTTTTCAGGCTTGCAAAAAAGCTCTCGGCCACAGCATTAAGCGGCGCCGCTGTGTTGCATCTGCTGCAATGGCTTGATATGTGATTCTTTTTACTTTTTTCTTAAAAGCTTGTTTTGGACTCTAAAAAGTTCAATATAGAGGGGTTTTAAGGGCTCTTTTTCCAGCTATTTTTTATAAATTCAATTTGTTAGCTTGGTCCGACAAGAGTTTTGTGGAGCACAAAGGCAGTGGCGGTTTAGATGATTTTTACTACCAAACCGCTACCAAGTTATGTGTTAACTTTAGGAAAAGACGATGGCCATTATTTCTTTAGTAAAATATTTTCGACATCTGGATCTTCAACAGATTTATAATTATCACGCAAGCCTAGTGCATCATCATTTAGCATATCATCAATAGTTTTAATCTCTTTGGGTTCAGGAATAATGATCTCTCCCAATAGAGTATATATATCAAATTCTCTAAGAGCTGTAGCCTTACCTGGATCTTCTCATAGCCCTTTTAATCTGTTATAAAGTCTTCTTTCTTGTATGTCTCAACTTGCACTTGCTTCTCAGTCATGTTCCTTCATGCATTCATTTTCAACCTTATTTATTTTTTTACCCAGAATTGATACATGCCAGCAAATGTATTTGGATACTTTAACTCATAGGCATGCCAGTTTTCCAAGGAATTTCGTTTTGGGTTTGTAGGGAACAGGTTCTGATAAGTATTGAGGATTGATCGATTATGAAGTTCAAAACCCAAAAATGATAGCTCTAACTGGTCCAAAATCGTTTTTAGTTGTGGCAGGGTAAAACAGTGTTCCTGAACATGAAAAACAAGATCACGACACTCAGACATGCCGAAAAAATCTCGATAATTCGAAAAAAAACCTTTTCGGGGATCGGTTTCAGGTGAACGTAAAATATTGTTTCTGAACTCCCGTATCTCGTCATCAGTGATATCGGATAGTTGACTTGCAATTGCGCCTCTGGCATCAGCAATATATTTTCGAGCAATGCTGCTATAGAGCCCGATCTTCATATACCCACCCGGTTTTAAAAGGCTAACCAAAGCCCTAAAACCAGCCATGGGATCAAGCATGTGATGTAAAACGCCGACACTTTCAATGACGTCAAATTTTTTTTCCATGCCCCCCAATTCAAGGATATCGCCATGGAAAAATTTGATGTTGGCGATGTCCAATTCCAGGGCTTTGCGCACTGCATAAGAAAGGCTTGACACGCTCAAGTCAATGGCGGTGATGGTAGCACCATAAACTGACATGGCGACCTCAATTGCATGCTTGCCGGTTCCGCAACCTGCAATCAAAATATCAGGGCTATTTGCATTAATACCTGCCTCGTTGGCCAAAAATGGAAACAATCCCCTCAATTTACTATCTAATATATCGCGCTTGTGGTAACTGACATCGATCCAACGCGGATAAGGGTTTTTTTCATACTGGGCCCTGACTTGTTGAGACGTCGTCTGTATGATTTGTGAAATAGAGGGAAGAGTATGGCTTATCTCCAGCTCAACAAATGGTCCTTGGATATGGCGTTCCAGCAATAGCGCAAACGGCGCACGTTGGTTTTGCATATCGATGTCAGACGGGTTGATCAATTGGCGTAAGGGTCGATAGGCACCCAGCATGGCAAAATATAACGGATTAACATGTGCATCCTGCATGTCCGCCTGAACTTTTTGTTTCAGCAGTTCAACCTGCATGCGCTCTTCCGGTGTTTCAAAAAAGACATATTCATTGAAAAAACATTGGTTCGCCAAAGCACATATAAAAACCAGCGCATCATCCGTATCTTTTTCAAAGAGGCCATTGACAACCATGGATAGCAGAGTCTTCCTGACTGCGGTCAGAAGCAGTTCCAATTCGACAGAGGTATTTACAATGTTTTCCAGTAAACCTATTAACAAAGGATGGCTCAGTGCGTTAACAATTTGCTTTTTTTGTGCCGGTTCTTGGACATCATCGGTTACCTGTGCAGCGATAGCATGGTGTAGCTGGGCCATCATCGGCTGTTGAAGAATGATGTGGGCGGCTGGCTTTGCCAGATTGTTTTTATTGATACCAGACCGATTGAAACACTGAATCAAAAGCGACTCAAAAGACCCGTCAATGATGTGGCCTTCCACCATGCCGATATGATCTGCAAAAGATTGCCAATAGGCCAATTCATTGGCATCCAACTGAATGGCATTCTGGTAATGCTGGATGGCGTCATTGGCCATTCCTTTTATAATTAAATATTTTCCGAGGTTAAAATGAATCTGTGCGATAGTGGCGTTGTTTCGCAGGGCTTTGCGGAAACACTGGATCGCATCATCAAACCGGCCCAATGTGCCGAAGATTGTTCCTAAATTGTTTAATACCAACGCATCATCGGGCTGAAGCGTCAATGAACGCTCAAAACACGTAATGGCCTGCTCGGGCTTCCCGATATGCTTATAGGCCAAGCCACAATTTCCCAAGGCTGCCACAAAGTTGGGGGCCATGCTGATCGCCGCCTGATAATGCTCAATCGCATCGGTCAGCCGACCTTCTTTCAGCAAAACATTGGCCAAGTCATAATGTATTTTCGCGTTTTTCGGAGCAATGTTCAAGGCTCGCCGGAAAGTCCTCTTAGCTTGATCAAAATTGCCGATCTGAAAATATGCGATGCCAAGATTGTTTAGCGTATTAATGTCATGACCAAAAATTTTTAACGCGTCCTTATATATTGGAATTGCCTCCCCGATTTTGCCAATTTGGTGATATTGCATAGCTTTATTTGACAGCTTGGACGCTCTTAATGTTGTTTTATTTTGCTTGTGACTTCTTTTGACGGCCATTTTGGGCCGCTTCTTTTTTTTGGATGAACTCAATGTATACCTTTTTCTTATGATCTACTATTCGTGAAATTTCGCAATCAAATACCACATCAGATCGTATTGGGAAAACCTTTTTGAAAAAACATAATTAAATTGAGAGATAAGAACTCGCTTTTCGCTAACCAAAGGATAAACATCCTTCCAAAACCAAAATAATATCTCCAACCTGATACAAGCCCAACATGCTGTACCTGTATCAGGGTAACAAATCTAAGGCAAGACATAAGATCAAGGACTGAAAGTTAGAGAACAAATAAAAAAGGATGAGGTTTTCGATCCTCAATAATTATGGCCTATAGATCGAATCAAATCCAAATGTCCAGATCAGATTACATTTAAACTTGTGGGATAGAAAAAAATCTAAACCATCGGTTAGGAAAATTTATGATAAAACTTTCTATTTTTTAGTACTATAAAGTACTTATTCACACTCATCTGACGAAGTATTGGTTTACAATAATGAATCTGTTCCATTTTGCGGAACTGTAGATGGTAAAGACACAGGTATGGCAATTGATATTTTAAATGAAGTTACAAAACATGGTGGACCTAAATTTAAATTCCAATCTTTGCCTTGGCACGCGCTCAAATGTATGTTCAAAAAAACGTAGGAACAGCCATTATTCCATTCACGCATACAGAAACAAAAAAAAAGACTATATGTGGATAATTGAGTTATTTCCATACAAACTTCGTCTAACCTGGAAAATTATATCATCACAAAGGGTAAGGGAAAGCCCTTTTTTATCAATTGCCATTTGGAAATAATAAGGGTCAAAATCATTATCACAGATAGGACAATAAGGATCATCAGGTCCATTTGGGAGAGTGAAATCAAGAATTGTATATGGTCCACCATGACTATTACCTCATTTTTAGAGAACGATATGAGTGTGACAGAACTATGATATTAACAGTCTCAATAGAGAAATCAACGGAAATGGTGCATTCCAGATAAATTTTCCATTTTTAGATTTAAATGAAGACGGTTTTTAACATGCTACATGTAGATTTTAATGGTCCTGAAAGCTTCGTAAATAGGGCAGTAGAATTGACAATGCCTGCACCCAGCAAATATTTCCAATCTGGAATCTGGAATCTGGATAAACGGAGAATCCCCTTGGGGACGCCAATTAATAACGAGGCTTTCAGCAATTTGCTGAGGGCTTTTTTATTTTCTGCATGGTATTGTCCTACTCAGGATTGTCAGTCTAAAAATTATTTGAAAATCTGGAAAAAGCAGTCTGAAATATAAACATGGTTGCATAAAAAAAATTGACACATCGACAATAAGGCGTTATTCTACATAAAGACAAGGTGTTAGGTTTTAATAGACATATGGCTATAGATCTTTTTGAAGATTTAAATGGGATTCAAAATTATGACGTGGGATCAGTAGCGCATATGATATGTTAATTTAAACGTTTTAATGAGGTAATAAAATGTTGACCAATATATCCGGAACAAATTTACTTACTGGATACCCGGCTCAACCGACTACTTCTGACAGCGACCTTTCCAAAGCTTCAAGCGAATCAGCCCAGCCAAACTCATCAAAAATTGAAAGTGATGATACGGTTAGTATCTCCCAAGAGTCAAAAGAACTTGAACAGGGTTACAAGAAAAGAAAATCTGTTTTAGAACAAAATCGTAATGAGGACCGTCAAGATCTGGAAAGATCATATCTTCAACAAAAAAGCAGGCTTGAAAGAGAATTCCAGCAAAAAAAGCAAGCGATAGAAATAAACCTCTACGCTTAATCTCTACGTTTAATCATCACTGGCGCTTGCCATTTTTTCAATATTCTATTACTCTTCGCAAAACTCAAAAAGTTTCAATTAATGTAGATAATTCCGGTAAAAGGTTCATGTCAGCCCTTGTAAATATTATTGAAGTCAAAAATTTAATTAAATCATATAACGGTCAGGTTGTGGTGGATGGGATCTCTTTTTGTATCTCCCCGGGCAGTTGTTTTGGGATTTTGGGTCCCAATGGTGCCGGAAAGACCACCACAGTTGAAATGATGGAGAATATCATTGATTTGGATTCCGGGGATATTTTATATAAAGGGGCACAACGAGGAAAAACGTTTAGTCAGCAAGTCGGTATCCAGTTTCAGCACACAGAGCTTTTATCTTATTTGACAGTAGAAGAAACCTTGAAAACCTTTGGTGCATTTTATCAATCACATCTACCGGTAGCAGATGTGATTGAACTGTGTATGTTGGATAATATTAAAAAAAAAATGAATAATAAAATTTCTGGAGGCCAGCGACAAAGACTATTGTTGGGGTTGGCACTTTTAAACGATCCGGATTTGATCTTTTTAGATGAACCGTCCACAGGCCTTGATCCCCAGGCCAGACAACATATCTGGAGTATTATCCGAGGAATGAAACATCAGGGTAAAACCATTGTTTTAACCACCCATTATATGGAGGAGGCCCAGAATTTATGTGATACGATTGCCATTATGGACAGAGGGCATATTATTGAGCAGGGCTCGCCGGACCACTTGATTGAACAACACTGTAAAGAAGAAGACTGTCCGAAAAATCTGGAGTCAGTTTTCTTGAAATTGACAGGGAAGTATTTAAGAGAATAAAGGTTATGAGCTTTAAAAGAATATGGGCCTTGTTTGTGGCCAGAAATTATGAGTTTGTGCGGGACCGTGCAGGATTTGGTTGGAATATTCTATTTCCGTTTTTAATTGTTGCCGGTTTCGGTATCATTTTTAGTTCTGATGCCAATACTCCTTTCAAGCTGGGGGTTTTCTCTTTGGCACCGAAGTCTGTGGTAATTGAAGAGCTAAGTATTCCAGAACGTCTTAAGTCAAGTGACTACATTAAAATTGTGCCGTTTGAAACCTATGATCAGGCTATCGATAAGCTGTTGCACCACAAAATTGATCTTCTGGTGGAAAATAAGGGTTCAAGGTTCAGATATTGGATTAATGAATCTTCTCCTAAAGGACAGATCCTTGAAAAAATAGTTAGGGAATCTGTTTTGAATGAAGAGATATTTTTAGATCATCTTGAAAAAAATCAGATTCAAGGTGCTAATATCCGATATATTGACTGGCTTTTCCCTGGCATACTTGCAATGAATATTATGTTTTCCTCTCTTTTCGGTGTGGGGTTTGTTATTGTCCGATATCGACGAAGTGGGGTGTTGAAAAGGCTTAAGGCAACTCCGGTAACTGCATTTGAATATTTGACGGCCCAAATGGTGTCCCGGGTGCTTATCTTGTTGTTCACGTCATCCGTCGTTTGGTTCGGGTGTGATCTATTCTTTTCTTTTCAGATGCAGGGATCTTATTTTGATATTTTTTGCATTTTTCTTGCCGGAACGTTTTGTCTTGTTTCCATGGGGCTTATTATTGCCTGCAGGGGAACCAATGAAGAATTAACCAATGGCTTTATCAATTTTATCTGCTGGCCCATGATGTTTTTATCTGAAGTGTGGTTTTCCATAGAAGGATCGTCTGAATGGGTTAAGGCTGTGGCCAAGGGATTCCCGTTAACTCATTTTTTATCGGCTGCCAGAAAAATTATCAATGATGGTGCAACCTTGACCCAGGTCTCATCTGAAATGGGCATACTGCTGGGAATGACTCTTATCTTTTTAACCATAGGTTCTGTTTTATTTTCCTGGACTAAATAAAAAGAACCGTTTTCTTGAACAGAACAGTTATTACTATTTATAAATAATTCAATATATTGTATAAAACCCAAGATTAATTTTGTTTACTATTTGGAGATATAAAATATGAAACCGGTTGTGGCCCTTATTGGGCGCCCTAATGTGGGGAAATCCACACTATTTAATAGAATCACAGGTAAAAGACAGGCGCTTGTTGATGATTTCCCAGGTGTGACGCGTGACCGGCATTATGCAGATGCAAAGTGGAATGATATTGAGTTTACCCTAGTTGATACTGGTGGATTTTTAAGTTCTGATGATGATTATTT
>JAWSVH010000276.1:0-6112 GCA_033852015.1 Desulfobacula sp.
TATTTTTGTGTGGATAAACAGACTTTAAATCAGTTCAAAGAATATATCCAAAACTTATAAGGATACAAAAATGACCCAATCACAAAGTTGCGGGTGTGACAAAGAAACAAAAAAAGACCCTCAAAAAAGCGACGGACTATCAACGTCCGGGATAAATATCATGTCCTCCATGGAACCCGCGGCTCCATCATGTTCCAAACCAAACTCAAACCCCATGGCCATCCATGAAAAACCCGGGTTTAAACTGTGCTCCTATGTAAAAGATTTCATCAAAACTGACGTCGGTGATATTCCCGTCATTAAAACCGAACTTGGCAAAGACGACCTTTTTTCAAGCTTTTATGTCCGCTGTGGCATCAACCGCCATCAATATTCGGTTTGTCCCGGGCTGTATGCCATCGGCGACCCGGATAAAGATTCAGAGGTGTTAATCACCGCCAATTTTAAACTCACCTTTGACCACTTAAGAAAAGAATTAAAAAACATCGATGCCTGGATTTTAGTTCTGGATACCAGAGGGGTCAATGTCTGGTGTGCCGCAAGCGAAGGAACCTTTGCAACCGGGGAGATAGTCGAAAAGATCAAAGCTGTCCACCTTGAAAAAATGGTAAACCACAAACGGGTTATTGTTCCCCAATTGGGTGCAACAGGAGTGTCTGCACGAGAAGTTAAAAAACAATCGGGATTCAGAGTAATTTTTGGTCCCATTCGTGCGAACGATATCCCGGCATTCTTAAAAAATGATAAGAAAGCGGACAAAGAAATGAGACAAGTCACCTTTGATATGTATGAACGCTTTATTCTTACGCCTGTAGAAATTCAGATTGTTCTCAAGCCGGCCTTGATGATTGCACTTATCCTATTTGTTCTTTCGGGTATTGGCCCCGGGATATTTTCTTTTTCGGGCGCATGGGAACGGGGCCTTATTTCCTCTTTTGCTCTCATCGTTGGAATTTTTTCCGGTGCTTTTATCACACCGATAATTTTGCCCTTTCTTCCAGTAAAGGAATTTGCACTCAAAGGCATCATTGTCGGAAGCATCTTTGCTATCATCCTCTTATTTTTATTTTCCTCAACCATCAATGGTTTTGCAGGATTTATGGGTTTTGCAGGATTTATGGCCCTGTTTTTATTCAGCGTAAGCATCAGTTCTTTTCTGGCCATGAATTTTACAGGAACCACTCCGTTCACTTCTCCTTCTGGGGTAGAAAAAGAGATGAAGCGATATATCCCGATGCAACTTAGTGCCCTAATTTTATCATCCGGGTTTTGGATTTATTCAGCATTTTAAAAAAAGGAAGCAATTATGGAAGATTTAAGATATCTGGACGACGTGTCCACCCTGGTACTTGACCAGGAAAAATGTATCGGATGTACCCTGTGCACCCAGGTTTGCCCCCATGCTGTCTTTGAAATGGAAGAAAACAAAGCACAAATTGTCGATTTTAATGCCTGTATGGAATGTGGCGCCTGTGTCAACAACTGCCCTTCCCAAGCTATTCGTGTCAGCCCGGGGGTTGGCTGAGCCGCTTACATTATCCAGGTCTGGATAAAGGGAAAAGAAAACGCATCCTGTGGAGACGGCGGTTGCTGTTAAAAAATATAACCTTATTTATTAACCAAAATCTGGGGATTTAAACCATGTGCACGGATAAAGAGAAAAAAGATATCTGCAGCCATCGACATGCATTCTTTCTGGATAATTTTATCCGAAAAATTCTACAGAACCCCAAAAAGATAGTGGGCGAATATATCAAGCCCGGAGACACCATCCTGGATCTGGGATGTGGGCCTGGATATTTTTCACTTGAAATGGCAAAAATGACCGGAGAATCCGGCAAAGTCTATGCAGTAGATCTCCAAAAAGAGATGCTTGAAATTACCCGAAAAAAAGCTGCAAAACACCATCTTAAAAATCAGATGATATTCCACCAATGTTCCGAAAACAGCATCGGACTATCTGAAAATATAACGGCTGATTTTATTTTAGCCTTTTACATGGTTCATGAGACGCCTGACCATATTCAATTTCTTAATCAGGTAAAAACACTTCTTAAAAAAAATGGTAAATGCCTTATCGTAGAGCCCCTATTCCATGTACGCAAAAAACAGTTTAATAAAATGGCCGCCGATATCCAGAACATTGGTTTTACTATTCTTGGGACACCGCCTAAAAAAGGTGGGAGAAGTTTGCTCATCAGTCACTAATTTTAAGTCCCCTAATATAATTCTAACCCACACGTGTTATTTTTACTGGATATAATATTAAAAACCTGCTGGGCAAACGGGGTGAAAGGCATTAAAAAATATGACTGAAAAATTAAAAATACTTTTCTTATGTACCGGCAACTCCTGCCGAAGCCAGATGGCTGAAGGTTGGACTCGACATTTAAAAAAAAATCTGATTGATGTCTGTTCTGCCGGGATTGAAACCCATGGATTGAATCCCCATGCGGTGACAGTCATGGCTGAAGCTGGAATCGATATCTCCAATCAAAAATCCACCCTTATTGATGACGTTAAAAATCAAACATTTGATTATGTAATCACTGTATGCAGCCACGCCCATGAAACCTGTCCTTTTTTTCCAGGAAGAGGCAAAGTGATCCATGTGGGCTTTGATGACCCGCCTCAAATGGCAAAGGCCTATCAGACAAATAAAGAGAAAATGGATTGCTATAGAACCGTTCGGGATGAAATTAAATCCTATATCCTCTCTTTACCCGAAAGTTTAAATAATTAAAGGAAAAAGAAAATGAGCCAGAATACCAAACCAGATGAAAGAAAAATGACCAGTATCTTTGAAAGATATTTGACCTTCTGGATAGGTTTATGCATCATTGGCGGGATTGCATTGGGGAAAATTGCTCCCGGTTTTGCAAAAACGCTGGACAATCTGTCTTTAAACGTAAATGGTGCGCCGGTGGTTTCCATTCCAATTGCCATCTGCCTATTTTTCATGATGTACCCCATCATGGTTAAAATCGATTTTGGGTCTGTCATTAAAGCTGGCAAAAGCGGAAAACCTGTTTTTTTAACACTTTTTATCAACTGGTGTATCAAACCATTTACCATGTATGCCATTGCAGCCTTTTTCCTAGGGTTTCTTTTTAAGGGCTTTATAGGGACCGAAGCTATGGATCTGGTTAAAATGCCCTTTGGTCTGGATCTGGATGTCGGCGCCACCCGTGGAGCAGGAACTGTTGTCTTACAAGATGGTATAAAAATGTTACAAATCCCCCTATGGCGAAGTTACCTTGCCGGTTGTATTCTTTTGGGTATTGCGCCATGTACGGCAATGGTCCTTGTCTGGGGATACCTTGCCCGGGGTAATGATAGCCTGACGCTTGTAATGGTCGCATTGAATTCTCTTGCCATGCTTTTACTCTACGGAATTCTGGGCGGTTTTCTTTTAGGAGTGGGCCGACTTCCTGTGCCTTGGCAGGCACTGCTTCTCTCTATTTGTATTTATGTAGCACTGCCCCTTGTATCAGGCTTTCTTTCCCGAAAATGGATCATCAATACAAAAGGAGAAATATGGTTTAAAGAAAAATTCTTGCATATTTTAACCCCAGTAACGATTATGGCTCTTTTGGCTACACTAGTACTGCTATTCAGTTTTAAAGGGGAGGTTATTTTATCCAACCCATTAACCATTTTCTGGATTGCCGTGCCATTATTTATCCAGACACTGCTCATCTTTGCTCTAGGATATTTTCTGGCAAGAATCTTAAAACTTTCTTATGAAGATGCTGCCCCTGCTGCCATGATCGGCGCATCCAACCATTTTGAAGTGGCCATCGCAACCTCGGTCATGCTCTTTGGTCTCTCTTCCGGTGCAGCGCTTGCAACCGTGGTAGGAGTCCTCATTGAAGTTCCGGTCATGCTAATGCTGGTTGGATTCTGCAAAAGGACTCAACACTGGTTTAAAGATACCTGATCATCATTTTCTTGGACCACTAAAGAATTAAACCGTTCATTCCACTTACTTTTTAAGGAATGTTTCTTTAGAACTTAGATCTGATTTACTCGTCAACGTTAAAATCACACGAGATGGGCTAATCGCAGTCACATCTATTCGATCATTCGGCAAGCTGAGGCTATCCGCATTAATATTATAAAAACTGGTCCCTGATCCTGTTGAAGAGACATCAATCGCAGCAACGATATTGTTCTTACTTAAAAGACTGATATCCTTTCGTAGTCCCCGACAGGTCACGGATATTGTCCGATCCACCGGGTCTGTCACCACAAACCCCTGGGGGATATTTTTAAAACTCACTGGCAAATCAATTTTCTTAATAAAATTCTGCTGCCCGGCAAAAGCCATCCACATCACAAAAACCATCGCAAAAACCACAGCTTTTGCCTTATATCGGTTCGTAAACCAGGACTTAACCTTCTCTTTAATTCCTATACTCTCTGATCTAAACCCTAAAATAGCATCTTCCATCAGTACGACCAGATGCTCTTTATCTGATACTTTTATAATCTGATCATCCTGGGCAAAAGAGACCTCTCCTCTCTCTTCAGACACAATCAAAACCCAGGCATCACACCGTTCTGTCAATCCCATCGATGCCCTATGACGTGTCCCCCATTCCTGTGGGAGGTCTTCTCGTGTGGTTAACGGCAAGTAACAGGACGTTTTTAAAATCTTTCCATTAGAAATCAAGATGGCCCCATCATGCAACGGCGACTCCTTATAAAAAATAGAGTTCAATATTTCAGGGACAGGATCACTCTCCATTGCAATCCCTTTGGTAATCAAATCAAACACAAGGTCAGTTCTTTCAAAAATAACCACTGCACCCACTTTTTTTTCAGCAGCATCAAATGCCCACTTTGTAAATCCGGGAAGCCATTCATCTGCATCGGATCGTTTTTTTATTCCAATACTTTTTAATGGATTAAAGCGTTCAAGCATCTGCCTGATTTCTCGCTGAAATAAAATGATTAAAAGGATAACAAATACCTGCCATAAAATCTGAAATACCCAGGTGGTTAGAAACAACCCCCAGGATTTAGCCACGATAAAAATTCCACTTAAAACGACAATTCCAATTAAAGCCTTGAAGGCTTTGGTTCCCCAGAACCAGACAAAAAGCTGGTAGGACACGATGGTTATAAACAAGATATCAAGAATATCCGGGAATCGCATGTTTGATAATATGGCAATCAGATTCATGGAAAATTTTCTCCTATATTACATGGCCTTTCGACCCATATTAATTCCAATGGATTCAGCACAGCGTATTAACTGTGAATTTATAGAGACTGTTCGAACTTTTCCGGCAAGATCCTTTAAGTCCACCAGTACAATATCGGGTGTTTTCAAGGAGACCATCGTGCCAAATTTCCCCTGGGCAGCTGTATGAACAGCAAAACTTCCCAGACGCGTACCCAGCACTCGATCAAATGAGTTGGGAGATCCTCCTCTCTGGATATGACCCAGTACAGTGGTACGAACTTCAAGATCTATCTGCTCTTCAATTTGCTTTGCAAGATAAAAGCCCACCCCACCCAATTTTTCAACACCCTGAAGCCGTCCCTTTCCCTCCTGAATCTTTATTGTATCGCCACCCTTTTCTCTTGCACCTTCTGCAATCATGATGATGCTAAAAGGGCTGCCACCTTTTTTCCTGAGTTGAATTTTCCTGATGACATTTTCGATTTTATATTCAATTTCAGGGATCAAAATAATATGCGCCCCACCTGCGATACCTGCTTCAAGGGCGATCCAACCGGCATTCCTGCCCATGACCTCTAAAATCATCACCCGATGGTGACTTTTACCGGTGGTGTGGAGACGATCCATGGCATCACAGGCGACCTGGACTGCAGTCTGAAACCCAAATGTATAATCTGTTTTCTCAAGATCATTATCAATGGTTTTGGGAATCCCGACAACGGGAATACCTTTTTTGAAAAATCTATAACCGATTTCTAATGTCCCCTCTCCACCCACCACAAAGAGACAGTCCAATTTAAGATCATGAAAGGTCTTTACCGCTTTATCAGAAAAATCTTGTGTTTCAATGCTTCCATCTTCTTTTCGAGTTCGATATTCAAATGGATTCCCTTTATTCGTGGTCCCAAGAATGGTTCCACC
>JAWSVH010000011.1:0-10944 GCA_033852015.1 Desulfobacula sp.
CGAAACGATAAGGTGAGCATTGAAGAACTTAAAAGTCTAAGCCCTGGAGCCATTGTCATTTCTCCTGGCCCTGGTCGCCCTGAAGACGCCGGCATATCCTTAGATGTTGTCACCCACTTTTCAGGAAAAACGCCTATCCTCGGCGTATGTTTAGGTCACCAGGTTATCGGTCAGAGTTTTGGCGGAACGATCATTCATGCAAAAAAGATCATGCATGGAAAAACTTCTCAAATCACGGCCGATGGCGAACATATTTATAAAGGCATCAACAAACCGTTTACAGTCATGCGCTATCACTCATTAGCTGTTTCTGAAGACAATCTTCCAGACTGTCTAATGGTGACGGCAAGAACCCAGGATGGCCAAATCATGGGATTGCGACATAAGGAACATCCCACCCAAGGAGTTCAATTCCACCCAGAATCCTTTATGACCACAGTGGGGAAACGGTTGATTCGAAATTTTATCAAAGGAGCATGAACCAATGACATTTACTGACAATCTAAAAAAAATCATTTCAGGACAAGACCTTGACCAGGACAGCAGCGCATCCATGCTTACAGATATTTTTTCAGGAGAAATTACAGAAGCCCAAGTTGGTGCATTCATGGCTGCTCTTGCCACCAAAGGAGAAACCTTTGAAGAATTGGCCGGTGCCGCAAGATCCATGAGAAGAAAAGCCGTTCGAATTCAGACCCAGTCTAAAAATGTAATCGACACTTGTGGCACAGGAGGCGATTCTTCCGGGTCTTTTAATATCTCCACCACCACCGCCTTTGTCGTGGCCGGTGCCGGCGTAACGGTGGCCAAGCACGGGAATCGTAGCATCTCCAGTAAATGTGGAAGCGCCGATGTATTAGAAGCACTGGGGGTTAATCTCAGCATTGACCCGGAGATTGTTGAAGAAGCCATTAATGAAATTGGCATAGGGTTCATGTTTGCCCCCATGTACCACGGCTCCATGAAATATGCCGGAAAAGCCCGGATGGAATGTGGAATTCGAAGTATTTTTAATATGCTGGGCCCTTTGACAAATCCTGCTGCGGCCAGTTGTCAGCTTTTAGGAGTCTATGCGCCCGAACTTACAGAAATGTTTGCCCAGGCCTTAAAACTTTTAGGGGTAAAAAATGCATTTGTGGTTCATGGTCACGATGGTATGGATGAAATCACCACCACAGCCAAAACACGGATATCCCAACTCACTGATTCCCAGATCCGTTCCTATGATCTGGATCCTTTAGAATATTTTGACGAATATGCAGATCCCAAAGACTTAAAAGGCGGCGATGTCACGCAAAATGCCGCTATCACCCAGGCAATTTTAAACGGTGAAAAAGGCCCCAGACGGAATATCGTTGTTTTAAATTCAGGCGTTGCCCTTGTGGCAGCTCAAATGGCGGATACCATCAAAGACGGTATTGCATTGGCCAAAGATTCCATTGATTCAAAAAAAGCATTGGGAAAATTAGAAGCACTGGCTCAATATACCCAGGAAAATGGATAATCGTACCCCAAAAAGATTCAAACCCCCAAAAGGATTATATATAAGTGGAAGGTTTTTTAAAAGAAGTTATACAAGTGAAAGCGCTTGAAGTATCCGCCAGCAAAAGACAAATACCGCAAACCACCTTGCAAAGAGAAGCGGAGAGTGTTCCAAGCGGCGCCAGTTTTTTATCGGCCATGCAACAAAGCAGTTCTACCGATATTGGTATCATTGCAGAAGTCAAAAAGGCCTCTCCCTCCAAAGGGGATATTTCACCCAATCTTGATGTAGCCTTGTGCGCAAGAGATTACACTCAAGCGGGTGCCCGTGCCATTTCGGTACTAACTGAATCTAAATATTTTAAAGGTAGCTTAAAAGACCTTGAAACCGTATGTAATAATACAGATATTCCTGTATTAAGAAAAGATTTTACCATCAGTTCATACCAGATTTTTGAAGCCAAAAAATTAGGTGCATCTTCCATACTTTTGATCACAACCGCCCTGTCCAAGGAGCAACTCAAAGATTATATCCTTCTGATCAGAGAACTTGACATGGAGCCTCTTGTAGAAATTACTTCGGAAAAAGAATTTGAAATCGCCTATAATTGTGAGGCAACAGTGGTGGATATAAATAACCGGAATCTGCAAACACTAGAAACCGACCTTGAAGTTTCCAAACGCATTGCCAGGATCCTGCCCGATGATATTATCCCGGTGGAGGCCAGCGGCATTACATCTTTTGCCGATATTCAAAAAGGGCTTGCATCAAAAATCTCTAATTTTCTTGTGGGAGAAAGCATCGTTCGCGCCAAAGATACCCAGGCATTTATCAAAGAATTACGCGATATTAAATAGAAAACGAATATGAAATTAACGAATACTCAACACCCCCCCAAAAAAACATGGATTAAAATCTGTGGATTCACACAAATTGAAAATGCCCGTGAATGTGCTGATTTTGGACCTGATGCCATAGGACTTGTCTTTTTTGAAAAAAGCCCCCGAAATATTTCGATTGAACAGGCAGCAAAAATCACCGCAATTTTACCCAAATCGGTCATGCCAGTGGGTGTCTTTGTAGATAAAAGTCACAAAGAGATCATGCATATTGTCCATAAATGCAACCTGAAAGGTGTTCAGCTTCACGGTAATGAATCTCCAGATCTTGTAGACAAGTTGACAAAGGAAAATCTTGTTGTCATCAAAGCATTGTTTGCCCAAAAAGCCCCATACCTTGATCAAGCTGCACATTATGATAAAGCTTCCTATTTTCTAATTGAATATGGGAAAGGTATTCTTCCCGGTGGAAATGCAGAATCCTGGGATTATGAGATAGCGAGCCAGTTAGAAACTAACACACCCATTATCCTTGCCGGAGGGCTCGATCCAGACACAGTAGCAAATGCAGTTAGAAAAGCAAAACCTACAGGTGTGGACGTTTCATCCGGTGTGGAAAAAACCCATGGCATAAAAGATGTGGAAAAGGTTAAATCATTTATTAATCAAATAAATGCGCTTTGATGTTAAAAAATATTTTTCATAGTTAATCAAACAGCTCTCTATTTGACAAGAATATTATCCCCCGGATAAATCGTTGCCGTTGCAGACAAATTATTGAGTTTGCGCAATGCTCCTACCGTGGTATTGTATTTTTTACTGATACTGTAAAGTGTTTCTTTTTTCTGTACGGTATGAAATACCGCCTTTTTTTTCAGTGCCGTTTTAACAGGCACGGTGCTTACTTTTTTAGCCGGTGCCTTTACAACTGATTTTTTAACAGGTGCTTTAACAACCACCTTGGCAGGCGCTTCTTTTAATCTTACAATATTTTTTTCCATACCTGCGATTCTTTCTATAACAGAATCAAATTTAACAGAAAAAGCAGTTTCAAGACGGGTAACCCGCTGGGTCAAAAGATCGATATCGCCCTTCTTTCCTCCATTTTTATCTCCAGCTTTCTCTCCTGTTTTCTGTGTCTCCAAAGTCTGCTCAAGTGAGAGTATTCTTTTTTCAAGTTCAATATATGATGGTGATTCTACCGATTTTTTTATCTCGTCAATTTTGGAATCAGACGATTTGAAAAAAAAGAAAAAAACAATTACGGTAAGTAACAATGCCCCGAAAAGAATCAAGGCAAATTCATTCTTCTTTATCAAAGAAACATCCTCTTGTTTTGGCGTAGTAACGATATCGGCCCCCTTTTTTTTATTTGTGTTGGTTTGAGTAGTCGGTATTTTAGATCCAGGTTTACTCTTGAATTTCATCGTGAAGCTCCTGTTTTGTTTTTAAATTATTCTTTTCATACCATTTTAATCACAATTTTCAAGCCATAAAAGCGATAATGAGTTAAATTTCATTATTTTACAAACGATATATTGTATGATAAAGTTTTTTCAAAAAAACGCCTTTTTGATAATACTGGGGTAAATTCATGAAACGTCACACACGCTTTTTTATTACACTGTTATTTGTCTCTTTAGTAAGCCTTATTTTTGCACCTACTTCTGGTATGGCTGATGTTTTTACCAATAAACTTGGAATGCGTTTTATCCTTCTTCCCAAGGGTGAATTTATAATGGGCAGCCCAAAATCGGAAAAAGGCCGCCAATGGAATGAAAAACAACACAACGTCATTATTTCAAAAAGCTTTTATATGGGTGAAACCGAAGTGACGCAAGGTCAATGGGAAAAACTGGTTGGTTTTAATCCTTCTTCATATTCAAAACTTGGCAAACAGTTTCCTGTAGATACTATCTCCTGGGACGAATGTGTGGAATTTATCCGAGTACTAAATAAATGGGAAAATACAAACAAATACCGATTACCCACAGAAGCAGAATGGGAATATGCCAGTCGAGCAGGTTCCAACACCGCTTTTTCTAATGGCCCAATTACAACGACTTTTTCCTGCAATGAGCCAGAGCCTTCCATTCTTGAAATGGCTTGGTATTGCTATAACTCAGGCCTTGCAAATCCATCCCGGGATTTCAAACCGCATCCAGTAAAAACCAAACTGCCTAATCAATGGGGACTTTACGACATGCACGGCAATGTCCAGGAATGGGTATTGGATTCTTGCAAACAACGCAATTTCTGGAGAACCAGAGTCGGTGTTGTTACCAATACGTATAAGGATGGTATCATTGATCCACAAAGTACTATTGGTGAACACAAAATTATTCGTGGTGGTGGCTGGTATCAAACCAGCAAATACCAGAGAAGTGCTTATCGAAGTCTTTATAAACCTGGTGTTAGAAGAAATTCTTTAGGATTTCGTATCGTCAGGATGCCTTAATACTTTTATATAAGAATACCCCTGCCCCCAACATGAACAGATCCCGAACCAATGAGAGAATATTGGACATCGGTTGATTTTGACTGGCAAAAGAAAAACAACCACAATCAAACTGGTGTCCCCGGATCAGATTAAACCCAATTGCCAGAATAAACAAAAACAAAAGCATATTTATAATTAAAGCAGCGGACCTGGGAAACCACCCTAAAATCAGACTGAACCCTACGGTTAATTCAATAAAAGGAACAACAATAGCAAACAGATTAATACTGAAATTCGGAAGAATGCCATACCCGTATAAAATTTTAGCAAAAGCCTCTGGATTTTCGATTTTATGAAAGCTGGCATAAATAAAGCTAATCCCAAGAATCAATTTAATGAAAAACACCAGAATATCTGTATAATTATTCTTTATTTTTCTCAATTTCATAGCCTTTTTCCTGCCATTGATCAAATCCACCTGAAAATACTTTAACGTCTGTATACCCCATATTCATAATCAGATCTGCAAAAGAATGACTGTCCGTACAATAAACACTGGAACAATAGAGCAACACAGGATCATGTTGTTTGATTGTAGATAACATTTGAAGAAAATTGTCATCAAATGTAACTAAAGGAAAAGAGACCGCTGTCGGGATATGGCCCATATCAAAGACTTCCCGTGCGCGGACATCAATAATCGTTCGTTGTTTTTCTTTAATAATTTTAGAAACCAGTTGAGCAGAATGAATATCAATGGAATTGTTGATTGGATTTGTCTTTGGATTTGCAGATACGACCCCTTTTTGAGTCTCCCACTGCCCGAACAATGCAATGCCAGACGGCGACATATGATTAAAAATAACTGCAGTGACAACCGCAAAAAAAACAAGGGCAAAAACACCCCTGATATCTTTTGAACCCTTTTTGTTTTTTTTATCAATCATTTTTATGACCAGTGTTATGACCAGTGTTATGAATGGCGAGTTTTTAATTTTTTCAAATTTTGAATACGTTGTTTTACGGATAACAACATTAGCCATTCTTTAAACAGGGCCGCAACTTTATCTTTACCAGAACCCAAAGTTTTTTCGGGGATGACACCAGCTTGTCTGGTCTGATTAGTTTGGGTACGTTCTAAACCGGCTTGTATCTGTTCTGAAGACTCATTTTTGGCCAAAGCCAAATAGATTTTGTGGGCATCTTCATAATATTCCTGACTTTCATATAATTTGGCAAGTTCAAGCGTATTCATGTCCGATTCAATTTGAGACGTCATGGTATTTCCCTTTTCTTGACAGGTTTATCTCTAAAAATAAGTTCATCCTTTTCTGCCATATCATGTTCATGCTTCGCCACATGTTTGATATATTCCATATCATTTTTCAAGCTTATAATTTCACTTTCAAGCTTTTGAGTCTCTATATCCGTTGTTTTAACGTTTTCAAGAATATAAACTTCTTTCTTCTTTAATTCCTTATAATCTAAAACACCTTTTTTACTGAACACGATAAAACACATCAATGCCAGAATAATAAAAAAGGAGATACAATAACCTGTTTTTTCCATCACTGTCATTGCTTATTTTTACTCAACCCCTTTGTTAACATTTTCAATTCCGGACTTGAAATTAAATAATTTGCACCAAAATAAAATACGATTCCCAAAAAAACACATCCAACCAGACCCATTCCAGATGAAAACTTATTGACCCCATCCACTAACACAAAACCTGTGGCCAGCCTGACGAGAAAAAACATTATAACAGAAAGAAAAAGCGATCTGCAAGCAGAAACAATGATCAAAAATTTATCTACTTTAAATGATGACGGAAGGTTAATAAACAAAAACAAACATCCTGCCATGGCAGAAAAAGCGACGGATAAAACCAGACCCCGAAGTTCAAGATACTTTACCAAAACAGAGCAAAGGACAAGATTTAATCCGATAGTGATCAATCCGGAATAAAAAGGTAGTCGGACTTTTGACATCGCATAGTACAACGTAACAAATAGCCTGACTCCTGTGAATGCCCATAAACCTGTCACCAGAAAGAATAGACAGTCTGCGGTCTGTTTAACAGCAAACGTATCAAAAGCACCATGCCCAAACAAAAAGGCTATGATAAGCTTATTCATCGCCATTAATCCGGCCATGGCCGGTATGGTTACAAAAAATACCATGATAACGCCATTAGAAAACAGCGCACCCATATCCGACAATTCCCCTGAATTTGCTTTTTTTGAAAGATCTGGTAAAAAAACAGTGGCCACTGATACCCCAAAAAGCGCCAGAGGGAACTGAACCAAACGATCCGCATAATACAAATAAGACACGCTGCCCTCTTCCAAAGTAGAAGCAAAAAAGGAAGCCACCATAATATTAACCTGATAAGAAGCCGCTCCTATCATGGTGGGCACCATAATTTTAAAAATTTTCAAACTTTGTGGATTAAATATTTTAAACTGAGTTGGTTTCAATATCCCCAGGCGAACCATAAAAGGAATTTGAATGGCAAGTTGAAGCACTCCTCCGATTGTAACACCAATCGCCAAGGCTAAAACAGGCACCTTGAAACAGGACGTAATAAAAAGAACAAATAAGATCATTCCAATATTAAACACCACCGGGGCTGCTGCAGGTGCACCAAAATTGCCCATAGAATTTAAAACACCCATACTCAAACCAGTAATTAAAATAAACCAGAAATATGGCAGCATTATTTTAAACAATAGGATCGTCAGATTATATTTATATGACAAACTAACAAACCCAGGGGCAATAATTTTGACCACATAAGGGGCAAAAACCAAACCGGCAAACATAATGATGATAGCAGCAACAGATAACAAACAAAAAAAAGAAAACAACATAGCAATAGCCGAAGATTTACCCTGTTGATCCAATGTTTTAGAAAAAGCTGGGATAAAAGAAACTCCCAAAACCCCTTCTGAAAACAATTTTCTGACAAGATCAAACGGTCGAAAAGCAATAAAAAATGCATCACTCTGGGCAGAAGTA
This sequence comes from Desulfobacula sp., assembly GCA_033852015.1. Lineage (GTDB taxonomy): Bacteria > Desulfobacterota > Desulfobacteria > Desulfobacterales > Desulfobacteraceae > Desulfobacula. The sequence continues at coordinate 7,784 of JAWSVH010000011.1, forward strand.
CCAAAAACCATGGCAATAACCGTGTCCCTGACAACCCCCAGTACACGACTGCTAAAAGTTAAAATGCTGATTAATGCGGTCTTTTTTAGTATCTTTCTCACAAGTATTCCTTGACAAAAACCGATGAACTCTATACCATTTCTAATTTGAAATATGGCTAAATTATAAATTTAATAATCTTATACAAGGAGCTAGACCAAGTTGGCTAACCATAAATCTGCAAAAAAACGCGCGAAACAGAGTCAGGTCAGACGGCTTAGAAATAGATCTGTAAAAACCACTCTCAAAAATCTGGAAAAAACCCTTCGTACTGCAAAAGAAGAAGGTGGTGATAATAAAGATGAACTTCTGAGAAAAACTCAATCTGCTATACATAAGGCCGCTAAAAAAGGCGTTCTCCATAAAAAGACTGCTTCCAGAAAAATTTCAAGATTATTCAAATTTATGAACGCATAAGTGTTCACTTACTTTTTGTTTTTATAAAAGAAAGACAGGATTTGATATAATCAATCCTGTCTTTCTTGTTTGTAATACTAAAAATCTATTTGAGTCTTACTAACCAGTTTTTCAGCCATCCGGTCTGCTATTTTATTTACGGCCTGCCTTTTATTTCTTTCATCAGCAATATTATCCGGCTCCACAGCATACTCTTCTTGTGTCGCAAAATCTTTTACTGACCAAAGCACCGTTCCATCTTTATCCACAAGTTTTAGACTAACGATAGCATGCACCCGTCTTTCATTAACATTTTCTGATGTTGTACGGGATAGGGCATCAAAAGTGATGGCTTTTATTTTGCCTTGGAATATCGCAGTCGCTTTAGACTCATCCACCACCTGGGTATTTGTCTTTTCAAGAATTTCCCGGACCAGCGCGTTGGTAAATGTAACTCCGGCACCAATTTCTGAACTTTTGTTTTCAAGCGGTTTTACTGCCACACGTTTGATATTTTGATTAACAAATCCACCACCTTCAAATCGATATCCACAGGCACAAAAAAAGACCAGTATACAAACAAAAACAATCCATTTTAAATTTTTCATATTAAATCACAATATTTACAAGTGTTTGTTTTTTCTGGATGACAATTACCTTTTTAGGAACTTTTTCTCCCAAATGTTTTTTAATCTTATCATCAGCCAGCGCAGTTTGCCGTATAAAAGCTTCGTCACTATCTGCTTCCATTGAAAATTTAGCACGAAGTTTACCATTTATCTGAACAATAACAAGAATCTCATCTGTTTTAAGTGAATCCTCTCGATATTCCGGCCAGGATTGATCAAGAACAGAACCTTTCTTACCCAGTCGCTCAAAGAGTTCTTCGCAAAAATGAGGTAAAATAGGGGACAATAATAAAAGAATACTTTCAAGACAAAATAAAACCACTTGCTTTAACTGGGAATCATCTGAATCCAGATCTATGGAATACAATGCATTCACAAGTTCCATAACAGCAGAAATCGCTGTATTAAAGTGAAAACTCTTATCAATATCATCTGTAACTTTTTTAATAGTCTGATGCGCCTTGATATACAACTCTTTTGCAGGCTTGCTGGTCAGATCCGAAGCCGAACCGGTATATGGTGTCACTTCTTTGAATTTTTCGATACAATCAATTGCCAGGCGCCATACCCTGTTAACAAAACGATTACTTCCCTCAACACCATCTTCGTTCCATTCCAGATCTCTTTCCGGGGGAGCTGCAAACAAAGAGAAAAGCCTTGTAACGTCTGCTCCATATTTTCCAAGCAGTTCATTGGGATCTACCACATTTTTCTTGGATTTGGACATTTTTATTACTCGTCCCACTTCCACATCACTGGTACATCTTGAACAGACAAACCCGCCCGCATCATTCTTAAGCGCTTCTTCCGGATACAAAAATCCATGTTCAGGACAGGTCATGGTCTCTTTACATACCATTCCCTGGGTAAGCAAGCGGGTAAATGGCTCTTTAAAATCAATCAAGCCAAGCGTATTTAACACCCGCATAAAATACCTGGAATATAATAAATGAAGTACGGCATGCTCGACACCACCAATATATTGATCAACAGGCGCCCAATATTTTATGGCCGCAGGGTCAAACATACCTTGAGCATACCTTGGAGAACAATATCTTAAATAGTACCATGACGATTCCATGAAAGTATCCATGGTATCCGTATCTCTTTTAGCATCTTTTCTTCCACATACAGGACAGGTCGCTTTGGCAAAATAATCCAATGTTGGTAAAGGAGATCCGCCTTTTTCCAGCAGATTTACTTCTTCTGGAAGCTTGATCGGAAGATCAGATTCAGGAACACCAACCCCACCACAATCTTGACAATGAATCACAGGAATGGGTGTTCCCCAATATCTTTGTCTGGAGATTCCCCAGTCCCTCAACCGGTAGGAAATTGTCTTTTTTCCCCTACCCTGTTCTTCCAGCCATTGAGTCATTTTATCCATGGCTGTTTTATTATCCATCCCATTAAATTGACCGGAATTAACCATAACACCTTCACCGGTATAGGCTTGGGTCATCGTATCCGAATCAATGGGATCTTCTTGGGACTGAACAACCAGCCGAATTTCCAATTTATATTTTTTAGCAAAATCGAAATCTCTTTGATCTCCTGCCGGAACAGACATGATCGCGCCGGTACCATATTCCATTAAAACAAAGTTGGCGGTATAAACCGGAATCTTTTCTCCGGTGGCCGGATTAACGCAGTAGACACCCGTAAAGACACCCTCTTTGTCGTATTGTTCAATTCCTTCGGCGGATCTTTCCTGGTTGGCAACCTTTTGAATAAAAGCGGCCACTTCATCTTCTTGTGGGGTACCTTTAGAAAGGGTTTCCACCATGGGATGTTCAGGAGCCAGACACATAAAGGTTGCACCAAAAATGGTATCCGGTCGTGTGGTAAATACCACGATGTTATCATCGCTGCCATCGATTTGAAATTTCAATTCAGATCCAATACTCTGACCGATCCAATTTTTTTGCATAACCGTGACTTTATCAGGCCATCCGGGCAGCTTGTCACAATGGATCAAAAGATCCTGGGCATAATCCGTAATTTTAAAAAACCACTGCCATAATTTTTTTTGCTGAACCGATTGTGAACATCGCCAGCACTTATCCTGCTCCACCTGCTCATTGGCAAGGACTGTCT
>JAWSVH010000079.1:0-3961 GCA_033852015.1 Desulfobacula sp.
CTGCGGAGGTTGAAATCAATACGTTCCAAATCTAATTTTCCAGTGTCTATTTTGGAGAAATCAAGGACGTCATTGATTATTTTTAACAAGGATTCAGCGGAAGTTTTTACCAACAAAGAATAGTCTCTTTGTTCATCATCAAGTTGGGTGCCTAGCAGCAATTGATTCATCCCAATAACCCCATTCATTGGCGTTCGGACTTCATGGCTCATGTTTGCAAGGAATTGGCTTTTTGCAATATTTGCGGCCTCTGCTCTTTCTTTTGCAATGAGAAGATTTGCATTCATGTTTTCAACTTCATATTTTTGGGTGGCAATGGTGGCAAACAACCGTTTTTGTTCTATTACCATTACAGAAATTATACCAATTTCAAGAATCATATATCCAATTGGAAGCCATAAAAATTCTGCGTTAAATGAGTTTTCGAGAAGCATTAAATCATGGATTGCGGTCACGGCCGTTATGAAAAAACAAATAAAAATGATGAGTGTTTCTATTTTTCTTTTTTTAATTAAATCCAGAAAAAGAAGGATGGGGATGATAATGAGGCCTGGGCCGGTAAGAAGTTTTGAAGCGAATAAGTACAGGGTTTTGACATCATGTTGAGTTTTTTGAGTAAAAAATGCAACGGCCAGAATTATAATAATAAGCAGACATAAAACATTGTATGAAACTTTTTTTGTGATGTGCTTAGCGCCAGTAAAATCGAGGATATAAAAGAAAATGAAAAGAATGGAAATTGAAAAACTAAAGGAGGATATCTGCCATAGTAATACCCCGTCTGCTGACGCGTTAGAAAGAACCATATGCAAATATCCACCACCAAGAGATAGGCAGGTGGCAGCAAAATAGATGTGCGAATTGTTTTTAAATCCGTTCCCAAGCCATAGCATAAAAAACATGATAAAAAAGAAAAAGCTTAACAAACAAAAACTAGTGAAAAGACCGTAGTTTCGTAAATTGTATAATAGGGTAGTGTAAGAAATGTCTTGGTGTTCACCGAACGATATTTTAGGGAGGATCACTATGTTTTTTTTAGGGATAACTTGGATATTCAGGCGATTTGGCTCATTAAATTTCAGTATTTTTGGGGATATAAACTCCCTTTCTCCAAAAAATTTTTCTCGATGAACGTTTGGATCCATAATGCCACAGGCAAAAACAAGGAATTCATTGATTCTGATTTCCAACGAGTAAGCAGATGTTGGAATAAATAATAATAAGGGTTTTTCTTTCATTGAGTCCGGCAATGTAAAATCAGTGGAGAATGTGAGCAGAGCATCCATGTCAAGATTATCTGGAAGAGGGGTTTTATTATTAAATGGTGCAAAATCTTTTCCAAGTGGATTTTTTTTAAGGGTATTGCCTTTATCTTTGATTGTACCGATATGCATTTGATAGTTTTCAGGAGTAAAGTGAAAAAATGAAGCGTCACTCTCAACAAAAGCTGTCTCTTTACAGCTCGAGAATATAGAGATTATGAAGAGGCACACAAATAGATATTTAAAATAGACGAAAGTTTTTGTCATTTTATTAAAAGTTGCTACTAATGAAAATTAGACTGTTTCACAAAAGGAGTTTTATATCTTTTGTAAATTTTTATAATTTTATGATGTTGTTTAAAAAGTACTGAAATTTGAATCAGTATAAATGTATAGACAGAAGAAATCAAACACTTAATTGTTTCGTGGGTGGAATTGTTGGTGCATCTTTCTTAAATAATCTCGCGAAATATGTGTGTATATTTGTGTTGTGGAAATATCAGAATGGCCCAACATGGTTTGAACAGACCGAAGATCTGCGCCTCCTTCAAGCAGGTGAGTTGCAAAAGAATGGCGCAATGTATGCGGAGTGATATTGTGCTTGATATTAGTAGATAGGGCATATTTTTTAATGATTTTCCAAAAAGATTGGCGTGTCATTGGTTTCCCGGCGTGTGCTACAAAAAGAAATTTTGAACTTGTTTTTTTTAGAAGATATGGTCGGCCGGTTTTTATCCATTGTTGTGCGGCTGTCTGGGCGGGAGAACCTATTGGGACGATGCGTTCTTTGGAGCCTTTTCCCATTACTCGAACAAAATTAGCCTCAAGGTTTATGTCCTGCAGCCGCATTTTAATTAATTCAGATACACGCAAACCTGCACCATACATTATTTCCATCATTGCTGAATTCCTCATACCCCGGGGAGTTTTATTATCCGGAGCCTCTAACAGGATTTCAACTTCTTTTATGCTCATGATTTTTGGGAGGGCAAGCCCGATTTTTGGGATTTCTACATCTTTAACTGGATTTTTTATTCCTTTTTTTTCCTGGGTTAGAAATTTATATAGTCCCCTTACCGTCACCAGATGTCTGGCTCTGGACTTTGCAGACATTCCCTTTTTTGCCAGATCCACCATCCAGGCGAGTATGATAACGGTTTTTACTTTATTTAGGCTAAAGATCTTATTTTTTTCAAGAAAGGTAAGAAATTGAGCAAGGTCTCTGGAATACGAATCAAGACTATTTTCCGAGAGCCCTTTTTCAATAATAAGGTAGTCTAAATATTGTTGGACAAATTCATCCATTGTTTATAAGAAAATCTCCGAGATACATCTGAAACCAATTATGTTTGAGGTAAAATTCGGTTTGAAAAGCCCTCGTGAACTGATCGTTACATCATCTTTAGAATTCCAAGCAGCTCCCTTGGCAACACAGTATTTAATCTTTTTCTTTGATGAGATGGGAGGAATTTCTCTATCCGAGGTCCACTCCATAACATTGCCAAGCATGTCTATGATTTTAAACTCATTTGCAAATTCATCAAAGTCATCCACAGAGCTGGTGTCTGATAGTCCGGTTTGTTCAATATTCATGGCTTTGGGGTCAAAGCTATTCCCCCAGGGATATTTGTTCCCTATGTCAGTTCTGGCGGCGGACTCCCATTCTGATTCTGTGGGTAGTCGTCTGCCGATCCAGGAGGTAAAGGCATTGGCATCATCCACACTCACCTGAACGACGGGATGATTTCTTTTCTGGTGGAGTGTTGATCCTGGGCCAGTCGGTTCAAACCAGGTTGCGCTTTTTACATCCTGAGAACCTGCTTTTTTATGCCAGGTTGATTCTTTAGATCCTTTTTTGAATCTTGAGTAATATACTCTGCCATAGCCCGTTTTTTCTGCAGTGGTAACATAACCGGTTTGTTCTATGAATATCTCAAACAAGGCATTGGTGACAGGGTAAATGCCAATATAAATTCTTGGCATTTCAAATTGTTGCAATTCAAGACTGGATTTTAAACTTTTTTTAGTTCCAATGGTGTAGCTCCCTTCAGGAACGGTTACATATTTATTGTATTTTTTTTCTCTGTCCCCTAATGTTTGGTCAAAGTGTTCAGCAAGTTCTTTTTTCTCTCTGAACTCTTCTAAGGCCTTTATTTCATCATTAGTAAGCTCATCGACTTCCTTTAATTCTTCATTATCGTCTAACTCAATTTCATCGACATCCTCATCAATTTCTTCTATCTCTTCGTCTTCATCAAGTTCAATTTCTTCAATGTCATCATCGATATCATCAACTTCTTCAATTTCCTCATCTTCGCCTAACTCGATTTCATCGACATCGTCATCAATTTCTTCTATCTCTTCGTCTTCATCAAGTTCAATTTCTTCAATGTCATCATCGATATCATCAACTTCTTCAATTTCCTCATCTTCGCCCAACTCTATTTCATCGACATCCTCATCAATTTCTTCTATCTCTTCGTCTTCATCGAGTTCAATTTCTTCAATGTCATCATCGATATCATCAACTTCTTCGATTTCCTCATCTTCGCCTAACTCTATTTCCTCGACATCCTCATCAATTTCTTCTATCTCTTCGTCTTCATCGAGTTCAATCTCTTCAATGTCGTCATCGATATCATCAACTTCTTCGATTTCCTCATCTTCGCCTAACTCTATTTCCTCGACATCTTCATCAA
>JAWSVH010000079.1:4067-8498 GCA_033852015.1 Desulfobacula sp.
CAATTTCTTCTATCTCTTCGTCCTCATCGAGTTCAATCTCTTCAACGTCGTCATCGATATCATCAACTTCTTCTAATTCGTCTTCCAAATCTTCAATAGTTTCAAAGTCATCCTCTCCGGTTTTTAATTTTCTTTTTCCAAGAGAGGCATCTATATCTTCTTCAGACAGAACATCCTTAGTGATTTTACTTAGGATTTTTTTGATTTGGTCAACAATATCGTTGGAATCATCTTCCTGGTTTTCCTGTTGGTATTGATCCAGAAAGTCTGTTACAGCTTTTAATAGATTTGTGGCCTGTCCAAGATCAATATCTCCAGTTTTAACCGCATCTGTAAATGAATTGAGGAGGTTACTTTTTGCCTCTTCAGTCATATCAAAGATATTGGAATCAACAATGGTTATGTTCTCAATGTTCATTCCTTTTTTGGAGAGTTTTTCAAGGTCCGTATTAATGGAGGATTTAATACTGGAAAAATTTCTTCTTTTGGATCTAATTTTTTTAGGGTCATCCCCCACATTCCATATGGATGGGATCAGTGCATCCATATCAATGGAGTTGAGCTGGCCTAAGGAGTCTTCAGATGTGTAAAAACTTCGAATGGCCAAGATCGCTTTTTGCTTTACGGAGTTCGGCCGATATTTGAGGTTCTCAATTGCCTGGTCAATCCCTTCAAGAGAGATAGATATGTTTGCCAAAAGGTTATTTCTCCTATTGTAGTATGAAATGCTTTTTCATTATTATATATCCGTCTTATTATTTCAACACACCTGCCATGTTTCTATATAAAAAAATATTGCCAATGCTGTAAAAAAAAACGGTTTGAGACCTTTTATTTAAACTATATGATTGAAATTTTTGATAATTGTGCTAAAGATATTGCCTATGAGTAAGATAATTACCATAGTCGGTCAAAAAGGTGGGACAGGAAAAAGTTCCACTGCAGTTAATTTCGCCACATCGTTAGCATTATTGGAGCAAAAAACACTGTTAATTGATTGTGACCCTCAGGGGTGTGCTACGCAATGGTGTGGTATCAAATCAAAGGATTATACTTTTGATCTGACATCGGTTCTTACAGGACGTTCAAAGGTTGCAGATGCTATAGTAAGAACCCAGGTTAAACATCTGGATATGCTGCCTGCCGGGTTTGATTTGTTCCACGCGGCGTCTAAATTGTCCAAAAATACTGGGAATGAAAAAATTTTACGCCTTTTCTTGAAAGATGTTCAAGACGAATATAATTATATTATTATTGATTCACCGTCCTCATATAGTTTTTTAACCATGACTGCAATGGTTGCGGCAGACAGTTTGTTGATCTGTATGTCTATCCCGCATAATACATTTGAAGATTTTCATAGCCTGCTTCGTATGGTGAAATATATAAGGTCAACACATGATATTCCTTTGAAAATTTCTGGTATATTATTTAATCGGTGTAAAAATAAACAGCAGATTCAATCGTTTCTTGAAGATCAGAACTTGTTGGATATTGAGCAGATGGTATATGATACATTTATTCCTGACGATGATACGATTTCAAAATCGTTTAAATCAATGGTTCCTTGTGCGCTGCATAATGTTAAAAGTCCTGCAGCTCAAGCCTATTTAGGGTTTGCAAAACAAATGCATTTTTGCGTTAAATAACGGGGTGTTTTATGAAACTTACTAGCCAGGAAACTATTCAGGAAAGTGAAAAAGAATTTATAGATACCATTAATGCAGAGTTGGATTGGGAAGCGATTGAAAAAATGCTTCTTGAGAAACATGGATTTACGCTTCAAGAAGAGATAGATTATAAAGATGGCGATCTTGTGGTCTACAAAGATAATATTGCTTATAAGTTTGATTTTGAAATCAAAGTTCCTTTATCTGTTATTTTTAACAGGGAAGGTGAATGCCTTGAGATTTCCACTGTGCGGGACGATTTTGAACCTGATGATCAAGAGATGGCAGATCAAGAGATGGCAGACGAAGAGATAGAGGATGAACCGGAAACAACTCAATTGTCAGATCATCCGAAACCGGAAGGCCAAACAGCTCAAATGGCTTCAAATATAGCTGATATGATTTCTGAAATTAATCAGGGAGATGAATAATGGATGCAGATGTGAGTGCCGGTAAAGAATTGGCCCCGTCATATGTAAGAGATCAATTAGATGAGATTTTGGCACATGAAATCACATCGTTGCTGGATGTGGATGAAAGTGCTGCAATGATGTCTTTTAACCTGGCCAGTATTTCTTGTGTCACACTTATTATCGAAAGAGAAAGAGAGATTAAACAGTACGCAGACTTTCCTCCAGAAAGATATACACGGGATTCTTTTGTGAGTGAGTTATCAGATATCGGTCTGGAAAAAGATGATAACCTTGAAGAAGCTGTGAGTTCTGTTTTAAAAAAAGGATATATCAGTGTTGATGGCGAAGGGCATCTCAACGCTGAGATGCCATCTTTTATGATGGTGGGTTTTCTTGATAATATGTTTCCAGGTATGCCGGGTATGAATCTGGTGGCATTTGTTCTTCAGATGAATGAAGAAGTCAATTCGGGCAGAAAGAATCTTGAACTGGCAAAAGACAGTTTTAAGTCTACATTAAAAAGTCGTGGTGTCGCTGTCTCAAAAGATCGGGCAGCTCAAAAAGCTTCTGAGATTGTTTCCGGTGTTGTCGCAACAAGTCCCCAGTCCATGGAGGTTTCAAAAAAACTTAAGAAAAATAATTTGAACCGTCTGTCCAAGTTAATAAAAACCAGGAAGCAGCGATCCCAGGATTCACAGGGCAAATTAAACATTAAAGATGTCTTTGATAAAGGTCCTTCAAAAGAAGAGATTGAGGCTCAAAAAGCAGAACTGAAGAAAGCTGAAGAAGCGGCAGACAAAGCGATGGAGCTTGCTAAAGAGCTGGCAGATAAAGATGAAAAAATAAGAGAAGCTGAAGAAGCTGCTAAAGAAGCTGCGAGACAGCTTGCAGAAATTGAGATAAGAGAAAAAGAACTGATAAAAGCACAGGAAGAAGCGCAAAAGGCTGAAGAGAAAGCATCTCAACTTGCTGTTAGAGAAGCTGAGATGGCGCAAAAAGAAGCGCAATTAAAAGCTTTGGAAGAAAAATTAAAACTGGAAGAGGAAGAACAGAAAAAAAGAGAAGAGGAAGCCGAACAAAAAAAAATAGCGAAAGAAGAAAAGAAAAAACATTCTAAAGATGATGATGATATTGAATCTCAAATAGCTGCCTTTGAAAGTGAATTGACCATGCCTTGCCCCTTATGTAAAGATGGGGAAGTGGTCTCAAAAACAACTGAAAAAGGAAAAGAATTTTTCTCTTGTACTGCATCGGAGTGTCGGTTTGTTTCATGGGATAAACCCTATCACTTTGAATGTCCTCTTTGTAAGAATTCATTTTTGACAGAAATTGATGTGGGTGATGGGAAAAAAGGACTTAAATGCCCCCGGGCAACCTGTTCATACACCCAGGGAAATCTGTTTGATCCCAAACAGAATATGGCCCAGGCAGCTTCTAGTGGAGCACCCAAAAAAAAGAAAAAGGTTGTAAGACGAAAGAGACGTTAATGGCACTATCTTTTATTGATAAAAAACTTGAAAGCATTTATTCAAAAGTTTTAAATGGCTCCCGTCTTTCTAAAAATGACGGGATTTGCATTTATGAGACCCAGGATTTAATTGGTTTGGGAAGATTGGCAGACCATGTCCGAAGATCTTTTCATGAGAATCGAGCATTTTATGTATATAATCAGCATTTAAATTATACCAATGTATGCAAAAATCGTTGTAAGTTTTGTGCTTATGCAAAGGATGAAGACCAATCTGGTTCGTATGCCTGGAGTAGGGAACAAATAGAACAAAAACTTTTAGAGCGAATAGATGAACCTGTCACAGAGCTGCATATTGTTGGAGGACTCAATGAGACCTTGGATTTTCAATATTTTATCGATCTGTTAAAAACAGTAAAAAAAATCCGACCCAATGCAACGATTAAAGCCTTTACCTGTGTTGAGATAGACTATTTGTCCAATCTGTCCGGGCTTTCTTTGGAACAAACCATACAGCGACTAAAAGATGCCGGCCTTGAAATGATGCCCGGCGGTGGGGCAGAGGTGTTGAATTCCCGTGTTCATGAAGAGTTGTTCCCCAAAAAGATTGGTCATGAGCGTTGGCTTGAAATAGTAAGGGCTGTACATAAAGCCGGGATAAAAACCAATGCTACCATGTTATATGGTCATATCGAGACCATAGAAGAGCGAGTTGATCATTTGATTGCTTTAAGAGAACTCCAGGATGAAACCCATGGTTTTTCTGCTTTTATTCCCCTGGCATTTCATTCTGAGAATACTCAATTATCTCATCTTCCGGCCACAACAGCGATGGATGATTTAAAGGCTGTGGCAGCAGCTCGCTTAATGTTGGACAATT
>JAWSVH010000080.1:0-976 GCA_033852015.1 Desulfobacula sp.
GAGCTTAACCTTTGTATCAATGGTGGCAAGATCCCGGCTTAAAAAAGCAACATCTTTATTTTCAGAGAGGTTCTCATGTAGTTTTTTCTTTTTCTTGAGTGAATCCAGATTGTCATACAGGTTTTCCATGGATCCAAATTCTGCAATCAGCTTGATGGCTGTTTTTGGCCCGACACCTTTAACACCAGGGATATTATCAGATGTATCACCGGCTAATCCCAATACACTAATGAATTGTTCAGGTGTAATTCCCATCTCTTCTTGGACCAATTTGACGTCTTTGATGGTGTCTTTCATGGGGTCCCACAGAACACACTTATCGGTGATCAGCTGAATAAAATCTTTATCACCGGTGACCATGACCACTTCAAATCCTTTTTGTTGGGCCAGCTTGGAATAGGTGCCCACTAGGTCATCTGCTTCAAAGCCGATTTTTTCAACAATGGGGATGTTAAATGCCCGGACCAGTCTTTTGATATCCGGAATCTGTGTGGAAAGTTCTTCGGGCATGGGGGGGCGATTGGCTTTGTATTGATCATACATTTTATGTCTGAATGTGGGCCCCTTGACATCAAACAGGATTACAGCATATTCAGGTGCATGGTCTTTTAACAGTTTTAAAAGAATTCTTGCAAAACCAAATGTTGCATTGGTGGGGTGTCCTGTTGATGTTGCAAGACTTCTGATGGCATGAAAGGCCCGATAGAGAAATGCACTGCCGTCAATGAGATATATTTTTTTTGAATCAGCCATGGGGGTTCCTTATGTTGAATATTGAATTTTTATTCAATTAAAGGCATATATACTATCTTTTGGAATAAAGGAGAAGTATATTTGTTCGATGGGAAAAAAACTTATGGAAAGATCAGAAAATAGAAAAGAAAAGCGGCGTAAAAAAAAATCAAAGCAATGCCATTGCTGTAACGGGACATTTATGTTTTGCTGGAATTGCCGGTGTGGATTCAGCATGTGTCAG
>JAWSVH010000081.1:0-19100 GCA_033852015.1 Desulfobacula sp.
AACTTATGGAAAGATCAGAAAGCAGAAAAGAAAAGCGGCGTAAAAAAAAATCAAAGCAATGCCATTGCTGTAACGAAACATTTATGTTTTGCTGGAATTGTCGGTGTGGATTCAGCATGTGTCAGTCGTGTATGTATGAAAATCAATGGGGTGTGACCTGTAATGGCATTACCTGGGAATGTCCGGATTGTGGAGAACAAAACGGGTATGGTAATCAATAGTTGACAAGGAGAGAAGTATGGCAGCCAAAATTAAAGTTGGAACATTAATTTCCGGCGGTGGAACAAACCTTCAGGCTATTATTGATGCTTGCCTGGAAAATACCATTGACGCTAAAATTGTATTCACCGGATCCGATAATCCGGGAGTTAAAGGCCTTGAACGGGCTCAAAAGGCGAATATTGATACCTTTGTAGTGGATTATTCTAAAATCATTCAATTGTGTAAAAATGGTATTTCAGACGCAGATCTTCCAGAAGATTTTAATCTGGATGAGATTTTATCCAAACAACAACTGGTGGGGGAAAATATTTCTTCCCAACAGGCCGTTTTTTTCCTAAAAAGTCGGGCCATCGCAGAAAAAAAATTGCTGGATTACATCCTGTCTTATGATATGGACCTTTTGGTTCTGGCGGGATTTATGCGGATGTTTACGCCATATTTTATTGATCGGATCAATACAGAACCCGGGCATTACAGGATTATGAATATTCATCCGGCATTGTTGCCAGCGTTTCCTGGTACCGACGGATATGGAGATACTTTTTCTTATGGGTGTAAAGTTGGCGGGTGTACGGTTCACTATATTGATTATGGCGAAGATACAGGGCCTATTCTTGGCCAAAAAGCCTTTGAAATCAATGAGGGTGATACTCTTGATGATATTAAGAAAAAAGGACTTAAAAAAGAGTGGGAACTTTATCCTGAGTGTATTCAAAAATTTGCACAATCTGTTTAGCGAAAGGCATAAACCATAAGTTCTTTCCTGCTTGGTTCAGTTCACATGAATTAATTAATATATTATACTCGTTAATTTCACTGCCAAGACTTTGGTACAAAATGTAGTGTTCTTTTGATCAATTGCTTTGTATCAAAAAAACTGCTAATGTTTTGTCTATAAGCTCATAATAGTATTGTATATAGTTTTTCGATAAAAGAGGTCATTTATTGAATATTAAGCAAACCATCATCCCGGTGGGCCAATGTTATATCTTTGTAGACTCCAATAGCGAATTGGTGATGGCTGTGGGGTCTTGTGTTGTCTTGACACTCCCTGGCTTTGACCATGTCATTGGCCCCAAAAATCGGAGACATGGTTAATCTTGTGAAAGCTCAATTTATAGTCATTCTCGACTACTTGCACACTTCTAGAGGTTTTGATTTTTCCGTATCTCGGTATTCCTCATTAGAACGCAAAATAAACAATCGACTTTCCCAGCTAAAAATGGACCGTGCCCAGCAATATATCAAGTTTCTTGAGACCTATCCGAATGAATGGATTACCCTGATCGATTTGTTGACCATAAATGTGAGCCGGTTTTTTCGAAATGCTCTGACCTTTGAAACCCTTGCCAAAAAGATTCTACCTAATTTAATTATCCACAAAGCAAAAACGGATTCTACCGGTATTCGTATCTGGTCAGCGGGATGTGCCAGCGGAGAAGAACCCTATTCCATAGCTGTTTTGATCCATGAGATTTTACGAAAAGAACATCTGGACCTGGATGTGACCATTTTTGCCACAGATATCAGCAAATCTATATTAAGTAAGGCACGAAAGGGATGTTTTGTGGAAAACCAGCTCGTGAATGTCAAACTGTCTCTTCTCAATAAATATTTTATTAAGGATCAGAATCACTATCTGCTGGATGAAAAAATTAAGGAGATGGTGAGTTTTTCATATTATGACATAATTGATCCCAAAACCTATGTGCCACCGGAAAGTCTGTTTGGAAACTTTGACATAGTGCTCTGCCGGAATCTTCTAATTTATTTTCGTCAAAATCATCAAACCATTATTTTTAATAAATTATTTCGCGCATTGAGTTCAAACGCTTTTTTGGTATTGGGTGAAGCAGAACAGTTGCCGACAAAATATCAAGATCAGTTTGAAAAAGAGAATGATTATTGCCACATTTATCGGAAAACATTTTAATATTTTGCCCTTCCGGAAAGGGGCATAGGAGTTTTGTCCATGAATCTGTTTGACCATTTGACAATTAAAGGTAGAATGGTTCTTTCTTTTGCTTTTATCGTTTTTCTTTTTATTGTATTTGCTTTAATTTCCATTAATCAAATGAATGCATTGAGTGATTTGACTTCAACACTTTTCGATCACCCGCTGCAAGTATCGAATGCATCTTTAAAAGCCAAAGCTGGTGTCATCTCCATGCATCGAAGTATGAAAGATGTGTCTATTGCCAAGAGCCCAATGGCTATCTCTCTTGCCATTAAACAGGTACAGGATCAGGAAAAACAGGTATATCAAGAACTGGCTCTGATCCAACGATTGATTTTGGGAGAGCAAGGCAAGTATTTGGTTGAAGATGTCATTCCATTGTTTGCCGGCTGGAAACCCATACGGGTGGAAGTAGAAGAATTTGTACTCCAGGGAGATAGTTTTTTGGCCAATCAAATCACCCGGGAAAAAGGGGCTGATTATGTGGCTCGGCTTGAAAGAAAAATGATAGAGTTGACTGACTATGCTCTGATAAAAGCAAATGGATTCATGTTGGATGCCGAGAAAACAAAAAACAGAATTCTTATGAATATGTTAATTTTTATTTTCATCTTGATCCTGTTGACTTTGGTCATTGGTTTTTTGATGTCGTCCAGTATATTATCAAGCATCTCATTTTTACAAAAAACGATGACCCGGATTACACAAACCGGTGAGCTTGAAAAGGCAGCCGTTTTTGGGAATAATGAAATCACCTCCATGGCCCGGCACTTTAATGGATTGATCCAGCGGCTCAAAGAACAGTTTTGGCTGGGTGAAGGGAAAAATTTACTGAACCAGGCCTTATCCGGAGATCTGAACTATGATGAAATTTTATCTCGATGTACCGACCATGTCTGTCGTCATGTGGACGCTTGCGCTGGTGCATTATATGGATATAATGAAATTGAGGACATCTGTGAATTAAAATTTCACTATGCTTATGTTAAAGGGAAACAATTTTCAAAGATATTTAAGCTTGGTCAGGGAATAGTGGGGCAGGTGGCTATCGAAAAAAAAGCGATATTGCTGGAAAACATCACATCCGAAGATATTCTGGCTGAATCGGGCACAATGAGTCATACACCTGCAGCTATATTTGCTGTGCCTTTATTTTATGAGGCTACATTATTCGGAGTGCTTGAGGTAGCTGCATTTGAAAAGATTGATGCTATTAAACAGCAATATTTAAACTCGGCTGCTAAAATCATATCCAGAATTTTATTTGCTGCCGCACAAACTAAACGTATAAAACATCTGCTGGACACTTCCCAGGAGGCCAATGAAAAATTGCAGATCCAGACCGAAGAGTTACAGGCCCAGACTGAAGAACTTCAGGCTTTTAATGAAGAATTCCAGCAGCAGTCAGATGAACTCAAAGATCAGAATATCGAACTTGATCTGCAACGGCAGCAAGTAGAGGAAGCCAACAGGTTAAAGAGCGAATTTTTATCTAATATGAGCCATGAGCTTAGAACACCACTAAATTCGGTCAATGCATTATCCCGTGTTTTGATTTTACAGGCCAAGCAAAAATTGTCTGATGAAGAAGTTAATTATCTTGAAATCATTGAGCGTAATGGTAAACATCTTCTGTCATTGATTAATGATATTCTTGATCTGTCAAAAATCGAGGCTGGAAAAATGGATGTTGTTCTGAAGCACTTTTCCGTTAATGCTCTCATTGAAAATATTATGGAAAGTGTTAGTCCTATAGCCTTTGAAAAAAATATTCAGTTTAAAGTCCAACTCTTGTCTGATCTGCCAAAGATTGAAAGTGACGAGTCCAGGGTTCATCAAATTTTACAGAATATAATTGCTAATGCTGTCAAATTTACAGACCAGGGAAATATTGCTATATCTACCAAACTGATAAGTGAGCATATCGATATTATTGTAAGAGATACCGGTATTGGGATTTCTTCAAAAGACCTGGGAACTATTTTTGAAGAATTCAGGCAGGTGGATGGTGCAACCACCCGGAAATTTGAGGGGACAGGACTTGGATTGTCAATCGCCTATAAAGCCACCAAGCTGATGGGTGGTAATATTCAAGTTAGCAGCACCATTGATGTGGGTACACAATTTATTGTTTCTTTGCCTGTCAAATACAATGGACCTAAAAAAGAAAATACTTCTCAGCCAAGATCGGTAACTGTTCTCGATAAAATTGCAGGTAACAATAAAAGTACAACCACTTCATCTGCGATTTCAAACAAAGGTTCAGATACTCTGACAGCATTAATATGTGAAAAAACTAAAAAAATATTGGTGGTGGAAGACAATGAGGCTGCGGTTATCCAGGTTAAAAAAGCCCTGGAAACGATCGATATTTGTGTGGATGTGGCCAATGATGGTCAGCAGGCGCTTGATTATGTTCAACACACTATCCCGCAAGGTATTATCCTGGATTTAATGATGCCAAATATTGACGGTTTCCAGGTATTGGAAGCTCTTAGGGGGACACCGTTAACCAAAGAGATTCCTGTTCTTATATTAACTGCAAAAGATCTGAGTAAACATGATTTAAAACGATTAAGTTCAAATAATATCCAACAACTGGTTCAAAAGGGAGATGTAGATAAAACAGAATTATTAGACAAAATAAAAAAAATGCTTGGGTGTACAGCTTTGTTGACAGATAAAATTGTGACCAAACAAATACCAGATCATCCATTGATGGAAGACCAAATTATTCCAAAACCTATATCCCATTCACCAAAACGACAGGAGGCTCCTGTCGTTTTGGTGGTGGAAGACAACCCCGATAATATGATCACTATCAAGGCAGTACTTCAAAACGGGTTAATCATTAAAGAAGCTTTTGATGGTCAACAGGGCTTAAATATGGCTCAGGAAATATTGCCTGATCTGATTTTACTGGATATGGCCTTGCCAAAAATGGATGGCATAGCTGTAGTTCAGAATCTAAAAAAGAATATCACCACAAGACACATCCCCGTTATTGCACTGACTGCCCAGACAATGAAAGGAGATCGTGAACGAATTATAAACTCCGGGTGTGATGATTATGTTTCCAAACCCATCAACCCGGAAACCATCGTAGGAAAAGTTTATTCTTGGCTGGCACCAAGATCCGAGGAGAAATGATGAATCACATTCTGGCTATTGATGACAAACATGATAATCTGGTTACTGTTAAGGCATTATTGAAATTATTCATATCCGATTGTAATGTTATTACTGCCCTATCCGGTGACGAAGGGATACAAAAAGCAAGATCTGAACAACCTGATACCATTCTTTTAGATATCCACATGCCCGGCATGGATGGATTTGAGGTCTGTAAGCAATTAAAAACATCTATGGAAACCGCTCATATACCAATTATTATGTTTACTGCGATCAGGACCGATTCAAAAAGCCGGGTAAAGGCATTGGAACAGGGGGCAGATGCATTTCTATCCAAACCTATTGATGAATCAGAATTGGCCGCCCAAGTCAAAGCCATGCTTCGCATAAAGCGGGCAGAAGACAAACTCAGAAATGAAAAAGATCATTTGGAAAAGCTGGTGGCCCAGCGAGTAAATGATTTAAGCATTGCGAATGAGCAGTTGGTTATGGAAATGAAAGAGCGAAAAATACTTGAAAAACAATTAATTCAAGCCCAGAAAATGGAGGCTGTGGGAGCACTTGCTGGTGGAATCGCTCATGATTTTAATAATATTTTATATCCCATTATCGGTTTTGCAGAGCTGTTAAAAGAAGACATAGAACAACAAGATCCTATGTATGAATCCGCAGAAGAAATATTCCAGGCAGCGGTACGGGCCAAAGGTCTGGTTAAACAGATTTTAACCTTTAGCCGGCAGATGGATCAGGAAATTAAACCGGTTAGAATTCAATCTGTTTTGAAAGAAGCCCTTAGTCTTACCCATTCAATCATCCCCTCAACCATAATTATTGAAGAAAAAATTGACAACAATTGCAGGCCGGTTCTGGCTGACCAAACCCAAATCCATCAGGTGATCATGAACTTGATTACCAATGCCTATCATGCCATGCAGGATAAGGGCGGAACTTTGTCAGTTTGCCTGGAACAAATGAAACTGTCAAAAGATATCCTTAAAAATAAACGGATATTACCCGGGGATTATCTATATCTGTCAATTATGGATACAGGCTCTGGGATTCCCAAAGATATTTTGAGCAATATTTTTGATCCATATTTTACTACAAAAGGGGCCGATAAAGGTACTGGGTTAGGGTTATCTGTTGTTCATGGCATCATAAAAAATACCCACGGAGAAATCTTTGTTGAAAGTACTCCGGGTAAGGGGACCTGTTTTGAAGTATATTTGCCAAGCTTAAAAGAAAATAATGCTGAGCTTAGCCTTAAAAATCCGGTCCTTCTCAAAGGAAATGAACGGATTTTACTGGTTGATGATGAACCTCATGTGAGTAAAATTGAAACAAGAATGTTGGAACGGTTGGGATATCAGGTCACTGAAAAAAATAACCCAATAGAAGCATTGGATCTTTTTTCACAACAACCAGATCAATATGATCTTTTAATGACAGATTTAACCATGCCAGGTCTGACCGGAAAGCAATTGTCAAGAAAAGTACTGGGAATAAACCCTGTATTTCCAATTATTATCTGCACCGGATTTAGTGAAAATATGGATGAAGATGAGGCTGAACGCATTGGTGCCAAAGCTTTTTTGATGAAACCTATTGTTCTGTCTGACATGGCCCAGGTGGTTCGACGTATTTTAGACAATCATTCTTTAACCCAATAATTTAAGGACTAAAGGGAAAGCTGTCGCAGTTCCAATTGTAGAGCCCAGGTTGGTGAGGATTACTACCAGAAGGATTCGGATGACATTGTTTCTCCAATATCCTTTTATCGTGACCATATCTTTGGGGATGGATTCGAGGTCTTTTACTTTTGGCTTTCGTAAAGAGGCTTCTACAAGACCGGAGACCCACCCTGCTGCGATCATGGGGTTTAAAGAGGTTAGCGGGGCTGCGATAATGGAAGAAAGAATGGTAAGGGGGTGGCCCAATGCTAATAGTGCACCAATCCCTGCAAAAATACCATTGGCAGCTATCCAGATCAATATCATCTCTTTGCCAGTGTTTTGACCCTTTAATAAAAAACCGGCAATAAACACGAGTAGGATGGCTGCTGGAAGTGCCCATTTTAATATTTTAACCAGATTACCTCCGGGTGGAATCTGATTGAGTTCATCTAAGTCTATCTTTTCATCACTGGCAAGATATCGCTTAATGCCTGGTGCATGAGCAGCACCGACCACAGCCACGATTTTTTCGCCGGGAGCTGTGCGGATCTTCTGGGCCAAAAATTGGTCTCGTTCATTTATCAGGGTTTTTTCAATAATGGGATGACTTTTTTTGACATCTGCTAAGAGGGTTTGAAGGATATCTTCTTGTTTCATTTTTTCGATATCTTCTTCGCTGATGTCATCGGATGCGCCAAACGAGAATACAAGAGAGGCGATGAATTTGAGTTTTTCCCAGAACCCCATTCCTCTCCAGACTCTTGAAAGGGTGGTTTGTATTTCTCTGTCGGAAGGGACAATTTGGGCACCGATTTTTTCAGCGGCATCAATGGCATTGATCATTTCCTGGCCGGGTTTGATCCCGAACTTGTCGGCCATTTTTTTCTGGAAAGAAGCCATCAGAAGATTAATGAATAAGAGCATGGCTTTTTTTTCTTTAATTACTTTTACAATGTCCATATTGCGCCATTTGTCCACGTCTTTTAAAGAAGCCAGGCGGGTTTGGCATAGTTCTACGCATACGGTGTCCGGAGTCAGTTCATGGATGGTGTCTTCCACAAGTTGTGCACTTTGTTTGGATACATGGGCCGTACCAATAAGAATAATCTGTTTTCCGTTGCAGGAGAGGTGATCAATCATGCGGTCTTGTGTTTTATTTTCTGGTGCTTCATTCTCAGGTAAATGTTCCATGGACCGTAATAAACCCTTTTAAAGTTAAAATTGAGAACGTATTATAACCATTCTGAACGGCATGGCAATACAAAATCTTGACCTGGAATAATACATTTGATATTCACTTAAAATATGAAATCCATCGACGAGCATATATTAAGGGCAACAAAAGAAATTATTGTCAAATTCATTGAAATGGGACGGTTGTCTCCATCAAATCTTCATGAGTCTTTTAAAGATATTTATGCAACGGTCAATGAAACAGTCAAAGAACATGTGCCGGATGCACCTTCTTCAAATGACAAGACAACCTGAAAATAATCTTGATAAAATTAAGCTATCTATTGGACAGGGCCTTGAAAAGGGCTGGAGTTCCTTTGTCTGGCTTTTAAAAATAATTCTTCCGATCTCTTTTATTACCATGATCCTGGTCTATTTGGGCGTGCTTGATAAACTGGATTTTATACTTAATCCGGTGATGGTATGGCTCGGTTTACCACCATCCGCTGCTTTGGTTATTATATTGGGTTTTTTTACCGGTATTTATGGTACGGTGGCCGCGCTTTCTGCAATGCCTTTTTCAGTTGAACACATGACATTGATCGCTATTTTCTCTTTGATTTGCCATAATATTATTCAGGAAAGTATTGTACAGGGACGCTCGGGGATTAATCCTTTTTTTGCTGCATTCTTTAGATTGTTAATCGCTTTTTTGGTGACGTTTATTTGTGCAAAAATAATGGGTGTTAATTCTCAAACTAATATGATGGGTGTGACCACTACTTCTGTAAAACAAATTCAGTCCTTTATGGAGATAATTCAGGGCTGGGGATGGACAACTTTAAAATTGGTCCTTCAGATTTTTTGTATTATCATGCCGTTAATGGTCCTTCTCCAGTTGGGCAAAACGTTTCACATCATTGACGGCATCACTGATATGATTTCTCCGATATTGCGTGTGTTAGGCTTGAGTCGTTCAACGGGTATGTTGTGGCTGACCGCCTGTGTGTTTGGACTGGCATATGGATCGGCCGTGATTGTTGAACAGACACAATCTTACGAGTTTAAAAAACAGGATTTAAGGCGACTTCATTTGTCCATCGGGGTGAATCATTCCATGATTGAGGACCCAGCCTTATTTTTACCATTAGGACTGCCAGCTTTTTGGTTGTGGGTGCCACGTCTGATTGCAGCAGTGCTGGTCGTGTGGTTATACTGGGCAGTTTCATCTGTAAGGAGATTGTATGCTTAGCGAGATATCTATTAAAAACTTTGCCATTATTGATGATATTCAGATTCTTTTTCAGGATGGTTTTTCGGTATTGACGGGTGAAACAGGTGCTGGAAAATCCATTATCATTGAGGCGGTTAATCTGCTTTTAGGTTCGCGTGCTTCGGCAGAACTGGTCAGGGCTGGATGTGAGCAGGCTCAACTTGAAGCTTTTTTTGATATTGATGAAAATTCTCATGCGGCCAGAGTGCTTGTGGATCAAGGCAGTGATCCATCTGAAGGTCTGATGGTTCGACGGTTGATTTGGGCATCTGGTAAGAGTCAGGTGTTTATTAATTCACGGCGTTCAACGCTGGATCTGCTCAAGCAGGTGACTCAGAATCTTGCCGGTATATCCAGTCAGCATGCGCATCAAGGCCTTTTGAAAGAAGAAAATCATTTGGATATTCTGGATGAATTTGCTGGAACTGGGGAATTAAAAAATAAAGTTAACGACCTCTACCAGTCCATTTTGCCACTTAAGAAAAAAATTAATCAGCTGTCACAGACGCTTGAGGAAAATAAAAAGGAACAGGATCTTTTAGAATTTCAGATTAATGAAATCAGTGATGCGGTCATTCTTGAAAATGAAGATGAAATCCTTGAAAACAAACGTAAGGCATTGTTAAATGCGACACAAATATTTGAAGCTGTGAATGGTGCTGTTCATGAAGTTCACGATAAAGACGGCTCTTTTGTGGAACGCTTGTCGTTTTTAAGACAGAATCTTGAAAAATTTTCCACTGATGATGAGCGTTTGGAAAAGCTGGCCCAGCGATTTTCGTCCAGCCTCTTTGATATGCAGGATATTACTCAGGAATTGCGTGATTTTTCTTCTACTATAGATTTGGATCCGGCTTCTTTGGAAAATACGGATCAAAGGCTTGATCTGATTTCAAAACTTAAAAGAAAGTATGGTCCTACTTTAGAGGATCTATTTCAAACACACACGGCCATGATGAAAAAATTATCTGATACCGGCGATATAGAGAACCAAATTAAGGATTTTGAAAAAAATATTAAGGTGTTCTCTGCAGATATTCAGACCAAGGCTCAAAACTTGTCAGCGTTAAGAAAAAAGGCAGGAGAACAATTGTCAGATTTGGCAAAAAAACAATTGGCCGCACTGGAAATGGGAAAAGCACGCTTTGCTGTTTCATTTTCAACACAGCAAGCCAAGGCCAATGAAAATATTCAGACAACGGATGGAAATAAAATTGGTCCGGATGGTTTTGATAAAGTTAATTTTCTGCTCAGTCCAAATCCGGGTGAGGCATTGAAACCGCTGGTCAAGATCGCTTCTGGTGGTGAATTGTCGAGAATTGTTCTGGCGTTAAAGGCTGTGCTGTCAAAAAATCAATCTCTTGAAACCTTAATTTTTGATGAGGTGGATGCGGGAATTGGTGGTGCAACTTCAGAAAAAGTAGGTCTTAAACTCAAACAATTATCACAAAAACATCAGGTGATCTGTATTACGCATCTGGCCCAGATTGCAAAATACGGTGAAAACCAGTTTAGAATTTCAAAGAATGTAAACAATGGGCGGACATTTACCAGCATTGTTCCGTTGACAGGGATGGATGACAGAATAAAAGAAATTGCCAGAATGATTGGCGGGGCACAGATTACAGACGCTACCCTTGCCCATGCTAAAGAGCTTCTCACCCAGACGGCATCTTGACAAATTGATTTTTGTGATTAGTTTATAGAGCTTATGAAAATTTGTAATATGAGGAAATGTTATGCCAATATATGAATTTAAGTGTTCAAAATGCGAAGAATTTTTTGAAGTCATTGTTATGGGTTCAAAAGATAATAATATAGACGGTTGCCCAAAATGTGAATCAAAGGAATTTGAAAGAGTTGTTTCTAAAACAAATTTTGCAATGGGTAGTTCGGGTGGAAGCTCCGGCGCGGGCCAAAAAGGGGTTCAGGCCCAGGAAAGAGCGTGTTCTGGTGGATCATGTACAACCTACACCGTTCCAGGTGAGACACGATAGCTTTAGAAGATCCCGCCCGGTACCAATCTTTAGTTTCCTTTTGATTTTGATGAATAGATGCCGCATAAGGCAAAGGAGGTTTTTTTGACAGAATTCGCTAAACTTATACTTGATGGAAAAGAGGTGTCACTACCAGTTGTTATCGGCTCGGAAGGTGAAAAAGCCATTGATATTAGATCTTTGCGTCACGAGACAGGATACATTACATTTGATCCCGGATTCAGCAGTACAGGAACTTGCAGAAGTTCTATTACGTATATGGATGGAGAAAAAGGGATTTTAAGATATCGGGGTTATCCCATTGAACAGCTGGCTAAAGAATCCACTTTTGTGGAAACAGCTTTTCTATTAATTACAGGTGAGCTGCCCAATGAGGAAGAATTGATCCGGACCAGTGTCCAGCTCAATGATTTTTCTTTGTTACATGAGAATATGAAGGCGTTTTATCAAAATTATCCACCCAAAGCTCATCCCATGGGTATTTTATCTGCCATGGTCAATGCAATGAGAAGTTTTTATCCAGAGCTTATTGATCTTGAAGAAGAAATGAACAGAACCTATCTGCGTTTGATTTCTAAGATTCGAACTATGGCTGCCATGGCTTATCGGATTTCTTTGGGGGAAAGAGTCGTTTATCCCCGGTCGGACTTATGTTATTGTGCTAACTTTTTAAACATGATGTTTGACAATGCTGTAATCCCATATAAAGTAGATGATGATTTAGTAAAGGCATTGAATGTTTTCTGGATTTTGCATGCAGATCATGAGCAAAATTGTTCTACAACTGCTGTAAGGGTGGTGGGCAGTGGTAAAGTTAATATTTATTCCACTCTTTCAGCCGGGATATCTGCTTTGTGGGGGCCGCTTCACGGAGGGGCAAATCAGGCAGTTATCAACATGCTCAAGAAAATATATGATGATGGTTTAACCATTGATGAATGCATTAAACGGGCAAAAGATAGAAATGATCCCTTCCGTCTTATGGGATTTGGTCACAGGGTCTATAAAACCTATGATCCTCGAGCAAAAATCATGAAAAAGATGGTTGACATTATACTTGCAAAAATGAAGATAAAAGATCCTTTATTGGATATTGCTAGAAAACTGGAAGAAGTGGCATTACGTGATTCATATTTTGTGGAGAAAAATCTTTACCCCAATGTGGATTTTTATTCTGGCCTTTTATTGCGGGCTATGGGGATTCCCACCAATATGTTTACAGTTATGTTTGCTATTGGTCGCCTGCCGGGTTGGATTGCCCAGTGGAAAGAAGATGTGTCTGATCCTGAAATGAAAATATCACGTCCTCGCCAGGTATATACCGGCCAACTTTCAAGAGATTATGTTGATATGAAAAAGCGAGAATAGGGTATAGATAAATGGCCCAGGTAATTGCTCACAGGGGTGCCAGGAGTCTGGCACCAGAAAATACCCTGCTGTCAGCAAAGATAGCCTATAAAACAGGAGCCGATCTTTGGGAGACGGATATTAATGTTACCAAAGACGGCTGTCTGGTTCTTTTCCATGATGAAACACTATTGAGATGTACAGATGCTATTTTCAGATTCCCTTCACGAGAGTCGTATTGTGTCCGGGACTTTTATTTAAACGAATTATTGTCTCTGGATGCGGGGTCTTATTTTATCCAGACCGATCCTTTTTCCCAGATATCTAAAAAAAATATCTCCCAGTCTATTTTATCAGAATGTAAAAATATCTCTATTCCTACACTTGAGCAGGGGCTTGAATTCACTAAGAAAAACAAATGGAAGATTAATCTGGAACTCAAATATTTTCCACAAGCAACGATGGATTTTTTTGTTCCTGATTTGACCCTGGAGCTTATTGAGCAAAGTGACATCTGCCTGGACAGTGTTGTGATTTCATCTTTTAATCATCGCTGGCTTGAGCGAATTATTAAAAAAAAGCCGCAAGTTGAAGTTCAGGCGCTGGTGGGAGAAAATGATATTGGTCCTCTGGTGTTTGAAGATTATCAATTTCCAACCTATAATATGAATGTAAAACGTGTGGATGATATTTTGATCAAAAAGCTTAAAAAAATGGAAAAAAAAATCAACCTGTTTACGGTGAATGATAAATCATTGTTTGCTCATTATGATGCGTTGGGAGTGGATGGTATGTTTACTGATTTTCCACAATTGTTCAGTTCAAAACTTCACATTTAATTCCGGAACATATCTTGTTTTTCAGGATTATACTATTTCTTTAAATGGGTATTATGATATGATGGTTTGTCTTTTAAAATCATAATTTTAAAGCAAATCGGAGGTAATAAAGATGAAAAAAATAGTGATAAATGTGTTGGGTATATTGATTGTTTTCAGCCTACTTTCATGTGCGGGTTTAAACAATAATCAACAGCAGGGAACTGCTGTGGGGGCTGGTGCCGGTGCGGTTGTCGGAGCGATTTTAGGCCAGGTGATTGGTGGAGATACAGAATCTACTCTTATCGGGGCAGGTATTGGAGCCGCTTTAGGTGGTATTTCAGGGAATCAAATTGGCCGGTATATGGATATGCAGGAGCAGGAGTTGCAAAATGCGCTTGCAGCATCTGAAGCTGCAAGCATTCAAAGGGAACAGGATATCTTACGGGCAACCTTTAAGGGTGAGGCGTATTTTGAGTATGATTCGTCGGCATTAAAACAGGGTGCAACTTTTGAACTTCAACGAGTGGCTGGTGTTTTGAACAAATATCCCCAGACAATGATAGAAATTGGGGGGCATACAGACATTAGAGGATCTGAAAAATATAACCAGGAATTGTCTGAAGAAAGGGCAAAATCAGTGGAAGTGGCATTACTGCAAAATGGTGTGAACCCTCAAAGATTAAAAACGATAGGATATGGGGAGTCTCGCCCGATATCGTCGGATCATGCAAAAAATCGCCGGGTTGAAATTCTTATCATTCCAATTCAAAAAGGGTGATGGTATGGGTGTTGAACCCGATGCTATCGTTGTTGGATTTGTCGGTATCGGGGTAATGGGGCAGAGTATGGCCCGGCATGTTCTCAGCGCCGGGTACAGGCTGCATTTATTTACCCGCACCAAAGATTCTGCAAAAACACTTTGTGCCCAGGGGGCGATATGGGAAGAGAGTCTTGCGAATCTGGCAAAAATTAGCGATGTTATCATCTCCATGGTGGGGCTTCCGGATGATGTGCAGCAGATTTATTTTGATGATGATGGTATCTTGAATCATGCCAAAAAGGGAGCAACGATCATTGATATGACAACCTCCAGGCCAGATCTCGCCATTCGTATATATGATGCAGCAAAACAAAAAGAGATGAATGCATTGGATGCCCCTGTCTCCGGCGGGGACCTGGGTGCAAAGAATGCCAGCCTTTCCATCATGGTGGGGGGAGACAAAGATATCTTCGATGCCGTATTGCCTATTTTAAAATTAATGGGGAAAAATATTGTTTTCCAGGGCGAAAGTGGCAGTGGACAATCTACCAAAATGGCCAACCAAATCGCTATTGCCTCCGGAATGGTTGGGGTTTGTGAGGCGATTGCCTATGCAAAAAAAGCAGGCCTGGACCCTGAGACGGTATTAAAGAGTATTGGCCAGGGGGCAGCCGGTTCCTGGTCATTGAATCATCTGGGTCCAAAGATGATTGCAGGTGATTTTGACCCGGGGTTTTACATTAAGCATTTTGTAAAAGATATGAATATTGCAGCAGCTGCATCTTCTCAAATGGGACAACGGACTCCGGGATTGGATCTGGCACTGTCTTTGTATGGAAAAATGATCAAAGGTGGGGATGGAAATCTGGGAACTCAGGCATTGTTCAAATTGTTTAAATAGAAGCCGGTAAAATTAATGGAACTCTTATCTGATTATGGCTATTGGGGGTTGTTTTTGTCCTCATTTCTGGCCGCCACTATTCTTCCTTTCAGTTCAGAAGTCGTCTTGGGCGTTCTTTTAAGTTATGGTTTTGACTCTTTTTTAAGTATCAGCGTGGCAACATTTGGAAATGTATTGGGCGCTGTTGTGAATTATGGTTTGGGGGCATGGGGCAGCCGGATGGTATTTTTAAAATGGTTTAAAATGTCAGATTTAGAAGTTAAAAAAGCCCGGAGACAGTTTCAAAAGTACGGCATCCTCAGTTTATTGTTCGCATGGGTTCCGATAATCGGGGATCCTTTAACTGTGGTGGCTGGAATGCTCAAAATTCATTTTGTGCTGTTTGTGGTACTGGTGGGAGTGGGTAAATGTTTAAGGTATGGTGTTGTGGCCTGGGCGGTGTTAGCCATTTAAACTAACATCCCCCCTGGAAAACAGAGGGGTGTTATGGTTAAATTATGCAGATTTCCCTTTGGGAAGAATAAGGTTTAAAGCAACGCCAAGTATACCGGCAAGACCAATGCCCTGAAGTTGGAATTCGCCCGCAGAAAAACTCATCCCGCCAATACCAAAGATTAATATTAATGCGACAATGGACAGGTTCCTTGCTTCTAAAAGATCATCTCCAGATTTGACCAGGGTGTTTAAGCCTACCACCATGATAGCACCGAATAAAAGTAGCATGATGCCACCCATGACCGGGGATGGAATTGTCTGGAGGACCGCACCCAGTTTTCCAACAAAGGCCAAGAGGATGGCTGCAATCGCAGCCCATGTCATGATGGCCGGATTAAATGCTTTGGTCAATGCAATGGCTCCTGTGACTTCTGAATAGGTGGTGTTGGGCGGTCCGCCTAAAAAAGAAGCGATGGAGGTTGCAATGCCGTCTCCGAGCATGGTGTTTTGAATTCCCGGGTCTTTAAGATAATCTTTTCCGGTGACTTCGCTGATGGCAACAACATCACCAAAATGTTCAATGGCTGGGGCAATGGTCATTGGAACAATGTAAAAAATGGCCTGAAGGTTCCATTCCGGCAGGGTAAAATTCGGTATGGCAAACCAGGGGGCTTTGGCAATATTTGAAAAGTCTACCATGCCATAATATAAAGCGATGGAATATCCCACAAGAATACCGCAAAGAATAGGAATCAGTTTGAAGATGCCTTTTCCAAGGATGGAGACTAAAATTGTGGTGGTAAGGGCGCATAGTCCCACAATCATGGCTGGGGTCTGGTCAAAAAGAATGGTGGATCCATCGCCAGTTTTCCCCATGGTCATGAAGACGGCTACGGGCGCAAGAATTAAGCCGATAACCATGATGACCGGTCCGGTGACAACGGGCGGAAGAATATGTTGAATAATTTTTACGCCTCCGACTCTAACCAGAAGGCTTAATAAAATGTAAATCACACCTGCTGCAGCAAGTCCACACATGGTTCCGGGGATTCCCCATTCCGCTACTCCGTAGACAATGGGGGCGATAAATGCAAAAGAGGACGCTAAAAAAATGGGAACCTTGCCTTTGGTGATGAGTTGGAAAATCAAAGTCCCAAGGCCAGCTGTAAACAGAGCAACGTTGGGATTAAGGCCGGTTAAGAGTGGGACAAGGACCAATGCCCCAAAGGCTACAAAAAGCATCTGGGCACCTAAAAAACAGTCTTTTATTTGAAAGTTGTACTCAGTTGAAGATGGGTTGGAATCAGACATGGGCTTTTTGCCTCTTTTTTTGAATTTAAAGGATTTACTTGGTGCCAAAGATTTTATCTCCGGCATCCCCCAAGCCAGGAAGGATATAACCAATATCATTCAGGCACTCATCAACACTGGCGACAAAAATATCTACATCCGGGTGTTTTTGTTCTACCGCTGCAAGACCTTCAGGGGATGCCACCAGAAAAAGCCCTTTAATGGTTTTGCATCCGGACTCTTTAAGCAGGTCAATTGTTGCAATCAACGTGCCGCCTGTGGCCAACATGGGATCAAGGATTAAGGCGATTCTCTCTTCCATTGCATTGGTGGTTTTTACATAATACTGTACAGGCTTTAGGGTCTCTTCATCCCTGTAGAATCCCACTACGCTGACTTTTGCAGAGGGAATCAGGTCAAACACACCATCCATCATGCCAAGTCCTGCTCTCAGAATGGGAACAATGGTGATTTTTTTACCTTTAATTCTTTCAACTTCAACTTTTCCAGCCCAGCCTTCGATTACTTTTTTTTCTGTTTCCAGGCCTTTTGTGGCTTCATAGGTTAAAAGGCGGGCGATTTCAGATGCAAGATCCCGAAAGTCCTTGGTGCTGATATCTTTTTGGCGTATTAATCCTAATTTATGTTTGATTAGGGGATGATCTTCGATAAATACGGGCATGGTGCCTCCTTTGGTTGGCGCATATATTTTTTGAAAATAGATGGTATTTTGAAATTATTCGAAAGTCGTTTGCCCGTCAAGTAATTTAGTTGTGTAATGTAAGTCTTATGTTGAAAAAAAAAGCGTTTTGTGCACAATAGAACAGATGATCCAGACGCCTTACATATCGGTTGCCGTTATTTTGCCGGTGATGAACGTATATACCTATTGTATTCCTGAACATTTAAGGCAGGCATGTGCTATTGGTATGCGGGTTCTGGTTCCTTTTGGCAGAAGAAGAGTCACCGGCTATGTGATTGGAGCTAAAAAAAGCTGCACAGGGTTTAAAGCAAAAAAAATATTGGATATATTGGATGATGATCCTTTATTTCCTGCCGCCCAGGTCGAGTTTTTCAAGTGGATTTCTGATTATTATATCCATCCTGTGGGAGAAGTAATTAAGACGGCGCTTCCTTCCGGCCTTAACCAGCATGATGTTTTATGTGTGTTTGTAACGAACGCAGGGCAACAATTATTGGAAGAAGGATGCCTTAGTGCCGGGGAAATACAGGTGCTTAAATATGTAATGGGCCGTAAAGCCTGCTCAATGAAACAGCTTTTAAAAGATCAGCCAAATATCTCGGCCCTGGTTAGAAAGATGGAAAAACAAGATCTTATCTCTGTGTCCGCAGTATTAAAAAAAGACGGAATTAAAATAAAAGAGGAAAAGTTTATTTCTCCGGGCACAGGAGAGATTACACTGATTCGGATGTCGAAAAAACGGTTGAGAATTCTGGCTTTGGTCAAGGAGAAAAAAGAAATCTCTTTAACCGGGTTAAGGGTGGATGTGCCAACTGCAGGCAGTTTAATTAAGCCTCTTGAGCAGGCTGGATATCTTCAGATTATACACCGCCAGGTGTTCAGAGACCCTTTGGGGGATCCTGTGGAACCGGATAGTGCACCGAAACTTAAACAAGAACAGGCCGGTGTGATCAAGCAGGTGATGTTAAAGATGCACAAGGGTTTTTGCTCTTATCTTTTGAATGGTATTACAGGATCCGGAAAAACTGAAGTTTATATGCATCTGGTATCGGAAACGATTGATAAAGGGAAAAAGGCGATTGTAATGGTGCCCGAAATCTCTTTGATATCTCAGACCGAAAGGCGGTTTAGAGCACGGTTTGGTGAAAGGGTTGCCGTGATTCACTCTTCATTGACCAAGGGCGAACTTTTGGATCAGTGGCGAAAGATTGCTATGAATAAGGTTGATATCGTTATCGGGGCCAGGTCTTGTGTCTTTGCACCTTTTGAGAATATCGGGTTGATTGTTGTGGATGAAGAGCATGATTCTTCTTATAAGCAGGAAACAGGCTTAAGATATAATGCAAGGGATCTTGCGGTGGTAAGGGCGAAGCTGAATGAGTGCCCTGTGATACTCGGATCAGCGACACCCTCTGT
>JAWSVH010000277.1:0-5659 GCA_033852015.1 Desulfobacula sp.
ATACCAGAGCTTGTTTCACTAATTCCAAAGGTAATACTCTCAGATATGGAAAGCCCCAGGTCTTTTTCTCTTTTCCTAGAGACCTCCATGATTTCAACATTCAGAACAACCTCAGAAGGTGTTCTATCATTTGCTTCAATAATTCTTTGGGCCAGTTCAACATTCTTTTTTTGACCTCTGATGGTAACTGCATTGAGTTTATCATTGGCAATGATATTTCTGCTTTTCAAAATTTTAGTTAAAATAGAGACTGCATCCTTAGCTTTTAGATATGACAGATAAAATGTTTTTACATATAAATCATCATATTCTTTCGCTTTTGCATGAGTATTCGGATAAATTAACATAGTTTTTCTATTGATCAGCTTAGCCTTGAGAGCATTGGTTTTTAAAATAACATCCAAAAACCTGTCAAACTTTACATCTGTCATAAAAAGAGTGACTTTACTTTCCTTGATATCTTTATCAAAAATAAAGTTAATGCCTGTTATCTTGGATAAAATTTCAAACACATTCAGCATTGGCGTTTTTTTGAATTTCAAAGAGATAGGAGCATGTGATCTTAAGTCCAGCCGATATTCAGATAAATTGTCAGGTCGTTTTTTAAATTTTTCTAAAATCTCGAATGCATCCTTATTTTCAGGGTCTAACTCGATTGCCTTTTGAAAAGATTTTTTCGCACTTTCATAGTTTCCGGCCTTTATTTGTTTTTCACCTTTTTGAGTATAATAAAAAGATTCTTTCATCCGCTTGACCGTATCAATTAATTCAATGGCCCTGTGATTAGATGAATAAAATGCTATGCTTACCTGAAGCTCTTCTATGGCCTCTTTAAAATATTTTTTAGGTATCAACTCCATTGCTTTTTGCATATGCTTTAAAGACGCCCGCTGTTTAACATCTTTTAAACGCAATTTTAGATCCAGGTTGTTCGGATCGTTTTGAAGTGCCATATTATAATTTTCTACTGCAGCATCGAAATCACTCTCTTTGACGAATTGTTCTGCTTTGGTACGATTAACATCCTTAGTGGCACATGCCGAAAGCAGCATAAATGAAGACATTATGGCTATTAAAAAAAGATTTAAAGTATCCCTCATGTTATTCATCTTCAAACTCCCTTATGCCCAGATGTAGCACTTGATTTTGATCCAAAACCTTTATTTTTAAATACATATCCTGAACATCTTCTATTTGATACTTTCCATCAATACGATCTCCTGGTTTTGCAACCAGAATCATCTTATCTTTAGCTAAGAAAACGGCTCTTTCTCCCTGGCTTTTGTATACTCCATACCACTTGTATGATGTGATATATTCTCTGATCTTAGTTATAGAGTTTGTTTGATCTTCTTGATCTGTTTTTTTATTTAAAATGCCTTTATTATTTTTCTGGGCCAGTTTTCTTTTGCCTACTATTTTATTCGATTCAGGAGAGTAAATCGAAAATAAATCTTTAAAAACAGTATTAGATACTTTAGGTTTATTTAAAAATTGTTGAACTAATGATGTCGACTTTTCCTTAAGATCCCGTACTTTTACAACGCGACCATTAGCCGATTTGTCAAATCTATTCCCAGTATACGTAAGCGTATCTATAGTTTTATGCACAAAAGGATTCATGACTCGATATATTATTGAGGCAATCAACAGTATAAAAACAACAATAAATATAATAAGTTTTTTATCTGTTTTCACGCAGCATTTCTCCTAAAAAGAACAAACAATTCCAAATCCAATTGAATAGTATGAGGATTTTCCATTGTCTTGACCATGGAAGGTGATTCAATATATACAAGCCCAGGTAAGCTTTGAAGATCTGCCATCAGCTTTTTGATATTACGATAGCTACCTTTAACCGTAATTTTAGTATTATATTTTAGCATATCCGGATGTTTAGATTTTCCTGGTGTAAAAACCAAACTATCCTCAACAAGCAACTGATTTCTATCAAAGAGGGATCTAATTTTTACCGCATATTCTGTGAAGAAAAATTCTTCGGGAATCTGCTTAAATATTTTCTTTATATCATCTTTATAATCAAGCTTTTGAAGCAAAGCTTCATCCATTTTATGAGAATCTCTACTTCTTGTGGATATAAGCACTTTTTGAAGAACGGTTATTTTATTATTTTGGCGATCGACAAAATATATTTTTGCAATGAAATTAGAGAAAAGCGCTATAATACAAATAAAAATAATTATTTTAAATTTTTTAATCATTGATTCCGCCTGCCCACCGAGCTGTCAACTCAAACACAATTATTTTATTTTCTCTAATTTCCTCTTTTGACAATTGCACTTTAAAATGAATTGATTTATCCAGGTCGATTATAAAACGAGACACAGCTTTGGCATAAGCAGACTCACCCTTAATTTTTACCATATCTAAATTCTGGGAAAAAAGCAGAGAATGTATATTGATCTTATCAGGTTTTGCCATCTCAATTTGACTTAATACAACTGACAATGGAAATTGAGTCTTTTCGATCATTGCAGAAAAAAAATCCAAATCCTGTTTTAATTTGTTCTCTTCTTTTTCATCCATATCATTTTTTTTAGCTAACGCCTGATCATGCTCAGATCGCTGATTAATTTCTTTGACCCGTTTCTCATAGATTTTAATCACCTTGGTATTTGAAAAATAATCATAGGTATTTGACAATGTAATGGCAAAAGTTACAAATGTAAGAGCAGCGATCAATGCCAATGTAACCCGAGTCCAAATATCCATTTGAACAATCAGATTTATATTTATAGGTTTCATATCACTTTTCCCTATAATCGCTGCGCTGTACCAATAGCACTTGTATAAAAAGGCAACGGTTTAGTTTCTGATTTAAGATTAATGTTTTTATCAAATTGGATTAAGTTTCTTTCTTCAATAATATCAAAATCAATCTCTCCGATTTCGCTCAAGATTTGACTCATTTGTGTTTCCGATTTTATTTGCGAGGCAATATAAAATTGATCAATGACAAGATCTGGGTTTTCTGTATTATAATATTGTAATAAAAGATCAACATCATTTATTGCACTTGCGCTATTTTCGCCCAACATCCCTTTTTTGACCATTTTATAAAAAATCGGAACGCCTTCTATAAAAACAAAAATATTCACAACATCATCAAATATCCCCAGATATGCCGTATTACCGTGGTCAGAAACCATTCTCGAATAAAAATTAAATTGATTCAATCCGGCAGGGGCTATCATCATAGGTTTAATACCCATCTGCTTAAAAGCACGTTCATACTGAGAGATGACCGTTTCAATACCCAAGGCAACAATAAACACATGCTTACCTTCTATATTTGTCCCCATGTTTTCCCATGAAACCCGCATATCCTCAGAAGGAATATTCAAAGACCTTGAGATATCCCATGATATCAGCTTATTAACTTCATGAGGCTCTTTGGGCAAATCAGAAAATATTTTAATAAATATTTTCACCGAAGCATCAGGAACTGCAACGCTGACTTTTTTACAATTTATATTTTTATAAATTTGTTCCAGACCACTTTTAAAAGCGACGACATCAAGAATATTTTCTTTTTTAAATGATGGCTTAATTGTTCCTATAGGAAGTCTAATATCGGATAACTTTTTAATAAAAAAAGTCTTTTCTTTTTTTACAATTAAAGCAGATTTTATTTGATCAACAGCAATCTCGACCCCTGCTTTAAGTTTACTAGCGGCAAAAAAATTCATCCACTTCCTTCCTGGTTGATAAATGTGACTCTATTCGCCTCTTCCAATGTGGTCACACCCTGTATAACCTCATGGATAGCGGCTTCTCTTAAAAAAACCACCCCTTTGCTCAGCGCATATTTTTTCAATTCAGAAGTTGACACCTGTTTTATGAACATTTCCCTGATGTCTCCATCCAACTCTACATGCTCAATAATTGCTTTTCTTCCGCTATATCCGGTTCCTTTGCAATTTTCACACCCATAGGCATCATAATATATAAAATCTCTTAATTTTTCAGGGACTAAGCCAGATTCAACAAAGGTTTCATCTGACATTTTCCGTTTGATTTTACATTTACACAGAACTCGTATTAATCTTTGCGCAACGATGCAATTGAGCGCTGTTACAAGATTATAAGGTTCGATCCCCATATGAATAAATCGATTAATCACATCAAAAGAAGAGTTGGCATGAACTGTTGCAAAAACCTGATGTCCAGTTAGAGCAGATTGAAGTGCAATCTGTGCAGTTTCCGAATCCCGGATCTCTCCAACTAGGATTTTGTCAGGATCATGACGCAAAATAGATCTCAAACCCTTAGAAAATGTCAGTCCTTTTTTTTCGTTTACCGGTATCTGAGTTATGCCTTTCAGTTGATACTCAACAGGATCTTCAATCGTGATAATTTTTGTGTCTTTATAATTTACTTCACCCAATGCTCTGTACAAAGTGGTCGTCTTTCCACTTCCCGTGGGGCCCGTCATCAAGAACATACCATACGGGGCTTTTATCTGGCGCCTTAACCTGAACAACTCTTGTTTTTCAAGTCCAATATTATCCAGACTGAGGCTTCCTTTGATCGGAACCATCCTTTTTTGGTCTAATATTCTTATAACAGCATCTTCGCCAAAGATTGTGGGTAAAACAGAGATGCGAAAGTCAACAAAACGATCTTTAATTTTTAATTTGAATCTTCCATCTTGAGGAACTCTTTTTTCTGATATATCTAATTCAGACATTACTTTTAGCCTGGATATCACAGGATTCATATTCCCCATATCCAGGGGATCCGTGATTTGGTAAAGCATACCATCTATTCGATATCGGATGATCAATCCATCAATTGATCCTTCAAAATGAATATCACTGGCACTTTTGTTAATGGCATCAAGAATAGTTGAATCTACAAGTTTAACGACGGGACTTTCTTCAGACACAACCTTATCTGTCGAAATTTCATACTCACCTTTACTGGATTCTTTAACCACAGAAAGACGCATTTGTTCAGAAACATCAATCAGATCTATAGAAGCCTCTATTTTCTGAAGGAATTTGCCCAACTTTTTGGCACTGACAATCACAAAAGAAAAATCATACTCTAAAAGAATTTCTATTTCTTCAATTACACGAAAATAATCGATGGGATCTGCCACTGCAAAAGTAAGGATATTTTGAGAAAAATTAAACGGTACAATTCTATTTTTCACCATAAATTCAACATCAAGAAGCCGCATCAGCTCAGGTTCATTTGCACTGTCAATCCTGGCATATTTATAGGAATATTGTTCAGCAATTAATTGAGCAAGCTGTTCATCACTAATCAAACCTTCGTCAACACACAACTGACCAAGCATTCTTCCTGAAATATTTTTTTGCGCAAGAATATTTGTTTTCTGCTCTTCTGTCATAAAGCCCAGATCAACAGCTAACTCTCCAATGCGTCTCTTTTTCTTTAAATTGAAGCTTGCCATTTTTTTAACTCATTGCCCCTGCCATCTGAAAAATCGGCATATACATTGCCAACATGATAAACCCAATCACAATACCCATTAGAACCATTAAAATTGGTTCAATCGTAGACGTAATAATTGAAAGTCTGGACTCTAACTCCCTTTCGTAAAAAACAGCAATATTCTTTAATACTTTCTCCAGACTGCCGCCCTCTTCTCCTGCCGATATCATCCGCA
>JAWSVH010000082.1:0-43678 GCA_033852015.1 Desulfobacula sp.
CTTCATAATTTTGTTCTTTCATATCCAGAGCATTTAACAACACATGGACAAAACAAATGGGATCGCCATTAAATACAAATAATGCACATTTTTTCATTCTTCTCCCCTAAAAACCATACGAGTGCCTGCCATATTTAAAAGATGCTTTTCTTCCATTTCTATCTCGATTCGTGTCATTGCTTTTCGTCCTGTGCAGTGGGTTGGAACAATATAATCCGGATTAAGATCTTTCAAAGATTCAACCGTTTTATCAATAATGGGTGCAAATTCAAGCCCGGAAAGATGAAACCCGCCCATAATAACATGAATTTTGTCTATCCCGGTAATTTTTTGTGCGTACTTAACCGTATTGATTATCCCGGAATGGGCGCAACCTGTGAGTATGATAAGCCCTTTGCCTTTTAAGTGCGCGATGAGTGCTGAGTCATCATTTAATGGGTCCCATACTTCTTTTCCATTTTCTTCATAATAAAAAGATGCCGATCCTTTTTCAAACTCATTTGTTTTGGGAATCTCACCAAGAAAAAAGAGGCTTTTATCAAATATTGGATAGGGTTGAACGGTTTCAATAAGTTTAACACCAGCGTCTTTGATCTCTTCTTTTGTTAACATTGGCATACTGACTTTAAAATCTTCACTGACTTTATTTATTCTATTCTTTTTAAATGCTGCTGGATGCAAAACCATTGATAACTCTTTTTTATTCATATTTTTAACAATGGTTTTAAACCCACCTACGTGATCCATATGACCATGTGAAAGCGCCAGCATTTCAATTTGTGAAAGATCTTGGCCTAACCTTTGGGCATTTTCATACGCACCTGTGGATGAAAAACCGAAATCAAAAAGCATGGTACGTTGACGATCATCCGCATTAACAGATACTACCGTTGAAAAACCGTGCTCTGCTTTGATGCTGTTTGCAAACGCCATTCCTTTTAATGGTAATGCGCGTTGAATGATTTCATTGCCGTCCTGGGAGGTCAGATCAATATAATTATCCTGCAACGTTAGAATTTCAATTTGATCAATCTGTTTTAGATTTATATTTTCCATATGTCTCCTTTTTCCATGTTTTTAAGATGGTTCTTATTATTATATACAGATTAATAGAGATTTTTTAAGGATTTTGTTTTTTAAGTGTAATATTTGATAATGCCAGATATAAAGCACCAACCGCCAGTTGTGCACAATGGAAATGATCTTCCGGCAGTGTCTCCAGATATTGGGCCACAGTTTCTGGTGATATCTTCCAGGCATTTTTAATTGTTTTTCCCTGGGCAAATTTGGCAACGGTGTTACTACAGGCAATTGTATTTATACAACCTTGAGTATAAAAAGAAACAGATTTTAGCCTGTTGTGATGGTAAAAGAGAAAAAATTCAACGCTATCGCCGCATTCGCCAATACGTTTTCCATAGCCATCTGGATTTTCGATCCGTTCAATGTGCTCGGTCCGTAAAGCCATCTCTATGTAATTTAAGGAATGGTCTTTTAAAAGGTCAGGATAATTTTCACTCATAAGATTAAATTAATTTTCAAATGGAAACAGGTACAATAATTTCAGGTTCAGGTGGCTTATTTTACTTTCATTCATTTATTCATCTCCCAATAGTGTATAGGTTTAAAGTCTAATGTTTTTAAAGGTTACATCCGAAACCGCACCCGGCATTAGAAAATCTGAAATTCGATGTGCTTTTTTTAAACAGCAGGCAAGCACATCATCTATGTTGCCAGTAATAAATGGAATCAGCTTAATACCGCTGTGTTCAATTGATTTTGATTGAACATCCGTGATCGCGCCACAGATTAAAACCTTAATCTGGTGAGTTGTAAAAATTGAACGAATTTGGATTAAAAATTTTGGGTTAAACGCTTCAAATGTTTGACTGACAATCTTTGAATTTTTGATTTCTACAATCATTAACGTGGTTGCAGAATCAAAAACGGGTGAAATCCTGTTACCCCAAACAGTAATCGCGATTTTCACTTTTTATGTCTCCTTATTGCGATCATCTTTGTATAAAATAGTTTTGATGCCATAAATTGATTTTACTTTT
Source organism: Desulfobacula sp. (assembly GCA_033852015.1). Lineage (GTDB taxonomy): Bacteria > Desulfobacterota > Desulfobacteria > Desulfobacterales > Desulfobacteraceae > Desulfobacula. The sequence continues at coordinate 2,061 of JAWSVH010000082.1, forward strand.
TGTAATCAGTATAAATATTTTTCAATTTTTTTTTAATATCCTTACAGATTGAGTTCACCTTTTCATAGGTGATGGTTGGCACGTCAGAAGATAATGTTTGAATAGTTTGTTCATCTATCTCTGCGATTTTGTTAATAGCGAAATGATCGACTTCACAACCGATGGATAAAAGGCCGCATCCGCTAATTACGCCTAAATATTGGTCATCAAAAAAAATAGGAACGACCAGTTTAAGGAGACCGGCGTCACATTCCTGGATAACGGGTGCTTTTGTATTCATTGATAGATTTGCCATATTCATATGAGCCACAGCACAGATAAAGCTTTGACCTTTATCTGTGGATTTAATAGCCGGGCACAGTTGATTGGACCAATTTTTTGTGTCAGTAATCCGACTACCGTCGGTATTGAAAACAGATCCCTGAATATGGTATTTTTCATATAAATCTGATTCAATGGCACTCCATTTTTTAAGTGGTAAAAGCTGTGTTAATTCCATTTTTGTTTCCTTTTCTATAAGTATCTACCAGTGACCATCTTTGTTGGCACTCTCTGCAAAAACAATATTTCCTTGTCTGAATTCCTGTATCACGTCAATGATCTGGCCACTTTGATCATTGACAACTTTTATGTCAGCCGCTGTAAGGGTCTCAAAGGCATTGGGGCCACAGAACCCTGTTATCAAAATTTGGGCATCTGCATTGCTGACCATTGCAGCGGCTTGGATTCCGGCACCTTTAAATGCATTTTTGTTTTTAGTGTTGTTTAATGCTTCAAATTCCAGTGTTTCTATATCTACGATGAGAAGATATGCGGCTCTTCCAAACCTTGGATCGAGTTGAGAATCCAGTGTTTTCCCCTGTGATGAAATTGCAATTTTCATAATAATAATCTCCTTTGCAATATATTACACATGGCCACCGCCACCGCCGCAGACCTGATCTTCTCTGATTTCAAATAAATGGCCTGCAATAAGATCATTCACCACAGGCTCGATCTTTGATCGTTGGTCATCATGATATACATGGATGCCCACCTGTTTAAATCCCATTAGAGGGCGCATGCCAATGCCTCCGACAATTAATGCATTTACTCTGTTTTGAGATAAAAGATTAACAGGGACCATACAACCACCTTGAACATGCTCCTGATTTTGGAGAATGGAGATTTCTTTGATTTTACTGTTCTCTACGTCAATTAGCGTAAAGACATCACAGTGTCCAAAATGGCCAGATCTAGTTCCATTCATTCCACCTTTGCCGTTTGAGGGGATTGCAATTCTTCCGTTTTCCATAGCTTTATTTAGCTCCTATAAATGTTGTATTGTATTAATTACAGATGTTTTAAATTCAGGTGTTGACAGTATGTTCTCCCATGTCTGCCGCACTTGGTTTCCTGCCTGTGAGTCTTTGATATATTCAAAAATGGTTTTTGCCTGGATCATGGATTCGGTAAACACTTGATCAAAACAGATTTTGCCGACAAGTTTGATTTGAGCATCTTTGACATATGCTTCAATCTCTTTTGTTTGATTTAAATTCAAATCATATTTATTGATGCAAACCATGGCAGGAATATTGAAATGCCTGCAAAGCTGGTCTACTCTTTTCATGTCATGAATGCCGGAAACAGTAGGTTCTGTGATAATTAAGACAGCTGTCGCCTGACCAATGGAGGCAACAACGGGACACCCTATGCCAGGAGGGCCGTCCGTTAAAATAAGATCATGTCCGTTTTTTGTGGCAATTTTTCTTGATTCCTGCCTGACAAGAGAGACCAATTTTCCTGAATTTTCCTGGGCAATGCCAAGTTGTGAATGAACCATGGGGCCAAAGCGTGTATTTGAACAATACCATTGCCCACAAATAGTTTCTGGAAAATCAATCGCCTGTTCCGGACACAGGGTAAAACAGACTCCACACCCTTCACATGCAATTGAATCAACTTCAAAGTTATCTTTGACTGCATCAAACATACAAAGGTCAATACAGTATCCGCACTGGGTGCATTTTTCAGGATTTATGATTGCTTCATGTCCACCTTTAAATTCAGTGGATTTTTCAATGTCCGGAGTCAGAATGAGGTGAAGGTCTGCAGCATCAACATCTGCATCGCACAGCACCATGTTTTTTGCTAAAAAAGCAAACGCAGACGTTATGCTTGTTTTCCCCGTTCCGCCTTTTCCACTTAATATGACCAGTTCTTTCATTGGATTTGTTTTTCCCTTTCAACAAGTTGCGTTATCGTTTTAAACAGTGCCTTAAATTTTTTTTTGTATTCGGGTAGGGCGTCGACTATCATTTGGCCAGTGGAATAAATCTGTGCAATTTTTTTATCAAAAGGGATTTCCATCAATATGGGCAGATCTTCTTTTTTTGCATAGGTTTTAACATCATCATTCCCTATGCCGGATCGATTGATAATTAGTCCGCAAGGAAGATCAAGAATCTTTATCGTTTCAACGGCCAGTTTAAGATCATGAAGACCAAACGGTGTGGGCTCTGTCACAAGTAGAACAAAGTCTGTATCTTTCATAGCTGAAATGACCGGGCAGGAGGTTCCAGGAGGGGCATCAATGATGGTGATGAAATCGGGGTTAGTATAAGATCTTACTTTTTTGATGATGGGAGGGACCATGACCTGACCAATATCCAGCTGTCCGTTGACAAAGGATATCTGATTGACAAAGGATATTTGATTGGCAAGGCCCTGGTGTGTTTCACCCAAGGTACGATCTTTTTTGATAACCGCATCTTCAGGACAGACCTCAAAGCAGCCACCACATGAATGGCAAAGGTTTTCAAATATCATGACATCTTTTTTTAACACTGCGATGGCACCAAATCTGCAAATATCCATGCACTTTTTGCAAAAGCTGCATTTGTCCAGGTCAATTTGGGGCACGATGGTATTCACCGGCTCTTTTGTTTGAATTGTCGGATGTATAAAAAGGTGTGCATTGGGTTCTTCTACATCACAATCAAGAAGTTGAACTCTATGGTCAAGACAGGCGGCCAGGTTTGTTGCAACCGTTGTTTTTCCGGTGCCGCCTTTTCCACTGGCTATACTGATAATCATAGGTTGATTTTCCTGTTGCCTGACGTTTTGGGGGTCTGGAGATTAAAAATCTGCTGGCTGCGTTCAAGGAGTTTCCAAGCCTCCCTTTCGCCGGATATGACTGGAAATTGCATCAACACCCCAAGTCCTTCATAGGCTTCATGAAATTCTTTTTTGCTTAATGGACTGGCAACGACACAATTGGTCATTGGGTTTTTTATAACAACGGTTTCAATGAATTGTCGGCCAGTCATATCCGGCAGGGTTTCGTCAATGATTATAAGATCAATGCTATTTGCTGACAGCATGGAAAGCGCCTTTTCCCCGGTTGGGCACCAGACAGTTTTAATATTTTCCTGAGCCAGTACGCTTTTAATGCCTGAAAAAAAGAGCTTATCACGGCTTACCATTAGTGCTGAAATCATTGGCGATTTTTACTCCGATTAAAGTTTTGACAATTTCCCCGATTCCGGTTTCTCTGTCCACCAAGGCAATTATTTTGCCTCTCTTGCCGGGTTCTTGGGCAGCTTCCCAGTCCCCTACCTGTTCCAGGGCCTTTGCCCTGGGGGCCGGCCGTGTCTTTTTTTTGCATATTTTCCACCTCCTTTTCCTGGATTAATTGATGTACTGTCAAATAGATTTGCAAGCCACATGCCAAAGAAAAAATAAAGTGGTATTTTAAATATATGCTGTTATCTTAAATGGTTGTGGTGGTGGCGGATAATCGTTTTGTCTGTGATATTTTTGAATAGATAGCATAATTGCGACTTTTTAGGTCGCAACTATAAGAATTTAAAGAGACGGGGTTATGTTAAAGGCAGTGTGACGATAAATTCTGTGAATTTACCCAATTGTGAGTCGACTGTAATATTACCACCATGTTGTTTGATTGATCTTAAAGCAATAAAAAGTCCGAGTCCTGTGCCTTTATTTCCTTTGTCAGAGTAGAAAAGGTCAAATATTTTATTTTTGTTCTGTTTTTCCAAACCCTTTCCATTGTCTCTGATCGTAAAGATGATGTCTTGAGTCTTTAGCTGAACCTTAAAATGGATTTTTCTCTTTTTCTTGGAGAGACACGCATCAATGGCGTTTTCTAAAATACTGCTAAAGGCGGCAAAAATTGATACTTTATCAACATGGAGAAAAATATTGTTTTTTGGATAGTCTGTTTTTAAGGTAACATCTTCTTGATCAGCCTTCGGTTTAATTGATGAAATAATTTGTTGTATTAAATCTTGCAATAATATCTTTGATCTTACAGGGGTTCTCTTTTTGGCTTGAAATAATATGTTAAGAACCATTTGTCTTGTTTCTGAAATTTTACTTTTAACAATATCCCACCCTTCTTTAACTTGTATATCGTCCTTTTTTTTGAGCCCGGATTCAATGAGATAGGAACCGCCATCAAGACCGGTTAAAAGCTGTTTAAGACCGTGGGAAATAGAACCGATATGGAGCCCGAGAGACACCAGGTGATCCTGGAGTTCATGGATGATGGTTACATCTGTGGACATTTCCATCACATGGGTTATCTCTCCTGATGAATCGGTTATCGCAGATGTCTGGATAAGAATATTTTTTTTGCTTGAGTCTTTTAAAATAACATCCATTTCAACCGTATGAGATTTCCCATCTTTAAAGGTTTTTTTAACCGGGCATTTTGAACATGGAGAATTGAGACCTTTATAGACTTCATAACAGGTCATACCGGTTTTGTAGTGGAAGTGATCTTTAAATATCTTATTTGTTTCAACTATATTAAGATTTTTATCCTGAATGGTTAAATAGCTTGGAGATTCATTAAAAAGCTGAATATATTTTTTTTCAGATACGACTAATTCGCTTGTTTTCTCTTCTATTAATGTTTCAAGATTCTTTGTATATGTTTGTATTTTTTTTCTTGACTCAAGCCTGTCTTCAGCTCTTTTTAAGGCGATATCTAAAATATCATTATCAATGGGCTTTGAGATAAAATCCACGGCATCTAATTTTAAACTTTCTATTGCAAGCTTAAAATCACCATGTCCTGTGATCATTATGACTTCAGTAGAGGGACTTCTTTTTTTGATATATTTTAATAGAGAAATGCCGTCCATACCCGGCATTCTGATATCAGTTAAAACAATATCAAACGAATTGTTATCTATTAAATTGTTATCTATCAAGGAGACTGCTTTTTCCCCGCTGTCAGCAATAAAGACTTCATATCCTGCATCCTGTAAACAGATGTTCAGTACGTTCCGGATACCTTTTTCATCATCGACAAGCAGAATCCTGGCGGTCATGTTGATTGCCTCCGTTCAGTTATTTTATACAAGAGCGTTTTTTTCTGCACACCTTTTGATGACATGTTTAAGATGTTCAGGGTCAGCGTCTTTTGCAATATAAATTCCAGGCTTAGGAATTTTAGTTTTAAGACGAATATTAAGCATTTTAATATAATGAAAAAATGCTTTACGATCAACTCCTGAGAAAAACACAACCGGTATTTTATTTAGTTCCGGGTGTGTCATCAGCTCCTGATAAACGGATACGCCACCTTTTTGGGGCATCATGATATCTAAAACAATGACAGCTGGCTTGATCTGTTTTAGTTTATCAAGCCCCTGCGCACCATTTTTTGCTAATACAGGATCAAATCCCAATGTTTTGATAAGGGTCATGAGATAATATCTCATGTGGATCTCATCATCAATGATAAGAATTATTGGTTTCTCTTTATTTTGTGCCATCTTTAGTTCTATCTTATAATTTATTTGGCCTGTTCACACTGGCAACAGGGCAGGCAGATCTTAAAACAACTTGTTCAACCGTTGTTCCAAGAGGTGCTTCTTCCTGGGCAACATTTTTTGTATGATGGGCCATAACAATCAGGTCTCCGCTGGTTTCTCTGGCAAATTTGAGTAATTCGACATAAGGGATACCCTCCCATATGGCAATCTCATAATTGTCAAAATCATTCATTTGGGAAATATATTCTTTTTCAATCTTTTCTTTGGCAGCCCTGATTTTATCCTCAATTGTTTTTTGGCCGGGAGGAATGCCGGCTTGTGATGTATTAAGATCAAGGGCGTGAAAAAGATAAAGCCTGCAGCCAATGGCACTTGCCATTTTGTAAGCGAATTTAAAAGCGGACATAGAGGCTTTTGAAAAATCAGTTCCGAAAATGATATTATTAAAGTACCAGAAACAGGTTGCACAGGGCCTGCTGATAATCAGAACAGGGCATCTGGCTCGTTGCCCCACAGTCTGCATTGTGGTTCCCACAATGCCTCTAAATCTCACTGATCCGGTTTCATCCGCTCTTGTATGCGCTCCCATGATAATACAATCAACATCCTCTTTTCTGGCAAACCTTAGAATCTCAGTGGAAGGTATTCCTGATAGAATCTCAAATCGAGGCTCTCCATGATTTTTGATGAGTGTCTCATAGGTGTTTTTCATTTCATCTTTTACCCATTCAACATAGTCTGATCCGACATTGTCTTCTTCACCTGTCACATAATCAGTCACAGAAAAACCACTTCCGTGAGATGGAACACCATATATGTGGAAAAGTATTAATTCCGAGTTATATTTATCGGCAAGCTCGAAAGCAATTTTAGCAGCGGCATCACTTGCGGGTGAAGCGGTTGTGGCAAATAGTATTTTTTTAAACATAACTACCTCCTTATTGAACATTGTAACGGGTTAAAATTAAAGGATAATTCCCAGGCAATTCCTTCTATGAATTCAAATAGTGTATAAATTGTTTCATACTCAAAAACATCTTCTTTCTCTCCAAAAACAATATGCTGTAAATTCCCCAGGTTTAATTGGTGATCTAGTAATGTTTCTAAATGGAAAAATTTTAAATCAATGTTTTTTTCGTTAGAGACTCCTTTTAAATTATTATATAAAATCAAGCTTGGTTTCCCGGGAAAGCCCTTTATTTCGATGGTTTTATAAAAAAGTAATGATTTTAATTCTTCAGTTTTTAATCCGGGAGCAGTGTTCTTTGAAGCAATTTCAAGAAGGGCGTCTAATATATCGCTGATATTTTTTAATTTTGGATATCTTTGAATCATCATAAAAAAAGATCGAAGGGTAACGGTTTCATCTATTTTAATGCTATGTCCTAAAAATTTTAGGATAGAACCTGAAAATTCTTTTTCTTTTTTTGTAATCATTCCATTTTTATGAATTTGGATACTTTCCATAATTGTATAATCCTCATGAATCCATTTGTATTATTGGAATTTCAATAACAAATTTTGAGCCCTTGTTTTCCTCTGATTCAAAACTTAATTTTCCCTGGTGCTCATGAATTATTTTTTGGGTTGTCATTAACCCAAAACCGGTTCCATTCATCCCTTTTGTGGTAATGAATTCTTTAAAAATAGAAGATTGAATACTTTCATTAACGCCACAACCATTATCTTTTACACTGTAAATTATACTGTTGTTTTCATCTTTAATGGTCAATTGAACTTGTTTGGTGGTTTTTGCCTGATCTGCCTTGCCATCAAAGGAGTCGAATGCATTTGTGACAAGATTTAAAAGACAATTATGAATCGCTTCACAGTCCATTAATGCTAATTTTTTCCCTTTACAGGGATTCAGGGTAAAAACAATTTCTTTTTCAGCTGCGATGTGGGTCATGAGTTGTTTGACTTGTCTTGCCGGTGTATTGGGATTTTCAAGTTTAAATGTTAATTTTGTTGTTTTTGCATAATTTAAAAGATCCAGTGAAAGTTTGGTGATTTTATCAATGTTACTTTTCATCATTTCCCAGCCGTTTTTTAAATACTCACGGTTGTCTTGTTCAATGCCCTGTTCTATAACAAAAGAACTTCCTTTAAGACCTCCTGAGATATTCTTGATTGCATGGGACATGCCGGCAATTGTCTGGCCGATAGTAACCAGCGTTTTAGATTCCGTAATTTTTTTGTCTTTTTCTTCTACAAGGTTCTCCAGATCATCCATATATTGTTTAATACTATGGGTCATAGAGATGCGGCCCTGTGCTTTTTTTATGGCGTCTTCAAGGTCGTCACTATCAATGGGTTTGGTTATGAAATCAGCCGCTTCATATTGCAGGCTTTCGACGGCCAGTTTCATGTCTCCATGGCCGGTAATCATGATGACTTCCGTATCTGGGTTCAGGTTTTTAATTTGTTTTAACAGCTCGATTCCATTAATCCCGGGCATTTTAATATCTGTGATAACGATATCAGGTTTTTTTTGTTTAAATATTTTCAGTCCTGTTTCGGCATCGGATGCAAGACAGATGTCATATCCAGAGGATTCAAGTGTGATTTTTAAAACATTTCGAATACCTGCCTCATCATCGACAAGAAGTATTTTTTTATGTTTCATAAGATGATCAGTCATTTGGAATCCCCTGGTCTATGCGAAAACGAATGGTAAATGTCACCCCATTTTCTGGATTGTTTTTTATTTTGATATCGCCATTCGATTCTTTGATGATGCCGTAGCTGATGGATAATCCAAGTCCTGTACCTTCACCTACTTTTTTAGTCGTAAAAAAGGGTTCAAAAATTTTATTTATACATGTTTCTGAAATCCCTGTTCCACTGTCTGAAATTCTTGCAATCACATGATTTTTATCACATGAAGTAGAAATGGAAATTTGTTTTGGTTTGTTATGATTGTTGGTATCTTTTTTAAATCGGGTAACGATAGAATCTCTCGCATTTAATAAAAGATTGATAAAAACCTGTTCTAATTTCACTGGATCAGCCAAAATTTTCGGTAGGTTATCATCCAGATCCCAATGTACGTTGATTTCTCTGAGTTTTAATTGCTGACTGAAAATATCAAATGCTCTTTTGATTGTTTCATTGATGTTGACATCTTGTTTAGATAACGTTGATTTTCGGCCAAATAAACGCATGTGATTGGTGATTTTTGATGCTCTGTCCACATGGGTTTCAATCTCTTTAGAAAGGGTAGCCAAGATATCTGTGGCAATGACTTCCTTTTTCAAGATTTTTTTGGATATAAAACTGGAGGCTGTTTTAATGACAGATAAAGGCTGATTTAATTCATGTGCGACGCCGGTTGCCATTTCTCCTAAAGTCGCCATTTTCCCAGCTTGAATTAACTGTTGTTCTGTCTCAACAGATAAGGTGATATCAACCACAGTCACTAGAAGAACTTTTTGTCCGGAAAATTCCGCAGGACTGACCCAGGTTTTTACGTAGAGCCTTTCTCTGTTTTTCGTGTGATTTATCAGCCGTTCGTGGTTGGGCTTATTAATGTTTATTATGAATTTTTCAAAGGCTTTTTTGTCGGGAAAAAGAAGATCAAAAGATTTGTTTTGTAATTCTTCTTTTGTATAATCATAGATACTTAACGCACTGTCATTGCAGTTCATGATTTGATATGTATCAATATCCAGAATAAATACAGGGTTGGGAATACCTTTGAAAATTGCCTGATATTTTTGTTCTGAATCTAAAACAATTTCTTCTAATTTTTTCCTCTGGGAAATATCAATGCTCATTTCCATGGCAGCAACAATTTTCCCATTTTTATCTTTCAATGGTGCGGTCTTTACAAACCAGTGTGAAACAGATCCATCTTTATTGATGCCGGATTCTTCACTAAAATGTGATTCGCCGTCAATAAAGGTCCTTTCAACTGGACAGTCATTGCATTTTTTATTAAGATTTTTATAAGCCCAAAAACAATGATCGCCATATTTAGGCTGGAATTTTTTTGAAAATTCTTTATTAAATTCAATTAATTTGTAATCTCTGTTTTGAACAGTGATTGTGCAGGGGACTTGATCAAAGAGGTTTTGAAACATCTCTTTTTGAGTATTGAGTTCATCTTGTTTGTTTTGTATTTTCTGTCCCATATCATTGATGGCTACGGAAAGTTGACCGATCTCATCTTTTTGATTGATTCCATTGATATGCGCTTGATAATTTCCTTTGCCAATCAGGTCTGTTTTACTAATCAGTTTTTTTATAGGGTGAGTTACCAGACCAAAAATACTTAAATAAATAGTAATTCCAAGGGTTATAAAAAGATAAATAATTGTCCAAGCCGATAGTTTTTTATATAAATAGACTTCATCCTTTATCTCTTCCATAGAAACGACGATATCAAGTGTTCCTAATTTATTAATATTGGGGGGATGATAGTGACATTGGGCATTCGAACAACTGGGTTTGTTTATGATGGGATTGATAATACCGATAAGACGAATACCTTGATCAGATTCGAACATTCGAATTCTGTCTTTTATGTTAATATCTATTGTTGGAGAAGGGTTTGAATGACAGCTTTTGCATGCTATATCTGTTTTTTCTCTTATCGTGTTAATTTCCTCAGGGTTGTTTGAAAATTTAATTCGGCCTTGCCAATCGAAGATTTTTATCGCCTCTATCTCATTATAGTCTGATAGACTTTTTAAGACTTGATGCAGGTCTTTGTTTGGGTTGTGAAACATGGCAAACCAGGTAAGCTGAAGTGCGGTATTACAAAATTTATCAACTTCTGATACTTTTTTGTCGATCAGGGCCTGTTCCTGATATTTTATTGTAAAATAGGACCAGAAAAAGATACTTGCAAACAGCACAAGACCGACAGAAAATATCAGTTTTGAAGCAAGCGCTTTTATTTTAAAGGAAGGTTTAAACATAACCTTCTGACCCCTTTTGTTTGTCCATGATTTATTCCAATAACTCTCTAACTTTTGCCAAAACAGTGTCCGGATCAAATGGTTTCCCAAAAGTGGCATTGGCTTTCGGGATTGAATGTTTTATGCTGTTTAGGCCGCTGATGACGATTACAGGGGTGCAAAAACCTTGTTTTTTACTGATTTTTCTGAAAAATCGCGGCCCCCATTCTTCAGGCATTTCAAGATCAAGCGTAATTAGATCAGGAGCCTCATTCTCAAAAATTGCAACGGCCTCCTTTCCATTTTTGGCAAGACATGTTGCATATCCGGTATCTTGAAAAAGGACATTAAGATATTTGGCAATAACAGGATCATCATCTATAATCATAATTTTTTTCATTATAACCTCCTCTTTTTGTTAATATGACAGTTGCCGCATAAAACCGGTCCTTTAGAGGCTTTAAAATGACAGGCCTTGCACCGGTTATGGAAGGCCGTTTTTAGAGGAATTGAGTTTTTAGCTGTTGGCTTTATGGTGTGACAATCTGAGCATGGGCTGTCCTCGGAAGACTCGTCTTTGACCCGTTGTTTCCCGTTATAGCTGTGATGGCATATAGAGCAGTCATCTTCCAATTGGGCAACCTCATTGTGATCATCATGCTCAAAGGCAACGGCCGGTCTTTGGGGGGTGTTGAATACCTCATTTTCGATTGTCATACCTGTTGCGTTAGAATAGGCACAACAGGTCAATATTATCAGGGTGCTAACAGGGAGATAGATTAACAGTTTAAATTTCATTTTAATCCCCCTTCTTGATAAATGGTCTTTTCCATTACTTCAAAAATAATATCTCCAAAAAATTTAATTTCCATTTCTACTCCATAGTGTTCGGTCAAATCTTCAAGTCCGGAGTGGCAGTTATGGCAAGGGGCAATCAACACTTGGGCTTTAGTTTCTTCTATTTGTTCTATCTTTTTTCTATTGTTGACCATTCTAAGTCCCTTCCAGGGCGGTCCGCAATTGATGACACCGCCACCCGCACCGCAGCAGTAGTTATGTTCTTTATTGGGGGTCATCTCTATAAATGATTCACATAACATGCTTACAAGTTCTCTGGCTTTGTTGTGAAGGCCTCGGCCGCGGGAGATATTGCAGGGGTCATGCAGAGTGACGGTTTTTTTAAATTTCTCTTTTACCTTGATTCTGCCCGATGTGAGTAGATCATGATAAAAATCAATGGCGTGAACAAGTTCCACCGGTGGCATGCCCCATCCAACCCAACGATTTCCGACATCATAAACTGATCGAAATGCATGACCGCACTCTCCCATGACAATTTTTTTAACATGTAAGCTTGTGGCGGCTTGGTAATGTGTTTTAGCAATACGTCCGGAAATTTCGAAATCACCGGTATACATAGCCATATTACTATTATCCCATCCGGGAGATGAAGGCATGGTCCAGTTAACTCCGGCGGCATGCATAAGTACCGCTGTCTGGTAAATAAGACCCGCCTGAAATTTTGGTTCCGGCGCAATAACAGAATACATGATATCTGCTCCATCTTTATCCAGCGGGATTCTTAAATCTTCAAATTCTTCTCTTGCGTCCTCTTCTTGCCATTGAAGGGTATCAATCCACTCATCTTCTTTTACCCACATTTGATTCATGGTTGCGGAATGTGAATTGACAGTATCCTGGATATACAGGGGAGTGATTTCAAGTTTATGGCAGATTCGTCTGACTTGCAGTATCATATATGCGATATCTATTCCAAAGGGGCAATACATGGCACATCGTTTACAGACATTGCATTCGGTAAAGGCAATTTTAACAGCTCTTTTTAAGAACTCTTTTGATACGTTTCCTTTTTTTTTAATCATTTCCAGAATAGTTTGTTTCACTTTTGCTGCAGGGGAAAGCCTGGGATCTCTATCCCTGGAAAGAAAGATACTACAGGCATCTGCGCAGAGTCCGCATCTCATACAGGTTTGAACATATGCCTTGAAACGGGGGCCTGTTTCCTGGGTGAGAACCTGGGTGATAGTCTGAGATATCTTTTCTGGTGTAAGTCTGGACAGGCCAGCTTCCACTCCCTCGTCAATGATATCTTGTTCACCGGGTTTTATTTTATCATTCGTTGTTAATATATCTTGCATGAATCTCTCCTTGAAAAAATTACCAATCTTTTGCATGTCTGACATGCCCAAATTCAGAACCGGTGTATGCCCGGGTAAGGGGGGCTAAAAACATATGAAAGAATCGGGTAAACGGTATTAGAATAAGCATGAGCTCTCCTGAAATTATATGGACGATCATCATCCATTGATAAGCAAAGAATTGATGATAGGCCAAAAAGCCTGAAACAAAAGGGAGCGCGACAATGAGTATAAAAATAAAATCCAATGGTTCGGTTAAGAATTTTACTTCTGGAATAACAAGTCTTCTGAACATAAAAAAAATTAGTATAGAAATGATAACAAGGGTTAAAATATCTGCGACTGAATCATTAATTGTCATCCATGACCATCGGGTTGATTCTTCAAAAAGTGTGACATGGGATGATAAAAAGATAGGAACGATAAAAAGTAGTAAATGAAAAAGGTAAGATGTGCTGTAAAAGAGAGGACTTTTCCTTGTGCTTGTTGGTAAAAAGGGTATCAGCCATGCGAAAATGGATCTGAAACTGTATTTAAATGATATGTAGGAAAAAATAAATTTTTCCTTCTTATTGATCAGGCGGAATAACTTATAAAGTTTGAATAGGACGCCAGCGGAAAATATCAAAAAAGAGATCCAGACCATGGGTCCCATAATAAATTGGATAAAATTGTTGAAATTAATAGTTGAAAGCATCACTTTCTCCTTTAGCAGACAGTCTCTATGGCAAGTATTTGTCTTGAATAAATACCGTTACGAATTGATTTTAAGAGAATTTTATTATTATTGGGGTCTATTTGGGGCTCAAAGACCTTATCAAAGGACTTGTTGTAAATATTCTTGTTAACAACCAGATAATACTTCCCTTTCTTTTCTATCCGGGTGGCAAAAATCTCATTGTCTGAACTAAAAACAGGTCTCCATAGTTTGTCTGCCTTTAAATTCCAGGGGATGCCATCGATTACAAGGTCCCAGTGTCCTTTGTTTTTAACAATAGCAACAAGTTTTTTGCCATCTGGTGTGTAGAATAGATCAGAAATCATGGTATCACAGTGAAAATCCCAGGGTTTCTCATTCTCCCATACCGTCCATTTCCCAAACGAATCAGAAACGACCGCAGCAATTTTTTGAGTATCATCATGGACTTCTAATTTCCATAATTGTTCCATCTGTTTGTTCCAAAAAAGGGCATCATCCTTATATAAGAACCATTTTCCGCCTTGTCTGACCGGTGCGATTATAGAATTGCCTTTATTGATAAATTCTGATTTCCAGACCGATTCAAAGTTTTGAGTCCAGGGCGTATTGTTTTTTACCACAGAATATTCGAGGCGATTTTTTCTGATGGAGTAGGAGATTTGTTTGCCTTGGTTGTCAAAGGAAAGATCCCAGATATTCATAAATTTTTGGCTTTGTGCAATACCATTTTGAGCGGCGGAAAAAATACCGGTATCAAACGTATTGATATCAGCCTGGGCAAGAGGATCAACCTGCACGATGGCACCGGTGGTTCCCTGATCGCTTAATACCATGCCTGTGATATTCTCATAAAGATGATTCCAGATGATATCATTAATTGCCATTCCAAACTTCTGATCTTTTTGAACGGCGACACTAACAGAAGACCCATCCGGCGTGGCCTTTAAATCCCAGGCATAATCGAATTGAGTTTCCCAGCCAATGCCATCTATACAAACGGTCCACATTTCATCGTTGGAAACAAGAGCGGCAAGTCTTCCATCAGGTAGAAATCTTAAGGACCATATTTTTTCATACCTATCATCCCAGACCTTTCCATTTGTACAGACGGTAAACTCTGCATCATCACAGTTTGTTATGGAGGCGATTTTTTCTCCATCCGGGCTGACATGAGGTTCTTCAATCCAGTTAAATTGATGTTGCCATTCGTTTACTGGAATCTCTTTTTGGGCGGTTTGCCAATCCCATGTTTTTTTATCCTTCATTTATTATCTCCGGTTGATCTGTTGCTAGAACACTTTTTGTTAATGTCACATAGAATTTGATCTATGGATGACACACTCAAAGGTTTTTCTATTAGTGCATCGATCCTGTTTACCAAAATATCATGCTCAAGTTCATCACTGACAATTGTAGACATAAGGACTCTTGCAATATTTGGATTTTGAATGCCGATCTGTTTTAAGAAAGATAAACCGTCTGTATCCGGCAAAAAATAGTCACAGATAATCACATCAATATCTTGGTATTTAAGCGCATTAAAACCTTCAGATGCGGACTTGAATATTAAACATTTTATTGTGCCTTTTTCAAAAAAGGTACTTAATGATTCTCTAATATATTTGTCATTATCTATGATCATAATTTGTAATGGCGTTTTATTTTTTCTTTTCATAAGTTGCTGCCAAGCTTTTTTTATAATTTAAAAGCCATTAGAGCATTAAGTATGCCAAGGATATTGCATTTTGGGTTGTTCTTGAATTACAGTGTCTTATATGTTTTTGTGCTTAATAAGGTAGGGGGGTAGAGTTGGAGAATTTCTAAAAATTATTAGAAAATATGAGAGATTTAGAAGAATTAAGAAGATTTTAAAGAAAGGTAGAGGCGTTTTAATGGATTATCTGTTCTTATTTAATTTTTTCCATTTGTACCTTAAGGTATGATGATTCATGTTCAATAGCCTGGCAGCCTTACTTTCATTTCCCTTTGTAAGTTTTAAGGCATGTTCCAGGTATTTTTTTTCGATATCTTCCAGTATCTGTCCCAGATGAATTCCTTTGTCAGGAATATTTATCTGTTGATCTATTAATTGATTCGGTTCAGGTATCTTTACCGTATGAGAATTTTGTTGAATCTCGAAGAGGTCATTGGTGATGGTGTCATTTTGTGCAATGAGAGATGCTCTTTCAATTATATTTTTCAGTTCCCGGACATTGCCTGTGAACATATGATGCTGTAGAAGGTTTTGGGCGTCATCTGAAAAAGATTTAAGATTTTTTTTAAATTTTTTATTGAATTCATATAGAAAATATTTTGCCAAAGGTAGAATATCATCTCTTCTCTCATTCAAAGAGGGGATTTTGGCTTTTATAACGCAGAGCCTGAAAAATAGATCCTTTCTAAATTGTTCCTGATCAATCAATTTTTCAAGATCTTTATTTGTTGCAGAGACAATTCTTACACGGACGATATATTTTTTTGTGCCTCCAACTTTATAAAATTCACCACTTTCAAGGAATCTCAAGAGCTTTGCCTGGCCAGGCAGGCTTAGATCGGCAACTTCATCAAGAAAAAGAGTGCCATTATGTGCTTCTTCTATCAGACCTTTTTTCCCCTGTTTTTTAGCACCGGAAAAAGCACCTTCTTCATAACCGAATAACTCGCTTTCTAATAAATCATCAGGGAATGCGGCACAGTTTACTGTGATAAATGGTCCCTGGAATACAGGGCTTCTGGCATGAATCGCATTGGCAATCAATTCTTTTCCCGTGCCTGTCTCGCCCATGATCATAATGGGCGTATCCGGACTTTTTGCAACCATATTAATAAAATCCATTACAGCTTCAATCTTTTTACTTTTTCCAATAAAACAGGGCTGATTATCTTTGAGATATTTTTCCTGAAGAATTTTAACTTCTTTCCTTAAGGCAATAGAAGAAATCGCTTTTTTAATGGTTAACTCAAGAATATCTGGATTCATTGGTTTGAGAATAAAGTCAAATGCGCCTGTTTTCATAGACTGGATGACCATATTGATATCTTCAAATGCAGTAATCATGATGACCGGAAGATCCGGGGTCTTTTTTTTTATAATACTTAATGCTTCAATCCCGCTCATGAGTGGTAGACCAATGTCCATTAAAACCAGGTCTGGTGAAATTTTATCTAAGCTGGAAAAAAAAGTTTCTGCATCAGCAAAGCAGGAGATGTCATATGTATCAGATAAAATCAGTTTAAGACCATCCCGAATTGTTTCTTCATCGTCTACGATGCTGATCGAATATTTTATCATGATTCTTTCCCGTCTGTCTTTAATGGAAGTTCAATGATAAATTGAGCACCGCTTTGGGTTCCGGGTTTATATTTTAAAGCTCCTCCATGGTCGGTAATGATTCTATGACAGATGCTAAGCCCGATACCGGAGCTATTCGTTTTTGTTGTGTAAAACGGATCAAATATTTTGGATTGACTTGCCATGGGGATACCAGGACCTGAATCTTTTATTGAAATTAAAATAGAGTCTTTGGTTTTACAGGTTTTTAATTTAATGGTTTTTTTGCCATCATAGCCTTTCATAGCTTCTGCAGCATTGGTCATTAAATTCAGGACAACTTGTTCAATTAAGTGGGGTTCATTCCAACATTTTGGTATGGTTGGGTCTAAGTTTTTTATAAATTCAATTCCATTTTTTCTTAATGAGACAGATGTCAGTTGGGTGACTTCATCTATATTTTTATTGATGTCAGCCAGAATAAATTGGGGGGTTCCTGGTTTTGAAAAATCCATCACCCGTTTGATGATTGATTCTATTTTATTAGAGGCCTTCTCTACTTTATCTATTATTGACACCACCGTATTTATTTGTCCCATGTCATTGTATATTTTTTTTAGGGCTTTTAAATATATATAAATTCCAGACAATGGGTTTCTTATTTCATGGGCAATCCCGGCGGTAACCCTGCCTAAGGAGGTCATTTTATCCTGAATCCTTAAAAAAAATTCTACTTCTTTAGAGTCCGTAATATCCATTACATTGGTAATGACAGATTCAATTCCCATATATTCTATTTTTCTTGCGCTGACCAGTGCCCATCTTATCTGGGAGTCATCTTTTTTTTCCTCGTCAGGATAATATCTGAAATCCATCTCCATGTGTTGTATTCTATCTGAAATCAAGTCGTTATAACTTTTTTTTACTTTTGTGTGATCTTGCCCATAGACATTTTCAAAATTGGGTGGCGTAAAAGCTTTTATGGTAAAACGGTAGTCTTTTTTTAAATTTGCATTTCCATAGACTTCTTTATCATTCTGGATAATAGAGATATAGTTTAAGGAGCTTTCAATTAAGGTCTGAAATCTTATTTTATTGTCTTCTTGTTCTTTTTCCGCGATTTTTCTTTTTTCTTCCAGATCAATTCTGTAAAGTCCAGAAGCGATATCATTTGCTATTTCTTTTACAATGCTTTTTTCAGTGATATCTTTACTCAGTTCCTGTGGGATTGACAGAACCATGAACCCAAAATTCTTTTTTTCATGGCTTAACCTTACAGCCATAGAGCCTCTTCCCGAATATTTTTTTGAAAACAGGCATTCAGAACATTCTTTGACAGGATCTGATACAGAAAAGACATTCTCTGATTCAAATGTCTTTTTAATACACCGGGTAAATTCTTTGTTTTCAAGCTTGGGCCGTATTTTGTCAAAAAAGTTACCAAACCCTGACTGGGCAATCATATCAGCATTTCTGTTCTCATCCAGTAAGCCGATCCAGGCATTATAATATCCTCTTTTATCAACCAGAATACTACAAATACCATCGATGAGTTTTTGTTTGTCGTTTTGTGTAACAAGCAATCGGCCAACATCTCTAAATGCACGTAATATTAGATTTAATCGTTTGATTTTTTTTATTTCATGGTCATTGTCCAAAACCTACTCCATCACTATTTTGTATTGTTTATTTTTATTTAGATATTTTTTTAAAAAAAATAACAAGGGAAATCATATAAAAATGAATAGAAAATTAATTATGAAATAAAGTATAGCATCTTTTTTTTTGGGAAACATCTAAATTGTTTAGCATCTTTTGACAGTCGGTATTAAAAGCTGTTTAAAAAGCAGCCAGATCTATATTTTGATTGACAAAACTAAAGCGAGCGGTTTAAGAAAAGTTATTGAATCAATGCAAGAAAAAATGAGGTTTGTAATTTAAAAATGAACCAGACAGCCCGTATTTTGACAACCTTAAAACAGTGCCTTAAAGTTAAAAATATTACCTATAAAAGGCTTGCCAGGGAACTGGATCTTTCTGAAGCCAGCATCAAACGTCTGTTTTCTGAAAAGTCCTTTTCCCTTAAGCGGCTGGAGCAAGTCTGTCATGTTTTGGATATGGGCGTCCATGATTTGGTACAACTGAGTGAAAAGACAAAAAAACTGCCAAGTATTCTTAGTGAGGAACAGGAGAACTCCCTGGCTGAGAATCCTAAGCTTCTTGCTTTTTTTTATCTTTTGCGAAACGGCCGAAAGCCGGATAGTATTGTCAGGAACTATAAAATATCAACAAAAGAATCTCTCAAATTTCTTTTGCAGCTTGACCGGATCAAGCTTCTCTCCTTATATCCGAACAACCGGGTGGTTTTTTTGACTGAAAAAAATATCGACTGGCGTAAGAACGGCCCCATCCGGGCCAGATATGAGCAGCGGATCTATCAAGAATTTTCAGGAGGCTCCTCTGATCAGGAAGTTTTCCTGCTCAGTTTTGAGACTGGCAAACTGTCTGAAGGATCCCGGGCAGTCGTACTAAAAAAGATTAATCAGGTATTTAAAGAGTATGCTGAATTGGCTGTAATAGATGAAACCCTCCCCCAGGAAGAGACTCTTCCCACGGGCTTGATGATTACTTTCAGACAATGGGTCTTTTCTCTGATCGATGATTTCAGGCGCTGATCTGTAAAACTTGTCCTTCTTTTTTCCTTGGCTTCACAATACGGGTGGTATTATAATCCAATACTTTACATTTAAAGATTGCGTATTAAGCTACATGAAGTGTAATTCTCTTGGTGTGTAACAAGTTGAATGTAATGAATAGCATTAACTTAAAAAACAGATGGAATTTTTGGAGTATATAGATGAACAATACTTGCGCAGTTGTTGTTTTCCCGGGGCAAGGCGCCCAGCGCAGGGGCATGGGAAAAGATTTTTTCGATAATGTAACTGCCAGTCGCAACACCTATGAAGAAGCTTCTCAGGCGCTAGGCTGGGATGTTGCCAACCTCTGTTTCGAAGAAAATGATCAGTTGGATATGACCGAATTTGCTCAGCCCTGTATCCTGACCACAGAGATTGCCATGCTTCGCGGTCTTGAATCACTATATGATTTTAAGCCTCAATTTTTCGGTGGTCACTCCCTTGGAGAGTACACAGCCCTTGTTGCAGCAGGCGCCATGCCATTTGACCAGGCAGTCCAGGCAGTTCAGGTCAGAGGCCAGCTGATGCAAAAAGCGGCACCTCCCGGTACCGGAGCTATGGCCGCAGTTATTGCAGATAACCTGGATGCCGCATTTTTAAAGAAAGTTATTGGAGGGCTGAATATCGATGTCGCCAACATTAACTCATCGAGTCAGCTTGTGATCAGTGGAGATGCTTCAAACATGGCCGCTGCTGAAACAAAATTGACCGAAATTCTGGGTCGGGAATCTGATATGCGCTTTATTCGTCTGAATGTAAGTGCACCGTTTCATTCCAGATTCATGCAACCCGTTGAGGCAGAATTTAAAAAAGTTCTGGAAGCTTTTTCAGATCAACTGGTTCCAGAAAACGCGCTTAGGGTGACCTCCAACTTTACAGGCAAATTTCATTCCGGTATAAGAGAAACCATAATTGATAATCTGGTATCTCAGTTGAGTAATCCTGTCCGGTGGACGGACAACATGACAGCCTTGTCCCAAAAAAGTCGGGACATTTATGAGATTGGCCCTGACCGCCCTTTGAGAAGATTTTTCAAGGGTCTGGATGTCACCTGCCGGTCCATTACCAAATTGTCTGCTGCTGAACGGACATTTAGATGAGAAAAGGCAACAGGTTTAAAAATGCCTGCTGCTGTATGGAGGATATATAATGATAACGAATGATGGGGAAATATCCATGAAATTTGATTCTGATTTATGGGCCGTAATTATCGGCGGGTCCAGCGGATTTGGACTGGCCACGGCAAAAAAACTGGCCCGACACGGCATGAATCTGTGTATTGTCCACCGGGACCGCAGAGGAGCTATGTCACGCATTCAGCCGGATTTTGATGCGTTAAGTGCTACTGGTGTGCAGGTGTTGACTTATAATCTGGACGCTCTTTCTGACAAAGGCAGGACCCGGGTGTTAGAAGAGCTGAAAACCAAGCTTGGTGGAACCGCAAAAGTTAAGATGTTGCTCCATGCGGTGGCCTTTGGCAACCTTAAGCTTTTAGTCCCTGAAATCAAAGACAATGCCTCCAAAAGGGCCAGGGAAAAACTGGCCCAGCAAACCGGGGCGTCCCAAGAGCAGATTAATACTATTGTTAAAGAAGCCTTTGAAGAGGGTGAAGACTCATTTTTCACCATTGTTGATCCGCCCGAATATAATAATGAACTGTTGCTGGAAAAAGAAGATTTTACACGGACCACCCATGCCATGGGCTCCAATATTGTTGAGTGGGTCCAGGATATTTTTAATAAAAATTTATTTGCTGCAGATGCAAGGGTCTTGAGTCTTACCAGCGAAGGCAACAGTGTGGCATGGAAAGGATATGCCGCCGTGGCAGCGGCCAAGGCTGTTCTGGAATCCGTGTCCCGGGCAATGGCCAAAGAATTTGCACCGTACGGTATCCGGTCCAATGTGATTCAGGCTGGTGTATGCGATACTCCAGCCCTTAAGGTTATCCCTGGAAATCAGCGCATTAAAGCACTTTCCGTTTTAAGAAACCCCTTTGGCCGGCTGACACAGCCTGAAGACGTGGCCAACGTTGTTTTTCTTTTGTGTCTGGATGAGGCCGCATGGATTAATGGTGCCTTGATCTGTGCTGATGGTGGTGAACGGATTGGATAAAATTATAAAACAAAAAGGTAGACCATGAAATACAATCAATTTAAAAAACAGAATCATTTTGATTTTGAACAATTGCTGGCATTTTCATATGGAAATCTTATTGAGGATCCGCCGGACGATTTTGACGCCAAGTTGCCAGCTCCGCCATTTTTAATGTTGGACAGAATATTGTCCAT
Source organism: Desulfobacula sp. (assembly GCA_033852015.1). Taxonomy (GTDB): domain Bacteria; phylum Desulfobacterota; class Desulfobacteria; order Desulfobacterales; family Desulfobacteraceae; genus Desulfobacula. The sequence goes on from JAWSVH010000082.1 coordinate 23,865, forward strand.
CGAAGAAAACGGTAAAAAAGGTCGGATTGTGGCTGAACAGGATGTCCGACTGGATGCCTGGTATTTTCAATGCCATTTTCCTGGAGACCCGGTGCAGCCCGGCTGCCTTTGTGTGGATGCCATCTGGCAGCTTTTGGGGTTCTACCTGGTATGGAAAGGCATTCCGGGTGCTGGAAGGGCTCTGGGGTGTGAAGATGTGGAATTTTCCGGTCAGATCCGTCCTCATAACAAAGTGGTTCGTTTTGAAGTGGATATTATCCGGTTCAGGGAACTGAAAAAAGCTGGCTCAGGTATTGTCATTGCCGATGGTAACGTATTTGTGGATGATGAGCATATCACCTCGGTTAAACGGGCTAGAACTGGTATTTTCAAAGGAATCACCTATAAAGATTATCCCAACCGGTCTGAAAACTGCCTGGGCGGTACAAGCGAGAGGTAATCCCCATGAATACAAAAGACAAGTCCCCTGAAGAAAACCCCATGACCCTAGAACCTGTGACTCCAAAACCTGTCGCCATTGTGACCGGGGCTGGAACTGGCATTGGTGCTGCCTGTGCAATCCTTTTGTCTAAAGAAGGATTCAAGGTGGGCATCCATTACAGAAAAAGTGAAAAAGCAGCCCAAAAAGTGCTGGATAAGATCCAGGGAAACGGATTTTTAATCCAGGCCGATCTTGCGGATGAAGACCAGGTGGAAGCCATGGTTAAACAGATAAAGAAAGAGACAGGACAGGTGGATGTTCTGGTTAATAATGCCGGGATGACCATTAATGAACCCATGTTGATGATGAAGATGGACAGTTTTGATCGGCAGCGTTCTCTTTCACGAGGGGCCTGGTACCTGACCAAACGGGTGCTGCGTCTGTTTATGTTCAGAAAATCAAAGGGAAGGATTATTAATATTTCCAGTGTAGTGGGGCATACCGGTAATGCCGGCCAAATCCCTTATACTATGGAAAAGGCCGCTATCGATGCCATGACCAAATCTCTGGCAAAAGAGTTATGGGGCAAAAATATTCTGGTGAATTCAGTGGCCCCCGGGTTTATTGATACGGGAATGACGGATGAACTGAATGAAGAAATCAGGGAAAGCATCATGAAAAATATTCCTCTGGAACGTATGGGAACCCCTGAAGAAGTCGCAGAGGTCGTAGGTTTCCTGGCTACTCGGGGAACCTATATCAATGGAAGTGTTATTCATGTGAATGGAGGCATGTACAGTGGTTGATCAAAATTTTATTCAGCAGGTCCTGGATATCATCCCCCAGCGGTCGCCTTTTCGGTTTATTGACGACATCATTGAGATGGATGATGAGAAAATTACAGCGGTCTATCAATTCCGGGAAGATGAAAGCTTTTACCAGGGGCATTTCCCCAGTCGACCCATTACGCCTGGTGTTATTCTGATTGAGACCATGGCCCAGACAAGTGTGGTCGCTATGGGTATCAGCCTTTTGCTGCGCCAGGGCATCCCCGAAAATGAAGTCCGGCAGATGAACACCCTGTTTACCTATGCAGATAAAGTGGAATTTGGCAGCATGGTTTTGCCTGGAGAAAAAGTGATCATCCGGGGAGAAAAGGTATATCTGAGACGGGGCGCAATCAAGTCCATGGCAACACTTGAGCGGGAAAACGGTGAAATGGTCTGTTCGGGTATTTTAGCTGGTAAAAGGGCTTGAAATAAAAGGCATAAAAGATACAGGAAAAAACTATGAATAATAGAGTGGTCATTACTGGAATGGGTGTGGTCAGTCCCAATGGGACAGGGATTGATAAATTTGAAGATGCTTTGCGGCAGGGCCGGTCCGGTATCAGGTTCATCCCTAAATTAGAAGAACTCAAATTCGGCTGCTGGATTGGCGGCGTTCCCCAGGGTATTAAAGAAGCCTATGAAACCTATTTTAAATCTGTGGGGCGCAACTTTATTGAAGGCAATATTGAATATGCACTTATCGCTGTGGCTGAAGCCTGGCGCAATGCTGGTTTAACTCTGCCAGATGAAGATGCCGTTGCAGACTGGGACACTGGTACCGTTTTTGGATGCGGAGTTTGTGATATGGATACTATTTCCCAAAAACTGGTACCCATGGTTAATGCTGGCAAGACTCGTCGGTTGGGTTCCATGGTCGTTGAACGGGTAATGGGAAGTGGCATCAGCGCTTATATCGCCGGTCTGTTGGCCCTGGGTAATCAGGCCACCTCAAATTCATCGGCCTGTAGTACCGGGACCGAAGCCATCATCGAAGCTGCATGGAGAATCCGGACAGGGCTTGCCAAACGGATGGTGGCAGGTGGTGCCGAAGGCTCTTCCCCCTATGCTTGGAGCGGTTTTGATTCCATGCGTGTTTTATCTACCAAATTCAACCAGACGCCTGAAAAAGGCTCCCGTCCCATGAGTGCGTCTGCCTGCGGATTTGTTCCCGGTGCCGGTGCCGGTGCCCTGGTTTTAGAAAATCTGGATACAGCCCTTGAACGGGGAGCCAGAATTTATGCAGAAATCAAAGGTGGAATGATCAATTGTGGTGGTCAGCGCCAGGGAGGTTCCATGACAGCGCCGAACCCGGAAGGGGTAAAACGTTGTATTAAAGGAGCATTGGCCGATGCAAAGATGGGAGCGGATGAAATAGATGCGGTTAACGGGCATCTAACCGCCACCTTTGCCGATCCCCGGGAAGTTCGTAATTGGGCTGAAGCGCTTGGGTGTAACCCTGCTGATATTCCTCTGATCAACTCCACAAAATCGATGATAGGGCATTGCCTTGGCGCTGCCGGTGCCATCGAGTCTGTGGCATCTGTACTAGAACTTCACAAGGGATTTATGCATCCGTCCATTAACTGTGAAGATTTGCACCCGGATATTGTGCCTTATAAAGACCGAATAGTTCAATCCTTTATGGAAACACCAGAACTTAAAACCATTGCTAAAGCCAGTTTTGGTTTTGGTGATGTTAACAGCTGTCTCATTATGCAAAAATGGGAAAGATAATTATAAAAAGGAGATACGTATGAGTACGACAGAAATTTTTGACAAGGTTATGGAGATCATCAAAGAATTTGTAAAAGACGAGGAAAAACTTAAGAATGCCACTATGGACACTGCCATCATTGATGACCTTAAGGTGAACTCGGCCCGTCTGGTGGATATTATTATTGAAGCGGAAGATGCATTTGATGTTGAGATTGACGATGATGACGCCGACCAGATCAAGACCGTTGGAGATGCTGTTAAGATCGTTGAAAAAAAACTTGCAGATGCCTGATCCATGACCTTTAAATTAAAATTTTTTCTAAATTTTCAGTATATATTAGGGCGGCTGGCAGTCTTTTTGACCATCCCCCTGATTATATTGGCCATCAAGGTGTTCAGGTACCGGATCCGTGATCTTGACCGGGTTAGAAAAGATGTAAGATCTCTTCTGGCAGATCATAGAGGTCCATGGTTGATCTGCCCCAATCACCTTACCATGATTGATTCCGCCATCCTGGCCTATGCCATGATATCGCCTGGAAAATATATGTTTCAATACCGTCTGCTGCCATGGAACATGCCCGAGCAAATGAACTATTCTGGCAATTTATTGGTGGTGGTTCTGTGTTATCTAATGAAATGTGTTCCTGTTGTCCGTGGCGGAGACCGGAATGGAACCCAGAAAGTCTTGCGTAAATGCAATTATCTTATGAATAAAAAAGAAAACCTGATGATTTTTCCGGAAGGCACAAGGTCACGTAACGGGCGCGTGAAGACCATTGGTTTTCCCTATAGCGCCGGGCGTCTTTTGTTAACCGTTCCCAAGGCTCGGGTGATGTGCATTTATCTTCGTGGACAAAATCAGGATGAATATAGCGGTATGCCAAAATACAAAGAACAATTTTTTATAGCGGTCGAAGAGATTCATCCCAGCACAGACCTGAAAGGACTCAGGGCCCAAAGGGATATTTCACGCCAGATTATCGGCCATCTTTCTGGAATGGAGGAGGCTTATTTTGCTGCATGTGGGAAATGACATTGTCGATCTTGATACCAGGGGGACAATCGGGCGTGCTAAGGACCTTCGTTTTGTGGAACGAATTTTGACCCCGGATGAAAAAAAAGTCCTTTTGGGCTGCAAAGAGAACCCGGATAAACTTTTGTGGTCTTTTTGGGCAGCAAAAGAGGCGGCATTTAAGGCTGTAAGCAAGACCTATCCGGACATCAGTTCCGCCCCCAGGCGCTATCCTGTGACACTGTCTTCCCAATCGTTGAAATCAAAATTTTTTGGACATGTTGGGACTCCTGCAGGTTCCGTGGCCATTAATATTTTTATCGAGAACAATTATGTTCACTGTATTGGCACCACCGGAAGTCTTGAAGATCTAAAACGTGTTTTTTATGATATGGAAAGAATCGATTCTGAATCTGGGACTCAACTTTCCCCGGATCAGCAATCTTTTTTAGTTCGAAAACTAGCCAAAGAAAAAATTGCCCAGCACTTAAATCTGGACAAAGATAACATCGATATTCTGCGGAACCGGCAAAAAAAGAGACCTGGCCCGCCTGTGATATGTTTTAACAACCGAACATCCGGTGGCATGGATATCAGTTTGAGCCACCACGGACAATATGTGGCATTTGCCACTCTGGACGAAAAAAAGGAGTAGACAATTGGAAGATACGAATAAATTATTTCCGAGCATCGTTATCAGTGGGACCGGTATGTGGAAATCAGCTAATGTGATTACCAATGAGGAGCTGGTTGACAGCTACAATCGCTGGGCTGAAAAATTCAATGCCGAGAATGCCGGTGCGATTACAGCAGGAGATATTGAAGAAAAACCCCTTTCCAGTGTCCGGTTTATTGAAAAATCATCGGGTATTAAATCCCGGTACGTATATACTAAAGAAGGCATCCTGGATATCGATCGCATGCGGCCCAAGTTTGCAGAACGAAAAGAAGAAGAATTGAGCAACCAGGCTGAGATTGCCGTCGCTGCCGCAAAAAAAGCCATGGAAGCTGCCGGTAAAACAGCCGCTGACATTGATGCTGTAATTGTCTCTGCGGCCTATACTCAACGGTCATATCCGGCCATTGCCATTGAAGTGCAAAATGAACTGGGGATTGAAGGTTTTGGATTTGACATGCTCATGGCGTGTTCGGCTGCCACCTTCGGTCTTCACCGGGCCTTTGACAGTCTCATCGCAGGATCGGCTAAATGTGTTCTGGCCATAAATCCGGAACTGGTCACCCCCCAGGTTAATTACACTGACAGGGATTCTCATTTTATCTTTGGAGACGTCGCCACGGCTGTGATTATGGAAAGAGAGGATACCTGCACGGTTGAAAATTATTTTAAGGTTTTGAGCACAAAGGCCTATACTTCTTTTTCCAATAATATTCGCTCAAATTTTGGGCACATATCACGGGCCACGGATACAGACCCCTATGGGTGGGATAAACTGTTTCATCAGGCAGGGCGAAAAGTGTTTAATGAAGTCAGTCCTGTGGCGGCGCAACACATTCGGGATCACCTATCTTGCCATGGTCTGACACCGGAATTAGTTCAACGGTACTGGCTTCACCAGGCCAACATCAACATGAACAAGATGGTAATCAAATATCTTTTAAATGATGTCCTGACACCGGAGAAAACCCCCACTATCCTGGACCGTTATGCCAACACAGCATCAGCCGGTTCCATCATTGCCTTCCATAAGCACAGTAAAGACCTTGCCCAGGGAGACATCGGAATGATCTGCTCTTTTGGGGCAGGATATTCTGTGGGCAGTCTTTTATTGCAAAAAGTATAAATAGCATACCGCCTCTGAATCAGAGGCGGTATGGTGTATTCTTCTGGTAACCAAGTCATAGCCTGATGAGGATCTGAGGATATACGTCACATATATTCAAAAATGAAGCGTTTTCATAACTGTGTTTTGATTCCCTGTATAGAATATAGATAATCGTTGATTCGCAATTTTTTGAGTGTAATTATGATTATTTTAAGAACTCTTTTACAGGGAGAAAGTGCTTATTCTGAACTTGACTTTAAGATGCTAATTATATTATTAATCGGGACTATCAAAATAAAAAGATATTAACCATTTTAATAATTTTGAGGAAGACATATGGGCAAAAATGTAGTTGAAAAAATTGATCATCAGGTGAAAATCAATACGATCTTGATGAGTGTATCAGATAAATCTGGATTGGATACTTTTATTCCTGGTCTGGTTGAGATGAATCCGGATATTATGATTCTTTCAACCGGTGGAACCTATTCAAAAATAAAAGAGATCCTTGGAGAGAAAGCGGGTTCCTGCTTAAAAAAAGTGTCTGAGTATACAGGTCAGCCTGAAACCCAGGGGGGGTTGGTAAAAACGCTTGATTTTAAAATTTATCTGGGGCTGCTGACCGAAACTTACAATGATGCCCATCAGGATGATTTGAAACGAACCTGTGCCCGTGCCATTGATATGGTTGTGGTGAATCTGTACCCATTTAGCGAAACTATTGCCAAAGAAGGGGTAACACTTGAAGATGCCAGGGGAAATATTGATATTGGCGGACCAACCATGATTCGGGCGGCAGCCAAAAATTTTATCCGGGTGGCGTCTGTTGTGGACCCGCAAACATATTCAGGTATTCTTGAAAAGCTTGGAAAAAACGGCGGTTCTTTATCTCTTGAAGATCGTTTTGATCTGGCAAAAAAAGCATTCGAGCATACGGCTGTTTATGATACCAATATTGCCAATTATCTGGCTGGCAGATCTGCAGAGGATGTCAACTCTTGCTATAAAGGAGAATAAGCGCAATGGCTGAAGATCTAAAAAAAATGTACAAAACAATTATGGATGATCATTTTACCCCGAATATGGAAGTCTCTTTTGTTGATGGAGATAGAAGGCAGACTCTTTTTTATGAAAAAGTCTCCTGGATAATTGAAGGAGTAAAAAAAGGATTAAGGTATGGCGAAAATCCCGGTCAGGAGGCAGCACTTTATCGTCTGGTTAATGGAAACCTGGCTCTGGGTGATGCCCAGACCATTGCTGCGGGAAAATATCTGGTTTCCGATATAGAATTGCTCCAGTCAGGAAAACATCCGGGAAAAACCAACCTGACAGATGCTGATAATGCCCTGAATATTTTAAGATATTTTACAGACACCCCCTGTGCGGTTATTGTAAAACACAATAACCCTTGTGGTGCTGCTCGGGCACAAAGTCTTGAAGACGCATATCATAAAGCTTACATGGCAGATCGAGTGGCAGCATTTGGTGGATGTATCGCTTTAAATAAAGCGGTTGATAAAGCCACTGCCGAGGCCATTGCCAACCAGTATGCCGAAGTGGTGGTTGCACCGGACTTTGAGGATGGAGTTATCGATATTCTGGGTGCAAGAAAAAATCTGAGGGTGATCCGGATCAATGCGATTGATAAGCTTCAGAGCTTTATCGGTCAGCGGGTGATTGATTTTAAATCTTTGATGGACGGCGGTATGGTTGCCCAGTGGTCGTTTGTTCCTGAGGCCCTTTCTCAAAAAGATTTTATGGCAGCATCCACCGAATATAAAGGTAAAACATTTACGGTGAACCGTCAGCCGACTCAGCAAGAGTATGAAGATATGCTTTTTGGCTGGTTGGTTGAATCCGGGATTACATCCAACTCTGTTATTTATGTCAAAGACAATGCCACGGTAGGTATTGGTACAGGAGAACAGGACAGAGTTGGGGTAGCAGAAATTGCCGTTGATAAAGCATACCGAAAATTGGCTGATCGATATTGTTTTGAACGTCATGGGATTGGCTTTGCTGATTTGACAGATAAAGACAAAAGAACCCAGATTGAAAATGATGTTAAAGAAGTTAAGGGCGGCCTCATCGGATCAACGATGGTTTCAGATGCATTTTTCCCATTCAGAGATGGGATTGATGTGGGACTCAAAGAAGGTATTAAAGCGGTTGTCCAGCCGGGTGGTTCTATGAATGATTATCAATCAATTGAGGCCTGTAATGAGAATGATGCAACGATGGTTTATACAGGTCAGAGAAGTTTTAAACATTAGAAATTTATAAGAGTTCTATATAATATTAAGAGCGCAGACCTTTCATTAGGTTATGCGCTTTTTTTTGTCCAATTTTTTATGCGAACCTAATTTTATGCAAAGAGGGAAAGTTGGTTGCGTCTGGCATCGGCATGCTGGATGGTGACCTGGATAATATCTCCATGTCTAAATTTAATACCACTGGGAGGAAGTTTTGTTTCCAGCATGAACTCTTTGACCAGGACATTGAAGTGGTCCCGATAGGAATCAAGTACCATGGCTTCGTATACTTCACCTCTTTTGGACTCAAGATATTTGATGATCCAGTATCGCTTTCGGGCAGATTGTACTCTTCCTGCATTTGCCATGGGTATGGAGATCATCTGGAGAATATTCTCAAGTTCTGCCTTAGAATAGGCTGTGTCATATCCCCAAATTGCTTTGATCTGGCGTTGGGTTAAAAGGTCGTGGTAGCGTCTTATCGGTGAGGTCGCAGTGGTATAGGCTTTTACACCTAACCCGGCATGCATTTGGGGATCTGTTCCTATCATCGCACGGCTTAGCTGCTTACGTTGCATAAAGTTAAGGCTCAAGGTGGTTTCAATTCCCTTGAAAAGTCGTTGTTTTGGTTGTGTCTGAGACCGAAAGACTGCGGGTATATTATTCTTTGAAAGAAATTCTGCCATTAGAGAATTGGCAAATATCATCATTTCTGAGACTAACATGCGGGAGGGATTTTCCCTATCTACCTTTGAATAGCCAATGTCACCATTTTCTTCCACCCAAACATTTACTTCCGGCAGGGTGATTTGTATGGCACCGGACTTTAATCTTTTTTCCCGCAATAACGTCGCTATTTTATACAAGGTGGTAACAGGATCGTTTTTCCCATTCAGCAGGTTGGCTTCCGTATAACTCATCTGGGTATGTACTTTGATGATACTGGGAATAATCTCGTATTCCTGGATTTCAAAAAAACGATTCATTTTGACAATAGTACTTATGCCGGGTCGGATTTGTCCTTCTTTTAAACTGCACATGTCTTCGGAAAGATTGGGTGGCAGCATCGGCAGCTTGTCATCGGGCATATAGATGGAACTTGCACGTTCCCGGGCAGCCAGATCAATCGGATCATTGCTTTTGATAAACGCTGCCACATCAATGATATGAATTCCCAAGGTATACCCGGTCTCTGTATTCTCAAGGCTGATTGCATCATCAAAATCAAGAGTAGACTGGCCATCAATCGTAATTAAGGGAACATGAGTCAGATCTTTTCGAAGAGGGTCATCTGAAAAATTAATATTTTGGGTGGATAATTTTTTTTCATGGTCCAGGACATCCTGTGAAAATACGGTGGGAATTTCCCGGGTCAGAAGATCTATGTTTTTATCAGAATCCCAGATTCCAGCTTTTACAAAGACATTAAATAATTGCTCAGGTGAATTTAACACAGAGCGTTTGATAATGTCTCTGGCGACCTGATATTGGCGGGAATCAGTGTTGAACAGATAATAGGATGTCAAGATATCAATGATTTTAGGATCTATTTGGACAGGAGAATTGTCTTGGTTGTCTAAAACAGTATTAATCCAGTTGGCTCCATTTTGGGCAAGAATTTCTTTTTTCCCAGCTTCCATTGTCTGCCTTTTTTTTGTTTCCACCTGATCCGGGGAATATGGAGTGAACGTCAGATTATTAAATTTGAAATAAAGCCGGTCTTTGAAAAAAGCACGAATAACAGCGGACTCATGGTCAGATGTTAAGGGAGGATCAAAACAAAAAAGAGTCATGGTTGGAAGATCAATTTCATCGGACTCGTCCTGAAGAATTTCCCATAATTCTTTGATGTTTATGGTTTGAGAAAGGGCTTTTCGGTTTTCAGCAAGTAGTTTTAGCTGGTTGATGATACCATTTTGCGCAACAGTGGTGTCGATGCAATCTTTGGATACATGAGACAGCCGTTTTTCAGATAAATTTATTTCTCGACTGTTCTCATTGAGTAATCTTAACTTGCCACTTTTTTCATGCAATATAACTGCTGAAATTATTCTTTGCTGGTCTATATACTCGACAATACTTCCTGTAATCATAATTTGGACAATAACAGGAAGGACACATCTTGTCAATTCTCCAAAAGTGGTGAAAATCTTGAATATCAAGTGTGCTTGGGATATAATAAGTGCATTATGAGCAAAGCCGTTAAAAAGAAAAAAAACAACCCGAAGAGAAGTAAAAATGGATTGCCAGTTCTCAATTCGGATCAGGAATTTTTAAGTGCTTTTAAAAAAAATAAAAACAAGAATTCTCAGGAGATAGATCCATCTGTTGAAAGCAATCCTTCTAAGAATAAACCGTTGAAAAATAAACATGGAGTACCCGTTTTAGAATCCGCGTCAGAGCATCATTTGAGCGACAGTGATTTGGTTGGGGAAGAAGATTTTGAAACTCTGTTGAATGAGTATTATAAAACCCGAGAGATAAGGCCAATAAAAAAGCCAACTCCCGTACCGCTTAAAAAAAGATTAAAAAGATATCCGTCGGTCGAAGTTGAACTGGATCTTCATGGATATAGAGGCATGGAAGCCCAGGTTAGACTTAGATCTTTTCTTTACACCTGTAAAAAGCAGGGACTTTTTACTGCGCGGATTATTGTGGGAAAAGGTCTTCATTCCGATAATGGCCCTGTTCTTCCTGATATTGTTGAAGATTTGTTAAAACAGTTAAAAACACTTGATTTGGTGATCTGGTATGAGTGGGATAAAAAAAACAAATCCAAAAGTGGGGCAGTGATTGTTTATTTAAAACAATTTGATCAATTCGAATAAATTATCTTTTCTTAAGCTGATATTTTCTGACTGCCCGGTTATGTTCTTGAATCGTTCTGGAGAATTTGTGGGTGGTATCTTTTTTAGAAACAAAAAATAGATAATCGCTATTAACTGGAGATAACGCTGCTTTAATGGATAGGGCGCCGGGGTTTGCAATCGGCCCCATTGGAAGCCCCTTGATTTTATAAGTGTTATAGGGGGTTAACATTCTTAAATGTTTGCGCTTTATATTTCCATCGAAGTTGGTGATCCCGTAAATTACAGTGGGGTCACTTTCCAGTCTCATATTCTTTTTTAATCGATTATGAAAAACAGAAGAAATCAACGGACGTTCCGAGGCATCTCCGGTTTCTTTTTCAATGATGGATGCCAGAGTGACAATTTCATGGATGGAAAAGCCCATTTCATCGGCTTGGGCTTTCATGGACGGGGTAAACACTTTTTTAAAATTAGCCACCATGGTTTGAATAATTTTCTCACATGAGGTTTGCTTTGGGAAAAGGTAGGTGTCTGGGAAAAGATAACCTTCTAATGAGATAGATTTTATATTTAATTTGTTAATAAAACCTTTATCATGGCATAGGCTTATAAAGGTGTCTTTATTACATGAATTGCGCTCTTCAAGTGCTTGAGCAATCTGTGTAATACTCCATCCTTCCGGGATGGTGATTTTATATAATTTTACTTTGCCTTTTAATAGTATTTCCAGGATTTGTGCCGGAGTTTTTGATGCGGATAAAATATATTCTCCAGTCTTAAGTTTTTTCCCTGCGTCTGAAATTTGAGCATAGAGCTTGAAATAAAGACTGTCAGATATAATAGATTGTTCTTCAAGGCGTTTTGAAATTGAAGAAAGACTTTGACCCGGTAAAATAGAAAATACAATTTCACCGGCTTTTGGGTCTAAGGGGGTTGTTATAAAGGTGGAGGCTTTATGATAATAAAACAATCCAACGGCACCAGCTATTAGACAGCCTGTTATAAGTACGAATAAAATTTTTTTTAAATTTTTTTTTGGCATATTTGTAAATAAAATAATTAAAGGGTATCAAGTGATACCCTTTAATTATAAAAATGACTTAAAAAATTATCCTAAGTTCAGCTGGTTTTTGCCATGGGAAATTCCGTATCTGGATTGTAACAGGTACGGCAGCAGTTCAGACATCGATCCGCTTCTTTCTGAGCTGTGTCCTCAGCAAGGACAAGATCCACCTCAATCATAGGATTAGGAGCAAAACGATCTTCTACATGAATTTCCGGCATTTTGGCTCGTGGTCTCTTCTGGACGCCGGGTACCTTGTCAAAGACAGATTCAGCAATCTTTTTACCTAGAAGTGAGTTGTCAACCGGTTCTACTGGTTTTTCTTTCAGGAAAAGATCAATAGATCGGGCAGCTCTTCGGCCACTGCCGATGGCATCAACAACAAGCGATGGACCAGTTGCTACATCGCCACCGGTGAATATATAGGGGATTGAGGACTGCAGGAGTTCAGGATCGTTGTCAATCGTATTCCAGCGGGTCAATTCCAATTGGGTCATTCGTTTGGTAGTATCATTGTCCATAAATGAAGTATCTGGAGCTTGACTGATGGCAGAGATGACCATCTCAACATCCAATAGAGTTTCAGATCCTTCAACCGGTTCTGGTCGTCGTCTTCCGGAAGCATCGGGTTCACCCAATTCCATTTTCAGATATTCCAGTTGTTTGACCTTACCGCCTTCATCTCCAATCACACGTGTGGGAGCTGCCAGGAAAACAAACTCAACACCTTCCTCTTCTGAAGCCACAATTTCAACTTCATTGGCAGGCATTTCGTTTCTGGTTCTTCTGTAAACAATGTACACTTTTTCAAGACCAAGCCTTAAAAGAGTTCTTACACAGTCAATCGCACTATTTCCACCGCCAACTACAGCAGCAGTTTTCCCAAGTTTAAGTTTTTGACCACTGGAGAATTTCTGCAAGAAATCAATTGCTTTAAAACATCCATCCAGATCCTCGCCATCAATTCCCAGCGATCGATCCTTCCATGCACCAATTCCCATGAATACGGCATTATATCCCGAGGCCATCAAAGAGCCCAGCCCAAAGTCTTCACCAAATTTGACATTGGTAAAGGATTTAATTCCTAAATCGAGGATTCCCTGGATTTCCCAGTCAAGTACTTTTTTGGGAAGACGGTACTCTGGTATGCCATATCTGATAATACCACCAAGTTTGGGCATGGCATCAAAAATATCAACTTCATGACCAATTCTGCGTAAAAAGAATGCACAGGATAGACCCGCAGGACCGCCACCGATAACTGCAACTTTTTTGCCGCTGTCCGGAGCACATTTGATGGGGATTCTGGAACCTGAGTTCATTTCATAATCAGCGACAAAGCGTTTGAGTTGATTAATTGAAACAGCGTCATCTTCGATACCCCTTCTGCATGCATCTTCACAGGGGTGAGGGCATACGCGGCCACAAGCCAGGGGTAGAGGATTTCTCATACGGATGGTTTGGACGGCTTCTTTATATTTGCCTTCTTTGAGTTGATTGATATATCTGGGTATATTGATTTCAGCAGGGCAGGTCTGGGCACACGGTGCCAGAGCATCCTGCTCCTGGTTGAATTTCATGAGTTGCTGAGTGAGGGTATTTACCTGGATGATATCTTTGGGACAGGCCAGTTGACAGGCACCACAACCCACACATTTTTCATCATCCACGACCGGATACCCATTGGATCCCATTTCTAAAGCATTAAACTGACAGGATTTTACGCAGTCGCCAAGGCCGATACATCCTACGCCGCATATCCGTTTACCGCCATAGGAAAATGCCATGGCTTTACAAGAAGATACGCCGATATAATTGTATTTGTCTTCAGCGCGGTTTCCACCTTCACACATGTTGTAAGATAAAGGGCTTTCAGCACTTCCGGCGTCCATACCCATTATTTTTGCAACGGCTTCGACATCTTCTTTATTGGAGACAATACATAAAGAAGGGGGTTCAACCCCGTCCACAATGACTTCAGCAGCAGCAGAACATCCAGCATATCCGCAGCCACCACAATTTGCGCCGGCAAGGTTGTTCTCTACGAGTGCAATTCTGGGGTCTTCATATACATAAAAGACTTTAGATGAAAGGCTAAGAACTATGGAGCACACAGCACCGATGCCTAACATAAACAATAAAGCTTCGATCATAATATCACCTTATAGTTTTAAAATATTCTTTAAGAAAAGACATTAAACGCTTAAAGAATATTCCAAGTTAGTTTTAAACCATTCCTTTGAATGACATAAATGTCAAAGCAATCACACCAGCAGTAACCAAAGCGATGGAAGTATCCTGTAAGGGTTTTGGAACCTTTGCAAGGTTGATTCGTTCCCTTACACCTGCAAACAGGATCAGGGCAAGCGCAAAACCAACTGCATATGCAAAAGAGGATACCAGGGTTTTCATAAAACCATATTCTTTACTGATGTTGAGCAGACACGCACCCATTACTGCACAGTTTGTGGTAATCAGGGGAAGGAAAATTCCCAGTCCGGCATATAAAGCCGGAATACTCTTTTTTAAGAACATTTCCACAAATTGTACAAGAGATGCAATAACAAGAATAAAAGAAACAGTTCTTAAATATTCTAGATCAAATGCTTTCAACAAATAGGTGTCCACAACCCAGGTGATAATACCGGCCATGACCAGAACAAAGATAACGGCCATACCCATACCCACCGCGGTTTCCATTTTTTTGGATGTCCCGAGAAAGGGGCAGTTTCCAAGAAATTGGGCAAGGAGAATATTGTTTATGAAGATACATCCGATGGCTAATTCAAAATATTCCATTGATTATCTCCTTATTTATTTCCGATAAGATTCATGCCAGCCAGCATCAGACCAAGAGCAACAAATGCGCCGGGTGCTTGTACCATGAATGCGAAAGGTTGAAAACTTGGGAAAGTTGCTGCAAGTTCAAAAACAGGAAGACCTTCCCAGAAGGTTAGTGTACCCGCTCCTATAAATTCTCTTACAGCTGCAATGGCCCCTAAAGAAAGGGTGAAACCAATGCCGATCCCCAATCCGTCAGCAATAGACAGAACAGGTCCGTTTTTGCTGGCAAAGGCTTCTGATCGTCCTAAAACAACACAGTTTACAACAATCAGGGGGATGAAAATCCCAAGTTTTTGAAACAGTTCATATGTATAGGCCTGCATTCCCAGCTCAACAATGGTAACAAAGGTGGCTATAATTACAATATAGCAGGCGATTCTGACCTTTGAAGGTATCACATTTCTTAAAAGGGATACTAACAGGTTTGAGAAAACAAGGACAAATGTGGTTGCAAGCCCCATTCCAAGCCCGTTCTCGACTTTTGTGGTAACAGCAAGAACTGGACAAAGGCCTAAAACTAGTCTGAAAGGAGGAACTTCAGCCCATAGTCCTTTTGTAAATTCTTTTGCCAAGGATTGTGCCATATTTTAAATTCTCCTCATTTACCTTATTTAATCTGTTTTAAAATTTCAGGTTTCAGTTGTTTATACAATTTTTGTGCCTCTGTTGCAGCCAGGGCCACAGCGATTGATGTGATGGTTGCGCCAGACATAGCATCAACTGAGCCACCGGCATTTTTGAGGCCTAAATTATCTTCTATGGATTTTTGGGCATACTGGGATATAAATTCAGGATCATCCTTGGCACGCGCACCAAACCCTGGTGTTTCAGAATGGGTGGTAACCCGGGCAGCAATGATCTGGTCATTTTCAAGGTTGATACCGACCATAAAACCAACAGGGCCGCCGTAACCACCTTTCCCTTTAGTTTCAAAAGCGATGGCATTAACACCATCAGCTAATTTTGCAGGAAAGATTTTCAGCGTTCCATTTTCTGTTTCAATGGGGAATCTTTCTGCAATGGGATCATTGGATGTTTCAGGAAAAATTTCTGCAATGGCAGGTGCCTGTACGATTTTCAAGACCTGCACTTCAATCTTATCTTTTGTGAAAGATTGAACGCCGGAAAGCAGTCCGCCAGAGATTAAGGTCAGGCAGGTTAAAACAACTATCATACTAATCATTTCACGCATTGTTCACTCCCTTTCCCAAAGCTTTCGGTCTAATAGCATCGATGAGGGGGTTAACAAGGTTAAACAGCAGGATAGCAAGTACAGTACCGTCACTGTATAACCCGACATTCCTCATCAGAATAATCATTGCAGCAGCAAAAAATCCATATAAAAGCATGGGAATCATGTTCACTGGAGAAGATGAATTTTCAGGGGCAAGAAAAAATGCACCTAAAAGTGTGTAGCCGGAAAAAAGGTGAAACATGGGACCGGCATATAGTTCAGGGTTAGATTGTTGAAATGCCCAGGCACAGATAATAATACCTGCAATAAAAGAGACTGGGATTTCCCAGCGAACATATCCTTTGAAAATTAGATAAATTCCGCCGACAATCAGGCCCAGTCCAAAGGTAGAACCGATGGCTCCCAGCTGTTTGCCCATGAGCAAGTCTTTGACTGTAAACATGTCTGTTACATCTTTGGCTCCTATTTGTGCAGCCATATATTTTAGGGCAGCCAACGGAGCTAATGCGGTATAATCAACATTTTGGTTTACATAAGCAGCATCGAAATCAAATAAAACCGGCCAGGATAGCATCAAAAATGCCATGCCGATGAGGGCCGGATTAAAGGGATTTGCTCCAGTGCCGCCAAAAATCATTTTACCAACAACCACAGCAGTTAAAGTGCCTATCAGGACCATCCACCAAGGAGAGGTGGCTGGCAGCATCATTCCAAAAATTAGTCCGATGAGTGCCGAATCCAAGTCACCAATGGTAAATTTTTGTTTGGCTATGACATTTGATACAAGTTCCCAGATCATAGCACTGGATACAGACAGTGCCATTACACCAACTGCGGGTACACCAAACTGAATAAAACCGAAAAGGATTGCAGGTATTGCTGCAATCATAATATTCAGGTTCATTTTGAATAGGCTGTCTCCATCATGCCAGAAGGGAGCATGGGATACGGTTAGTTTATTATTATTCATTAGCAGTCTCCAATTCTCAAGCTTCTGCTCTTAGTTTATTAAGCTCGTGTTTCCCAAGCCGGATGTATTGGTATATGGGGATTTTTGCCGTACAGACATAGGCGCACAGTCCGCATTCGATACATGACTCAAGATCACATTTATCAGCCGCTTCTTCATATTGGTCAGCTGCAAGGTATCTTACAAGAATGTTTGTAGGGACATTGGCAGGACAGATTCGTACACATTTACCACAATTAACACATGCGGTGTCACAAATTTCAGGAATGTTGTCTGAGTCCTGAATAATGACAGTGTCCATATCTGGCTCAACCGGATGGAAAGGTGTATATGTTGATATCCCTTTCATAGGTCCGCCAATAACAATTCTATCCTGATCATTGATGTGGATGCTAAAGGGATCAAGGATTTTTTGCAGGGGAGTCCCAATGGTTGCTTTAACCCGATAGCGGGTGCCTTGTTTGCCAATGACCGTCACGACTTTTTCAAAGCTTGCAGATTTTGTTTCGTAGGCTTGTGCCATGGCAACTGCGGCTTCTGCGCTAATAAAACAAACGCCCATATCTTCAGGTGTTTTTCCCGCGGGAAGTACCATGCCTAAATGATTTTTTAAAATCATGGCAGGCAGGTTGCTTGGATAAGTGGTGGCTGTCTTAAATACCTGAAGGGAATCAAATCCACCTTGAATATTTAAGTCTTGAGGTATGGTGATGCATAATTTGTTTGCACCGGTGACTTTTTTCAAGATCTGAGCACCTGCTTTTATCTCTTCCATGTTGCTTAAAGCAACATATTGGTTGGTGGTAGATAAAAGGTCGGCGTCTGCGCAGGTGATGACAATGGTATCAATTTTGATCTCACTGTTTGCAAGCATCTTAAGCGGAGGAGCACCAGGTAAGGTTCTCAGGCAGGCATCAGCAGAAGCAATGTCGTTTTTTAAATCATATGTTTTTGATTTGCTTTCAGTGGTTTGGCTTTGAACATTTTTAATGATGATATAGGTGGATGAATTGCCAAAATCATTGGTGTAAACATCTATTGCATTGATAGTGCCTGCAACAGGTGAAACAACATATTCAGTGCTGTCATCATACAGACAAAGTTTTTGCCCTTTCTCAACCGAGTCGCCTTTTTGGATTAAAGCTTTTTGGGTGTTATCCAAAGCTTCTTTCAACAATAACGTCAGGTTAGACGGTATGGGGATTGACTTTGGCTCTTTAGGATTCTGTTCAATAGAATCATAACTGAGCTTTGGTTGGGTTAATGTGAAAAAAGATCTTTTAATCATAATAAGTCCTTGTTTTGTAAAAGCTTGAGATCATCAATTAGTAGATGTTCAGGATAAGGTGACCCAAAACAACTATAATGAATGACACGAATTACATTCTACCGGACCTGCTTCAAGGTCTTCGTGGCATCCCTTGCACTGTGTGTGAAATGCATCAGCTCTGGATGGCAAGTCTTCATCACCTGTTTCTTCATGGCACTCACTGCAATTGTAGACTTCGTCACCGTCTTCAATGTTGTGATGGCAATCTACGCAATCTTCAACACCATAATCGCTTTGGTGCAAAGAATGGGTGAATAAAACTTTACCGCCTTTGTTCTGAAACATAATGCGTAGTGGCTCGTCAGGCGCAGGGGGGGTGAAAGCAGCGTAGCATACAATACCCGTGATCAATGAAAGGATCATGATGATTATAGCTACTTTTAGGTCTCGTTGTGATGTCATAATATGTCTCTCTTGTCTAAGGGTTTGGAGTTTTGGTGGCAACCCCATAACTAGCAAGCGTATATATTATATTGTAGCTATGTTGGCAAGAAAAAAAATAAATTTAGGGTAGGGAGCAGCCTGCTTGAACAGCATGGGGCCTTTTACGGATAAGGAAGGGTTTAAAGGCTTCGTTTTTTGAAAGGGTATAATTTTTTTTTCGAATATAATAAAAAGCCAATCCGAAAAATGAAAATCCGATTGCCATGGACGCAATGGACGGGTCAACGTCAAAGGTCACCGCAAGATTATCCCCGATCAGGGCGCCAGTAATCATCATCAGGATCGGGAATACATATAATAGAAATGTAAGATAAAGCATGGGCTTTGTTTCAAGCCCAATGACCACATGGTCGCCGCTTTTTACATTTAAGGTGTTTTTAACTATAACAATATGTTCTTTTTGCTCATGTACTGTTCCGCAACTTTCTTTTGAAGAGCAAGATTCGCAGGCACCGGAGCGGGTTGTTTTTATCCATGCAGTTGCTGTGTCGGCCGTTGTTACAATTCCGTTTTCAGTGATCATAATTTGAGTGTCTTTTTGTTATCAGGCTACAATATTCACAATCTGGTTAGGATTTTGTGCCGGAGCAGTTGTTTCATTGTTAGGATTTTCCGGAGCAGTCGTTTGAGTTTCTTGAGCATTTTGTGTGGTCTCTGCAGCCTGTCTGTCTTGTGCTTCCTGAGTAAGGCTGACTTCAAAGGCCTGAGTTGCCGTGTTTTGAGTATCAAGAGCGGGTCGGGATGCTTCAAGGTTTTGTTCTCGAAGCTGAGTGTGATCAACCGAGGGGGTGGAGTTGGGGGTGTTTGTATACGCATTTGCCCCGTTTAAACTGTTAATATCCATGACTTCCCTCCTTGTTATAGAATTTCTTAATATCTTCGTTAAAGGATAAACCTCAAATAGAAGGTTGTCAAATTTTTTATCATTTTTTGTTGACAAAAAAAAGGGGGTGATATATACCTTCTTCGTCTTGTACAGAGGGTCTTGTATAAAGACATCTGCTCCCCAGTAGCTCAGTTGGCAGAGCAATTGGCTGTTAACCAATGGGTCCGCGGTTCAAATCCGTGCTGGGGAGCCAACCCAATACACAAAATCCCGATAAGGACACTTATCGGGATTTTTTATTTTCAGCGGTTTTA